>NZ_MOWM01000222.1 GCF_016082275.1 Variovorax sp. E3
GCCGGGCAGCTCGCGGTCGCGCGCGGCGGCCATGAAGGGCTGCGCCAGCAGCGCGGTGAGCGCGTCGCGCAGCGCGATGCGTTCGGGCGCCAGCGCAAAGCGGCCGTCCTTGTCCTGCCACACGAGGCCGGGCTGCGCGCCGCCGAAGCGCAGGTTGAACTCGGCGCGGAATTTCTGGAAAGCGTCTTGCGCGCGGCCGCGCACCGCGTCGGCCGACTCCTGCCCCAGCAGCCGGTTCTGCTCGATGCGCGCGATGGTGCGGTCGTACCCGCCGCCCAGCACCAGCACCGGCTGGCGCATCCAGCCGCCCTTGCCCGAGGCCACCAGGTCTTCCTGGTCCTTGATGGCGCCGATCACTTCGCGGTAGCTGGCCGTGGTGCGCGCGAAGGTGCCGTTGCCGGCCAGCGTGGGCATCAGCCGCGCCAGCGCCTGCTCGGACACCAGCAGCTCGTTGTTGACGAACAGCCGCGTGTCGAGCTGCGCCGTGCCCTTGTCGAGCGCGCAGCGCAGCGCCGCCTGCACCGGCGCCAGCGGAATCGCCAGCGCATGGCCCTCGGCCGCCTGGCGGAAGTAACGAAGGTTGCGGCTCAGGTCGGCGGGCAGCTCGGCGCCCAGCGCGTAGCGCACGGCCACGCGCAGGTCTTCCGCATTGCCGGTGGACGGCTGGCGCAGCCGCTCCACCGCCTGCAACGCCGTGTCGAGCTGTTCGGCCGAACCCAGGTAGCGCTGCAGCGCACCGAACTCGGGCTGGTCTTCCACCAGCAGGCCGTTCTTGCGCGGCGCATCGCCGATGGTCTTGAAGCTCGGCGGCAGGCTGCAGCTCGCGCCGACGATGAATTCGCCGGTGGCTTCGTCCTGCTCCACGCCGCTCAACTGGCTCACGCGCGCCATCAGCTCGCGCCGCAGGGTGCTCACGCAATGTCGCCGAACTCGCGCTCGATGCGCTCGATCACGCGTTCGTTCAAGTCGTCGAACGGGCGCCACGAGCCGGGCATGAAGAACGAATAGGTGCCGTCGGTGCGCAGCCGCTCGTTCATGGCCAGCAGCGACAGCGCCTTGTTGCGATACCACGCCGTGGGAATGGCCTCGCCGCGTTGCTGCGCGCGCATGCGGTACTGCGCGTCGTGCTGCAGCTGCGAGAGCGCCGACACCAGCGTGCCGTTGTGCCGGTGCAGCTGCCACGTCGCCACCACCAGGCCGATGCCCCAGCCGCCGATGAACAGCACCGCCGTCCAGCGCAATGCGCGGTGCAGCACGGGCCGTGCGAGCGTCTGCGTGCGCGACGGCCGCGTGAGGCCGTATTCGAGAAAGATCTTCTTCTCGAACAGGTCGCGCAGGAACGCGGGCTGGCGCATCAGCTGCGCGATCAGGTCGCCGCCGGCGGGCTCCTGCCGGCCGTAGGTATCGTGCTCCGCATGGCGCGCGGCGTCGATGGTGGCAATGGCCTGCGCCGATTCGCCCGCGTCGCCGGTCAGGTAGATGCCACGGAAGAAGAAGGGCTCGTGGTAGGCGCTCGGGCGCATCAGCTCGTCGACATACAGCTGCAGCTGGCCGCGCAGCGCCTCGATGCGCGAGGGCAGCAGCAGCTGCGGGCCGGCGCCCTGCGGCGCGGTGTCGGTGGCGAACAGTTCGGCCGACACGTCGGACACCGAGCGCACCACCGTGCCCACGGCCTCGTCGACCCAGCCCGGCTGGTAGGTGGTCGACAGGTCGTAGGGCGACGACCAGCCCAGCATGCTCGCGCGCAGCGGCTCGGGCAGCGCGCGCGCGAAGGCGCTGAAGCCTTCGAGCTGTTCGGCGCCGGTGATGAGCACATACACCGCGAAGCGCATCGCAAAGCGGTTCTGCGCCAGCCACAGCCGGCGGTGCGCGAGCTTGGCGCGCTTGGAGAGTTCGAGCCGCCCGTCGGTGCTGTCGTCCAGCAGCAGCGCCGCAGGAATGGTGATGACCACCGAGTCGAACGGCCGCTGCGGCCGGTAGGCGCGGCACATGCCCAGGAACTCGTCCCACGGCTTCTCGGAGGCATCGTCGTCGTCGGGCGAGCCCAGGTACGCGCCCTGGATGTCGATGACCACGCCCCGGTCGAAGAAGTGCCACGAAATGCCCTGCGTGGTGGCGGCCGAGGCCGACTCGGTGCTCAGCGCGCTGGCCACGCCCGACTGCTCGATGGGCAACTGCCGGTGGTCGTCGCCCTCGTTGAGCAGCATGATCCACGGAATGCCGTAGCGGTCGGCGCGCGAGGCGATGTTGCCTTCGATCAGCTCGACCGCCTGGCGGAACGAACTGCGCAGCGAGTCGAAGCGGATGCGCGCGACCTTCGGGTCGCTCGACGGCTTGGCATGCGAGCGCCGCGCCGCGAAGTACAGCACCATGCCGAGCACGAGCAGCACCACCAGCGTGAGCACCGCGATGGAGACAAGAAAGAGCTGGTCGGTCAGCATGGCGACGACCTCCTGAAGCGCAGCGTGGGGCGGATGTGGTTCATCGCGTGTAGACCCCCGACGCATCGACCGCACCCGGCTGCAGCACCTGCCGCACCGGCCACGACTGCCACAGCCACAGCAGCTCCGACACCGCCAGCAGCGTGGCGATGCCCAGCAGGAAGAGCACCGTCCAGCGGCTCAGCGTAGGCAGCTTGCGCGGCGCGATGTGCGAGAGCGTGCTCGCATAGGCGCGCTCCGACACCACGCGGTCGCGGCCCGAGAAATCGGCCGGCCGCTGAAAGACGAACTGGAACAGCTCCTCGCGGTAGCCCAGCAGGCGCGCCTCTTCGCCGCCGCCCCGGTACTTGCCCTGGAAGCCCAGCGCCAGCGCAAAGAGGTACAGCCGCGCGATGTCGCGGCGCGAGGGCTCGCGGCCCGACAGCAGCTCTTCGATGCGGCTGAACACCAGGTCGCCCGCGATGTTGGTGCGAAACAGCGACGACTCCAGCAGGTGCGCCGTCCAGCGCTCGCGGCCCACCCACGGCGTGTGCAGCAGGATCTCGTCGGCCAGCGCGGCCTTCAGGTAGCGCGCGTCGGCCACGTTCTCCAGCTCGAAGCGCGTGCTCTCGCGGCGCGACTCCAGCGACTGCAGCTCCAGCAGGTTTTCCAGGTGGCGGGCCAGCGCGGCGGCCACCAGGTCGGGGTCGGTCTCGCGCGAGTCGGCGGTGCGGTCGCGGGCCTTCACGATCTCGTCGTAGAAGGCGCGGAACTGCTTGGTGATGTGGTCGTCGACCGCAAGGTCGGGAAGGGTGCGTGCCATGGGTCAGTCAGTCCTTGATGAACAGCACGATTTCCTGCGGCGGCTGGGCGGTGGCGCCTTCGTTGGCGTTGGCGATCACCAGCAGTTCGCCGGGCACGGTCAGCGCGGCGCTGGTCTGGATGGCATACAGCAGGTAGCCCGAGCCGGGGCGCAGGCCCAGCTCGTCGGCCGATTCGATGGGCCGGCGCACCGCGCCCAGCACGCGGCGTTCGCGCAGCGACGGGTAGGCCGACTGCGCGCCGACGATGGCGCTGTCCATCCACGCGAGCAGGTCCTTGTCGGACTGGCCGCGCAAGCCGACCACGATGCGCTGGCCGGCCAGCCACTGCGGTTGCAGGGTGGTCTCGAAGGCGCCGTGGCGAAACTCGAACTTGTGCTCGCGGTACTCCTGGCTCACTTCGGACACCGCATCGCGCAGCGCCAGCAGCAGCGGCTGGAACACGCGCGAGGGGTCGGCGTGGTCGTAGTCCATCGGCACCGGCGGCAGGCCGCCCGGGCGCAGCAGGCTCAGCGAAGCCAGCAGCGCGCACAGCGACCAGTACATCGGCAGTGGGTGCAGGTGCGGCGTGCGCAGCACGGCCTCGGCATGCGGCAGGCCCGACAGCAGGCTGCGCAGCCGGTCTTTCAGTTCGAGATGCGCGAGCCGGTCGTCCACGCGCGACGAGGGCACGGCCGTCTGCTTGGCCACGAAGGCGGCCTTGCCGCGCAACTGGCCCAGCAGGCCGGCGGCGGCCGTCCACAGCGGGTTGTCGCGCGCCACCTCGAGCAGCGGCGGCTGCGCGTCGCCGAGCTTGACCACCTCGTTGTCCTTGAACACCTGGCCCAGCCGCAGGTGCACGTGCGTGCCCGGCGGCACCGTGCCTGCGCTCAGCGCCAGGCGCGGCAGCATGCGCGGAATGTTCGCGGGCTCGGCGTCGGACACGGCGTCTTCCACCGGCGCGCCGCCCACCGAGCGAAAGCGCACGGTGGCGCTGCGGTGCCGCGCGGGGCCGGTCACGGGCAGCGTGAGGTAGATGTCGAGCGGTGCGTTGGCCAGCTGCTCCGTGTGCGGCGCGAGCGACAGTTCGAGCGCGCCGTGCGCGGCCTCGTCGGCCGCGTACTGCACGGCGGTGCCGTCCGGCAGGATGGCTTCGAGCGCCAGCACGCGCAGCAGGCCGGCGGGCAGCAGGCCGTGGTCGAACACCAGCCGGCGCACGCCCCAGCTGAAGGGCGCGGCGGCCAGCGTCTGCCAGGCCACGAGCGAGTCCATGCGCGAGGAGAACTGCTGAAAGTGCTGCGGCGACAGCAGCATGCCTTCATGCCACTCGACGCGGTCGGTGATGGGAGCGATATTCACTGGTGAGATCCGGGTTGTTCAACGCGTGGTCGACACGTCGAAGCTTTGAATGTCGAAGCGGGCGACAACGGCGCCCTTGAGGTCTTCCACCCGGACGCGGTTGGCGCCGGGCGTGGTGTAGTTCGCAAAGACCAGCACGGCCGCCACGCGCGGCGCGCCGAGGGCGCTGGCGGGCACGCGGATCGTCTGCCCCGGCACCAGCTCCCACGAGTGGTACGACAGGCTTTGCGGAAAGGTCTTCTGCAGGTCGCGCGCGCGCCGAACCACTTGGCGGCCGTCAGCTCGGTGAGGCGGCCGAGCATGGCGTCGTCGAGCACCATCACCACGTCGACCGCCACGGGGCTGTTCTGGTTGGCGTTGGGCGCGGCCGACAGCGTGAGCTCGCTCCAGTCCACGCGCGTGCCCTTGGGAAACAGGCTACCGCAGGCGGCCAACTGCAGGCACAGCAGCGCGGCGGCCATCCATCGGAAAAAAGTCGAGGTCCGGTTCATCGCGAAATTCCAGGGTTCGCCGCGGCGGAGGTCGCATACGCGGCGGAGGGCTGCACGGCCTGCCGCGCACCCACGGCAATGCCCATCAGCAAGATCAGGAGGGAGGCCAGCACGCTGCAGCCCGCCAGCAGCGCGACGTTGCCGCGCGTGAGCACGAAGCGCAGCGGCTGCACGGGCGCCACGTCGGTGGCGGGCGCGGCCATGCGCTCCGACGGCAGGCCGGCCGACACGATGGCGATCAGCGCGCAACTGCACAGCAAGGTGAGCAGGTTGCGCGGGCCTTCGCAGATCAGGTCGATCGCCAGGAACAGCGCCAGCGCGGCCTCGATGGGCAGCTGCAGCAGCGACAGTACGATGCCCGCGTAGCCCACGTTGGTCAGGCTGCTGTTGCCGGCCGAGGCAAAGGCCGCGATGGTCGCGCCCGTGCCGATCATGCCGATGTCGGCCGCGCTCAGCGTGCGGTCGTACAGGTTGGCCACGAACAGCGCCAGCAGCACGTAGTACAGCGCCGAACCCGCGCGCAAAAACACCGAGGCCGTGGGCACCACCAGCTCGACGATGCCGCGGCTGAAGCCCAGGCGCGCGCTCATGGCCTCGATGGTGTGCGGAATGCTGGCCGTGGTGCTCGACGACACCAGGCTCACCAGCATCGGCGCCTTCAGGTGCTGCAGCACCTCGGCCAGCGGCTGGTTGCCGCGCCGGTGGATCACCGCGATGGCCGCCGTGCCCAGCAGCGCCACCAGCACCACGAAGTGCAGCAGGAAGCCGCTCATGGCGCGGATGGTGATCGCATCGGTCTGCGACAGCACGTGCGCCGACATGCCGAAGGCCACCACCGGCAGCAGGATGTTGGCGCGCGCGATGATCAGCTCGAGCGTGCGGTAGATGCCCTCGAACATGTGGTTGAGCGCGTTGTGCTGCGAGCGCGCCAGCGCCGCGAAGGCCAGGCCGAACAGCAGCGCGCACGACAGGATGCCCAGCGAGCGCCCCTCCACCAGCACGCGGAAGAAGTTGTCGGGCAGGAAGGTGGCGCGCGGGCGCTCCACGGGCGTGGCCTGCGTGCCGCTGTCGTACAGCCGCATCTCGATGTCGCCGCCGTCGCCGGCCCGCTGCACCAGCTCGCCCAGGTGCTCGCGCGACTCGGCGTCGAGGTGCGCGCCCGGCGCGTTCATCCAGCCCAGTGCCAGCCCGGTGGCCGCGCAGCCCGCCACCAGCAGCAGCGCCAAGCCCGCGATCATGGCGATGCGCCGCGCCGGAAACGGCAGCCCCATGGTCTGGCGCAGGCCGAAGAAGGTGGCCACCACCAGCAGAGGAATGGCCGCCATGCTCACGATCGACAGGTACACCTGCGCCGCCACATAGGCCACGTCGCCCACCGCCGGCGCATAGACGCCCGCGACAGCGCCTGCCGCCATGCACAGCAGCAGGGCGAACAGGCTGTGGGACATGCGTGTCAGGAAACCCATGTCGGTTTGTTCCACCCCTTGTCGAGCGCGAAAGTGACGGTGGCGCGGGCCAGCTCCAGCGAGCTGTCGACCAGCGTCATGGCCGTGTGATCGGTGGCGTGGGCGGCCTCGGCCGCGATGGGCAGCTCGGTGCAGCCCATGATCACCGCCGTGGCGCCGGTGGCCGCCAGTGCCTGCAGCGCGCGCTCGAACGCGGCCGCGCCGGCCTGCATGTCGCCGCCCTTCACGGCGCGGATGCAGGCGTCCACATGGTCCTGGCCGGTGGCCGCGTCGGGCACCAGGAAGTCGATGTCGCGCGCGCGCAGCGCCTGCTGGTAGAAGCCCGAGGCCAGCGCGCCGCGCGTGGCCAGCACCGCCACCCGCGCGGGCCGGCCGTCAAGCGAATGGGTGATGGCCGCCACGCAAGACTGCGCGATGTGGATCAGCGGCGCCCGGCTGCGCGCGGCCATCTGCGCATACCAGTGGTGCGACGAGTTGCAGGGAATGGCGATCACGCCCACGCCGATGTCGTTGAGCAGGTCGATGCCCGCCAGCAGCGCCGCCAGCGGGTCGGGCCCCGTGCCCAGGATGGCGCTGGAGCGGTCGGGCACGTGCGGCAGGTTGGCCACGATCACCGGCAGGTGCTCCTGGTCGCGCGTGGCGGGCGTGAGCTGGATGATCTTCTCCATGAAGTCCACCGTGGCCGATGGACCCATGCCGCCGAGAACGCCGATGCGGGACATGACGTTGCGCCCCTCTATATCTTCAGGGGCCGCGGGCACACCACGGCGACGGCCGCGGTGTTGCCGATGACCAGCACCAGCGTGCGCAGCATGTCGCACACCGGGTCCACCGCCAGGAAGAGGATGAACGCGGCCTCGAAGGGCAGGCCCAGGTAGGTGCAGGTCATGCCGATCAGCGACACCGTCACCAGCCCCGTCATGCCCGCCGAGGCAAAGCCCGCGAGCACCGACGACGTGAGCACGATGCCGATTTCCACCGGCGACAGCGAGCGCCCGTAGATCTGCGCGATGAACAGGGTGGCGCACACGTAGTACACGACCGGCCCGATGCGCAGCAGCGACACCGTGAGCGGCACCAGCAGCTCGACCCGCGAACGCGCGAAGCCCAGCCGCGTGACCAGGCTCTCGATCATGATCGGCATGCAGGTGGCGCTGCTGCGCGTGGCCAGCGCCAGCGCGAAGGGGCCGCGCAGCGCATTGAGCGTCTGCCCCAGCGTGCCGTTGGAGCGCTTCCAGATGATGACCGCGGCCACCGCCAGCAGCAGCACCGACACCACCAGGAACGCGACGACGAAGGCCCCCATGGCGCGCAGCGGCTCGATGCCGGTCTTGCCCAGTTGCGCCGCGCTCATGCAGAACAGCACCACCGGCAGCGGAAAGCTCAGCCAGCGCATCAGCGTCTGGCAGGCGTGGTAGACGGTTTCCAGCGCCTGCGTCAGCCCGTCCGAGATGCGCGTGGGCACATGCCCCACCGCCAGCCCGAACAGCAGCGCGAACACCAGCGTCTTGAGCGTGTCGCCGTTGGCCAGCGCCGAGAAGATGTTGGCCGGCACCAGGCTCACCAGCATGTCGGCGAAGCTTGCGGTCTTCTTGACCTCGTCGGTGCCGCGCAGGCTCATGGCCGTGTCGCTGGCGCTCAGGTCGCCGCCCACGATCTGGCCGAAGGTCTGCATGGTGGTGCTCGGCAGGTTCTCGCCGGGACGCATGATCAGCAGCGTGGCCGCGCCGGCGATGGCCACGAAGGCCGAGAACGCGAGGAACACCAGCGCCACGCGCCCCAGCAGGCTGGCGGTGCCGCCGTCGCGGAACAGCCGCTGCAGGCTGAAGATCACGGCCGAGACCATGAAGGGCAGCGTGATCATCTTCAGCAGGTCGACGTAGATGTCGCCCACGAAGGCCAGCGGCGTGGCCAGCGGCGGCGCGAGCATGCCGAAGGCCACGCCGGCGCCCAGGCTGATGATCACGACCCAGGGGTTGAGGACGAAAGCGTAGAACTTGGAGGGAGTCATGATGGGTGTGTGTCCGTTGGCGTTCAGCGGTCGAGCGCCTGCAGGACCTTCTGGATGTCGAGCTTCTCGGTGCGCTGGGCGAGGAACTGGTTCACGTAGGCCAGCAGCGTGGTGTCGGTCACGGCCACGCCGATGCCCAGCGTGTCTTCCAGGTCCTTCAGCGTCACGGTGCGCAGCACCAGCGACACGGTGGGGTCGGCCTTGAGCACGCGCTTGACCTCGAACTCGTCGCGGTAGGCGCTGACGATCTCGCCCTTGTGCAGGGCCACCAGCACTTCGTTCCAGGTCGGGTACTCCTGCACCTTGGCGTGCGGGAAGTTGGTGCGCGCGTAGTCCGCGAACGACGACTTGGCGATCACGCCGATGCTGCCGTTGAAGTTGCGGATCACCTCGGGCAGCGGGCGCCCATGCGCAAGCTGCGCGAACTTCACGCGGTTCAAGATCAGCGAGTGGTTCAGCGTGAGGTAGGCGTCGCTGAAGGCAATGGTCTGCGTGCGCGCGAGCGTGCGCGACAGCTTGCTGATGGCCAGGTCGGCCTGGCCGCTGGCCAGCAGGTCGACCACGGCGTTGAAGGTGCCGGCCTCGCGGTTGAAGCGCAGCTTCACGCCGAGTTCCTTGGCAAGCGACTGCGCCAGGCCCACTTCGAGCCCGGTCCACTGGCCGCTGTCGTCGAAGAAGAAGAACGGCGGCGTGTCGACCTTGAGCATGGCCACCACCAGTTCGCCGCGCATCACGATGCGGGCGATGTCGGGCGCCAGCAGCCGGCCGTCGGGCACGCGCACGAGGCCGTTGGTGAGCACGGGGGCGGGGGCGGCGGCGGC
>NZ_MOWM01000223.1 GCF_016082275.1 Variovorax sp. E3
CGGGCGGCGAAGGCGTCGCGCACGGCGCCGTCTTCGGGGTGCACCGACAGCAGCACGCGGTCGAACACGGCGAAGCCGACCGGCCGGGTGTCGACGCGGCGCAGCACGGGCGGGCCGCTGCGAGGCGCGGGCGGGCCCGTCGGCTGGGCCGGGGCTTCGTTCCCGTTGCCCTTGCCGTTGCCCAGCGCCGCCTGGCCTTGCCCGTTCGCCAGGCGCCGGAACACCAGCACGTCGTACTTCGAGGTGTAGTCGTAGTGCGAGGGCAGTTGCTCGTTGAGCAGGTCGGCCACGTGCAGGTCGACCAGCTGCGTGAGGCACAGCGCCTGCAGGATCTGCTGCACCTCGGCCAGCGAGGCCTTGAATTCCTCGCGCGTGAGCGAGATCCAGAGGTAGCCGGCGGCGCCGCACGCGCCCGGCGCGGCCAGCGGCGCCAGCGCCGTGTGTTCGCTGACGCGCGAACGGTCGATTTCGAAGATGCGCATGCCCGGTGCCGGCGTGCCGTCAGGCCTGCAGCAGCCGTGCGGCGTCGAGCGCGAAGTAGGTCAGCACGCCGTCGGCGCCGGCGCGCTTGAAGGCCAGCAGGCTTTCGAGCACCACGGCGTCGTGGTCGAGCCAGCCGTTCTGGGCGGCGGCCTTGAGCATGGCGTATTCACCGCTCACCTGGTAGGCGAAGGTCGGCACGTGAAACTGGTCCTTCACGCGGCGCACGATGTCCAGGTAGGGCATGCCGGGCTTCACCATCACCATGTCGGCGCCTTCGGCGATGTCCAGGGCCACTTCGCGCAGCGCCTCGTCGCTGTTGCCGGGGTCCATCTGGTAGACCTTCTTGTTGCTCTTGCCGAGCGTCGCGGCCGAGCCGACGGCGTCGCGGAAGGGGCCGTAGAAGGCGCTGGCGTACTTGGCGCTGTAGGCCATGATGCGCGTGTGAATGTCGCCGCGGGCTTCGAGCGCGGTGCGGATCGCGCCGATGCGGCCGTCCATCATGTCGCTGGGCGCCACAATGTCCACGCCGGCTTGCGATTGTGTGAGTGCCTGCTTCACCAGCACTTGCGTGGTGGCGTCGTTGAGGATGTAGCCGGTGTCGTCGAGCAGGCCGTCCTGGCCGTGGCTGGTGTAGGGGTCCAGGGCCACGTCGGTCATCACGCCCAGCTCGGGGAAGCGCGCCTTGAGGGCGGCGACCACGCGGGGAATCAGCCCGTCGGGGTTGAAGGCTTCGGCGCCGTCGGGCGTCTTCAGGCTGGCGTCGATCACCGGGAACAGCGCCATCACCGGAATGCCGGCCTTGACGCATTGCTCGGCCACGGGCAGCAGCAGGTCCAGGCTCAGGCGGTCCACGCCGGGCATCGACGGCACCGCGTCGCGGCGCTTTTCGCCTTCCTGCACGAACACGGGGTAGATCAGGTCGTTGACCGTCAGCGTGTTTTCGCGCACCAGGTTGCGGGTGAAGGCGTCGCGACGCAGGCGTCGCGGCCGGCCGGCGGGGAACATGGCCAAGGGAGAAATTGATGACGTCATATATCTAAAATTGTGCCCGAAGCAACATTTCGCAGTACAGGTGTCTGCAGTGGCCGGTTGTCTGACAACTAGCGCAAATCGTAGTTCTAAGGTTCTAAGTTTTTTGCTTTAAATGTCAAAGAAAGTGCCCCAGTCGCTTGAAACCTTGTTTCGTCTTTGTTAAATTCTGAAGCGGGCGGCTTGCCGCTCCCCGCTTTTCCTCCCTGAGCGGGTGCCTTGATGTGTGACAGCAAAAGGGCTTCCCAGCCCGACGTGAAGACGTCGGGCTTTTTTGCCCGGAGATCTCCGAGAGGCCCCATGTCGCTGGGCGCAGAGGGGGCGCCACTAAACTGCCGCGATGCTCTGGGTCAAATCTCTACACATTGTTTTCATTGCCAGCTGGTTCGCCGGGTTGTTCTACCTTCCGCGGATTTTCGTCAACCTGGCGATGGTGCCGCCCGAGTCGGTGGCCGAACGCGAGCGGTTGCTGCTGATGGCACGCAAGCTCATGAGATTCACCACCTTCCTGGCGGTTCCCGCGCTGGGCTTCGGCCTGTGGCTCTGGCTGGGCTACGGCATCGGGCGCGGCCCGGGCAACGGCTGGATGCACGCCAAGCTGGCGCTGGTGGTGGTGGCCATCGGCTATCACCACGGCTGCGGCGTGCTGCTGCGCCGCTTCGTGGCGGGCGAGAACCGTCGCAACGACCGCTGGTTCCGCTGGTTCAACGAGTTGCCCGTGCTGCTGCTGCTGGGCATCGTGATCCTGGTGGTCGTCAAGCCGTTCTGACGCCGGTGGTGGATATGGTGGAGAGGCCGCACAAGTCCGCCGCGCTCCCCCTGGCACTGGCTTATGCGGCGCTGATCGTCTACGCCAGCCTGTACCCTTTCGCCGACTGGCGCGACCAGGGCATCGCGCCCTGGGCCTACCTGTCGGCGCCCTGGCCCAAGTACTGGACGGGCTTCGACTTCGCGATCAACGTCGTGGGCTACGTGCCCTTCGGCTTTCTCTGTGCGCTGGCGGTGCTGCGCACGCGCCGCAGCGCCAGCGTGTGGCGCGCGGTGCTGCGGGCCTCGGTGGCCGGCGCGGCCATCGCCTTTGCCATGGAGACGCTGCAGAGCTACCTGCCGGCACGCATTCCCTCGAACGTGGACCTGGCGCTGAACACGACGGGCACGGTCATCGGCGCGGTGCTGGCGGCGGGGCTGGAGCGGCTGGGCGCGGTCGCGCACTGGAGCCGCGCGCGCTCGCAGTGGTTCATCGAGGAGTCCCGCGGCGGGTTGGTGCTGCTGGCGCTCTGGCCGTTCGCGCTGCTGTTCCCGGCGGCAGTGACCTTCGGGCTCGGGCAGGTGTTCGAGCGGCTCGAGGTTGCGATCTCCGAGTGGCTGCTCGACACGCCCTTCATCGACTGGCTGCCGCTGCGTCAGTTCGAGCTCGAGCCGCTGGTGCCCGCCGTGGAGCTGCTGTGCGTGATGCTGGGCGCGCTGGTGCCGTGCCTGCTGGGCTACCTGGTGGCGCGCTCGGTCGTGCAGCGCGCCATCCTGCTGCCGTTGATCCTGCTGGCGGGCGTGGCGGCTTCGGCGCTGTCGGCGGCGCTGAGCTACGGGCCGTCGCATGCGTGGGCCTGGCTGGACCTGCCGGTGCAGGTCGGCATGGTGGCGGCGCTGCTGGCGGGCATGTTGCTGCTGCTGGCGCCGCGCCGCCTGTGCGCGGCCTTGCTGCTGGCGGGGCTCGTGCTGCAACTGAGCCTGCTCAACCAGGCGCCCGAGAGCGCGTATTTCGCGCAGACCCTGGCCACGTGGGAGCAGGGGCGCTTCATCCGCTTCCACGGCCTGGCCCAGTGGCTGGGATGGGCCTGGCCCTTTGCCGTGCTGGCCTACGTGGTGGCGGCCCTGTCGCGGCGCAGCCGGGGCGGCGCCGCCCCGGCTGGAGGGGCCGGTCACTAAAATCGGCGGATGCACAGCACCCCATCCGCCGCGCCGTCGGGCTACTACGGCCGCCATATCTTCTTCTGTCTCAACGAGCGCAAGAACGGCGAGGACTCCTGTGCCCTGCACAACGCGCAGGAAGGCTTCGACCGCTGCAAGGCGAAGGTCAAGGAAGCGGGGCTTTCCGGGCCCGGCAAGGTGCGCGTGAACAAGGCCGGCTGCCTCGACCGCTGCGCGGGCGGACCGGTGGCGGTCGTGTACCCCGAAGCCGTCTGGTACACCTTCGTCGACAGCGATGACATCGACGAGATCGTCGAATCGCACCTGAAGAACGGCGAAGTCGTCGAGCGGCTGTTGCTGCCGCCGAACGTCGGACGCTGAACTTCCCGCCGCTTCCCCTGCTCGTACCTTGTGCCCATGAATTCCCAGACCGAAAAGATCAGCCTCCAGGGCGCCGCCGGCCGCATCGAGGTGCAGCGCGACCAGCCCGCCGAAACGCCGCGCGGCATCGTGGTGATCGCCCATCCGCATCCGCTGTTCAGCGGCACCATGGACAACAAGGTGGTGCAGACGCTGGCGCGTGCCTTCGTGGCCAGCGGGTGGACGGCGGTGCGCTTCAACTTCCGCGGTGTCGGCGCCAGCGAAGGCGTGCACGACGAGGGGCGGGGCGAGCTCGAGGACATGCTGAACGTCGTCGGCCAGCTCGCGCCCGAAGGCCCGCTGGCGATCGCCGGTTTCTCGTTCGGGGCCTTTGTCGCGAGCGGTGCCGTCGCCAGGCTCTGGGCCGCGCGTGACGTGCGGCAGGTCGTGCTGGTCGGCACCGCCGCCGCGCGCAACGTGGTGGCGCCGCTGCCGGCCGAGGCGCACGAGCGCGCGCTGGTCATTCATGGCGAAGCCGACGACACCGTGGCCCTGTCCGCCGTGATGGACTGGGCGCGGCCGCAGTCACTTCCTGTCACAGTCATCCCCGGGGGTGGCCATTTCTTTCACGGACAATTGCCGCTGCTCAAGAGCCTCGTCGCCCGCCATCTGCGCGCGGGTGTTGCATGAAAGCCTCGCAGGCTTGTTTCCGTCTCTTTCCAGACTCCCAATGAATCGTTTTCTTGGCGCAATCCGCGCCTTGGTGTTCGTCGCCGTCGCATCCGTCAGCCTGATCGCAGCCGCCCAAACGCCGGCGCCGCCTGAAATTGCCGCGCGCAGCTACCTGCTGCTCGACGTGACCGCGAACCAGATCCTGGCGCAGAAGGACATCGACAGCCAGATCGAGCCGGCTTCGCTGACCAAGCTGATGTCGGCCTACGTGGTGTTCGACGCGCTGCGCGCCCGGAAGATCACGCTGACGCAGACCCTGCCGGTGAGCCCGCGCGCCTGGAAGATGCCCGGCTCGCGCATGTTCATCGACCCCAAGATGCAGGTGCCGGTGGAAGACCTCATCAAGGGCCTGATCGTGCAGTCGGGCAACGACGCCACGGTGGCGCTGGCCGAAGGCGTGGGCGGCACCGTGGAGCACTTCGTCGAGATGATGAATGCCCAGGCCAAGGCGCTGGGCATGAAGAACACCAGCTACAAGAACCCCGAGGCATGACGCGCCCGGCCACACCACCACGGCCCGCGACCTGAGCATCCTGGCGACCCGCCTGGTGCGCGACTTCCCCGAGGAAGCCAAGTACTACGCCATCAAGAAGTACCGCTACCCGGGCACCCCGTCGACCAACGACACCAACCGCAACCTGCTGCTGTTCCGCGACCCCACGGTCGACGGCCTGAAGACCGGCCATACCGAGGCCGCCGGCTACTGCATGATCGCCACCGCCAAGCGCGACTTCCCGAACCTGACCGGCGGCCGCCGGCTGCTGTCGATCGTGCTGGGCGCCTCCAGCGAGGCCGTGCGCGCCAACGAATCGCAGAAGCTGCTGAACTGGGGCTACACCGCCTACGACGCCGTGCGCCTGTTCGACGCCGGCCAGCCGGCCGCCACCCCTGCCGTCTGGAAGGGTCAGGCCAACGTGCTGAAGCTGGGCCGCCCGGAAGCCATCGTGGTGGCCGTGCCCTCGGGCAGCGCCAGCAAGATCAAGACGCAGGTGTCGCGCCCCGACCCGCTGGTGGCGCCGTTCACCAAGTTCCAGCCGGTCGGTTCGCTCAAGGTCACGCTGGACGACCAGCCCGTGGCCGACGTGCCGCTGGTGGCCCTGGAAGCGGTGGAGCAGGCCGGCGTGTTCGGCCGCGCCTGGGACGCCGTGCGCCTCTGGATCAAGTAGCCGCGCGGGTGAAAACACGGCCGCCGGCGGGCATCCGCGGCGGCTGACTTTGCCGTTTCAGGCTCGTTTGCTATACTCGTGGGCTTTTCGGAATTTTCCGAAGGGTTTCACGTTTTCGTTATTCCCGGCTTCCTCGCGTCACGACGAGGAGGGTTTCACTGCCAAGGCCGGGTCGTTTTGGGACTTATTCATTCATGCCAACCATCAATCACTGGTGCGTCAGGGTCGAACGGTCGAAAAGATCAATTCGAAGAGCCCTGCCATGCAGAACTCGCCGCAACGTCGCGGTGTCTGCACCCGCGTCTACACCACGACGCCAAAGAAGCCCAACTCGGCGCTTCGTAAAGTTGCCAAGGTCCGTCTGACCAATGGCTTCGAAGTCATCTCCTACATCGGCGGCGAAGGCCACAACCTGCAGGAACACAGCGTCGTGCTGGTTCGCGGCGGTCGTGTCAAGGACTTGCCCGGTGTGCGTTACCACATCGTGCGCGGTTCGCTCGACCTGCAAGGCGTGAAAGACCGCAAGCAGTCGCGTTCCAAGTACGGCGCGAAGCGTCCCAAGAAGGCTTAAGCCTTCCTGTTGCGAAAAAACAAACGGTGTTCGGTTGCCTTGGCGGGCACATCGAACGAAGTGACCCAATGTCGGGTCGAGTAAGTGAGAGTTCCAGCTGGCTCTCGCGGTACCGGAAACGGTGCCAACTGAAGCAAAGAGGTTAAGAAAATGCCACGTCGTCGCGAAGTCCCCAAACGTGAAATCCTGCCGGATCCCAAGTACGGCAATGTCGAGCTGTCGAAGTTCATGAACGTGATCATGGAAGGCGGCAAGAAGGCTGTTGCCGAGCGCATCATTTACGGTGCTCTCGACTTCATCGAAAAGAAGAACCCGGACAAGGACCCTCTCGAAGCGTTCACCGTTGCCATCAACAACGTGAAGCCGATGGTCGAAGTGAAGTCGCGCCGCGTTGGCGGTGCGAACTATCAAGTGCCGGTCGAAGTCCGTCCCGTCCGCCGCCTCGCCCTGTCGATGCGCTGGATCAAGGAAGCTGCCCGCAAGCGCGGTGAAAAGTCGATGGCCCTGCGTCTGGCCAACGAACTGATGGAAGCCACGGAAGGCCGTGGCGGTGCCATGAAGAAGCGCGACGAAGTGCACCGCATGGCAGAAGCCAACCGGGCGTTCAGCCACTTCCGCTTCTAAAAATCAAACTTCGCTTGGGCGTTGGGTGTCGGGTTTCGGGCGTTGTGCCCGTGCCCGGGGCCCAGCGCTCAACGCATTTCAACCCGAAAGTAAATCATGTCCCGCAAGACCCCCATCGAGCGCTACCGCAACATCGGCATCTCCGCGCACATCGACGCTGGCAAGACCACGACGACCGAACGTATCCTGTTCTACACCGGTGTGAACCACAAGATCGGTGAAGTGCACGACGCGCCGCCACGATGGACTGGATGGAGCAAGAGCAAGAGCGCGGCATCACGATCACGTCCGCCGCCACCACCTGCTTCTGGAAGGGCATGGCCGGCAAGTTCGACGAACACCGCATCAACATCATCGACACCCCCGGCCACGTGGACTTCACCATTGAAGTCGAGCGCTCGATGCGCGTGCTGGACGGCGCCGTCATGGTGTATGACGCCGTCGGCGGCGTGCAGCCCCAGTCGGAAACCGTCTGGCGCCAGGCCAACAAGTACAAGGTGCCCCGTCTCGCGTTCGTCAACAAGATGGACCGTACCGGCGCCGACTTCCTGCGCGTGCGCCAGATGATGGTGGACCGCCTGAAGGCCAACCCCGTCGTGATCCAGATCCCGATCGGTGCCGAAGAGCACTTCCAGGGCATCGTCGACCTCGTGAAGATGAAGGCCATCATCTGGGACGAAGACAAGGGCGTGACCTTCCAGTACGGCGACATCCCCGCCAACCTGACCGACGTCTGCAACGAATACCGTGAAAAGCTCGTCGAAGCGGCTGCCGAAGCCAGCGAAGAGCTGATGAACAAGTACCTCGAAGGCAACGAGCTGACCGAGGAAGAAATCAAGAAGGCCATCCGCCAGCGCACCATCGCCGGCGAAATCCAGCCGATGCTGTGCGGCTCGGCCTTCAAGAACAAGGGCGTGCAGGCCATGCTCGACGCCGTCATCGAATACATGCCCGCGCCGACCGACATTCCCCCGGTCAACGGCCTGGACGAAGACGAAGCGCCTGTCGTGCGCAAGGCTGACGACAACGAGAAGTTCTCGGCGCTGGCATTCAAGCTGATGACCGACCCGTTCGTGGGCCAGCTGACCTTCGTGCGCGTCTACTCGGGCGTGCTGACCAAGGGCGACAGCGTCTACAACCCGGTGCGCGGCAAGAAGGAACGTATCGGCCGTATCGTGCAGATGCACGCCAACAACCGCGAAGAAGTGAACGAAATCCGCGCCGGCGACATCGCCGCCTGCGTGGGCCTGAAGGAAGTGACCACGGGCGAAACCCTGTGCGATCCGTCGGCCATCGTGACCCTCGAGCGCATGGTGTTCCCGGAATCGGTGATCTCGCAGGCCGTCGAGCCGAAGACCAAGGCCGACCAGGAAAAGATGGGCATCGCCCTGCAACGCCTGGCTCAGGAAGATCCTTCGTTCCGCGTCAAGACCGACGAAGAATCGGGCCAGACCATCATCGCCGGCATGGGCGAGCTCCACCTTGAAATCATCGTGGACCGCATGAAGCGCGAATTCGGCGTGGAAGCCAACGTGGGCAAGCCGCAAGTGGCCTACCGCGAAACGATCCGCAAGACCGTCGAAGAAGCCGAAGGCAAGTTCGTTCGCCAGTCGGGCGGCAAGGG
Organism: Variovorax sp. E3; assembly: GCF_016082275.1. Taxonomy (GTDB): domain Bacteria; phylum Pseudomonadota; class Gammaproteobacteria; order Burkholderiales; family Burkholderiaceae_C; genus Variovorax. Next base: position 8,498 of record NZ_MOWM01000223.1, read on the forward strand.
CCAGTACGGCCACGTGATCCTGAAGCTCGAGCCGCAGGAAGCGGGCAAGGGCTTCGAGTTCGTCGACGCCATCAAGGGCGGCGTGGTTCCTCGCGAGTACATCCCTGCGGTGGAAAAGGGCGTTGTCGAAGCGCTGACGCAAGGCGTGCTGGCGGGCTACCCCGTCGTGGACGTCAAGGTCACGCTGCACTTCGGTTCGTACCACGACGTGGACTCGAACGAAATGGCGTTCAAGATGGCCGCCATCTTCGGCTTCAAGGAAGGCGCCCGCAAGGCCAACCCCGTGATCCTCGAGCCGATGATGGCCGTGGAAGTCGAAACGCCTGAAGACTACGCCGGCAACGTGATGGGCGACCTGTCCAGCCGTCGCGGCATGGTGCAGGGCATGGACGACATGGTCGGTGGCGGCAAGGCCATCAAGGCCGAAGTGCCGCTGTCGGAAATGTTCGGCTACTCGACCACGCTGCGCTCGATGTCGCAAGGCCGTGCCACGTACACGATGGAGTTCAAGCACTACGCTGAAGCTCCCCGTAACGTTGCCGAAGCCATCGTGGCCGCTCGCGCGAAGTAAGTTTTCAAGAATGCGGGGCCGCGCGGTGCGCGGCTCTTCTTGTCTGCGATCGTGTGCCCTTCGCTGCCCGTGGCGAAGGAACAAGCAATGCGGTGCAGACATAAAACCAATACACGGGACATGCTCTTTCAAGGATTGAAAAATGGCAAAAGGTAAGTTCACCCGCACCAAGCCC
>NZ_MOWM01000224.1 GCF_016082275.1 Variovorax sp. E3
CGGGCTCGATGGCCTTCAACGTGACCGAGCGCGCCAGCGCTTCGCCGACCCGGTAGGGCCGGGCCGCCGCATCGTTGACGGCCAGCACCGCAACGCCCTGGTCCGCGCCCTTGATGAGCCCCTTGACCGCCACGTTCGCGCGCAGCTCGCCGGGGCCGAACCACGCGGCGAGCACGCCGGCCGTGGGGTCGGCCTCGGTGCCTTGCACCTGCGCGGCCGGCGCCGGCGGCGCGGGCCGGTTCAGCAGCTGCGCCCACGTTGCCACGCCCGCCACGACGAGCAGCAAGCCCGTCGCATGGACGGCGTATTTCGCGGAGGGCTTGGGTTGGAATTTCACGGCGGCTTTCTCGGTGGACTTCGGAATGTCGTATCTATCACAGGGGCGTTGGGGTTTCGTGTCAGCGTGTTCATGCGCGCATCACATGCGCTGCCTAGCATCGACGGCATGAAGGCGCGCAACGACGAGGGCGGGTTCTCGCTGATCGAGCTGATGGTCGTGATGGTCATCGTCGGCATCGCGACGGCGGCCATCAGCCTGAGCATCGCGCCCGACCCCGTGCGCGAACTGCGGCGCGATGCACAAGAGCTGGTGCGGCACTTCGCGGTCGCGCAGAACGAAGTGCGCGTCGACGGCCGCGTGATCGCCTGGCAGGCCGACAGCGAGGGCTACCGCTTCGCGCGCGGCACCTGGCAGGCCGTGCCCGGCAGCGCGATACCGGTGGTGTCGACGGCAGGAGCGCTCGACACCTTCATGCGCGACGACGAATTGCGCCCGAGGGCGTGGCGCGACGGTCCCGTCGAAGTCACGCCCGCGCGGCCCGTGCTGCTGACCTCCGAGCCCATCGGCGCGACATGGCAACTGGCCTTGCGGCGCGGCGGCGCGACGGTCACCGTGCGGCGCGATGCGGCGGGCGGCTACGAGGTGCAATGAGCATGCGCGCGCCGCGTCGCTTCGTCATGGCGGGCTTCACGCTGATCGAGGTGCTGATGGCGCTGACCATCGTCAGCATCGCGCTCGCCGCCATCGTGCGCGCGTCGAGCCTGACCATCACCAACCTCGGCCTGCTGCAGCAGCAGTCGCTGGCCATGCTGTCCGCCGAGAACCGCGTGGCCGAGCTGCGCATCGCGCAGGGCGCGATGTCGCCGGGCACCGCCAGCGGCCCTTGTCCGCAAGGCGGCGTGGCGCTGACGTGCCGGGTCGAGATCGGCGCCCTGGCCGACGGGCTGCGCGCGGTGACGGTGGAGGTGTACCTCGCGGAAGAGGACAAGCGCCGGCTGGCCTCGCTGCAGACGCGACTGGCGCAGGCGCGCTAGACCATGCCACGCGCACACCGGCCACAACGCGGCTTCACGCTGGTCGAAGTGATGATCGCGATCACGCTCATGGCGGTGCTGAGCGTCATGGCCTGGCGCGGCCTGGACAGCGTGACGCGCGCCAACGCCATGCTCGAGCAGCGCACCGACAACATCGCGCGGCTCATGCGCGCGCTCGACCAGCTGGAGCGTGACGTGGCCTTGCGCGCCACCACCGAGTTGCCGCCCACCGCCACCGCCAGCCTGCTGCCCGCCGCGTTGACCGCGCGCAGGCAGGTCGACCTGCCGTTCTTCCTGGAGATCGTGCGCGCGCGCCGGCCGCGCCGGGGTATTGGCAGCGCGTGCAATGGTGGCAGCGCGGCGGCGTGCTCTACCGCGCGGCGGGGCCGGCGGCGTCGACGTTTCCGCTGCCCGCGCCGGACCAGGGCGCGCGCGTGGTGTTGCTGGAGGACGTGTCCGCGTTCCAGCTGCGCGCGTGGGAGCCGGGGCAGGGCTGGCGCAACCTGCCGGCCGCGGCACCCGCCCGCGCCGGCGCGACGGGGCTCGAGCTGGTGCTCGGCTTGCGCGCGGAAGGCGAGGGCGCGGCGCGAGGTTTTCGGCGGGTGTTCGCGCTCGATTGACGGCGCGTCAAGCGTCGGCCTTGACATGAACGATGCCTTCGGCGCGCGCGGGCAAAACCGGCCGCGCCTCGCTATAGTCAAGGGTCATGCAAAAACGAATCGGCGTGATCTTCGTCTCTCGACGAAATTCATTGCGCAGCATCCTTGCCGAAGCGTGCCTCACGCACCTGGACCCGCAACGGTTCTCGGCTTCTTCCTGCGGCCAACCCGGGCACGTTGCCCGCGAATTCCATCCCGCGGCAATCGGCGCGTTGCACAGTGCCAGCATGGCCGTGCCGCAAAGGCCGCCCCGCAGCTGGGACGAGCTCGCGCGCGCGAACCCGTCGGGCGCGGATTTCGTCATCACGCTGGACGCATACAGCGAGTCGCTGGAACCCCCTTGGCCCGGCCAGCCCGATGCGGCGCTGTGGGCTTATCCGGACGTCATCGTGGGAGCCGGCCCCGAACAGGTGGCGCATGCCGCGGTGCAGATGCTGTTCTCGCTGCGTCGGCGGCTCGAGCTGCTGGTCAGCCTGCCGATGCAGGGCGCCGACCGCTCGGCGGTGCGGTCCGATGTGCGGGATCTGGGGTACATGCGGTAGGTATCTGGCTCAGCGGCTTTGGCGAAGCCGATCGAGTTCGAGACAGACGAAGCGCGTTCGAGTTTCCTGTCGTGCATCCGTGCATCCGGTGTACACCCGGATCGGGTTTGAGAGACCGGACCCACGGGGGCTGCTGCGTCGCCGTCGACAACGGGCTGTACCATTGTCCTGCGCAACAGTGAACAATCGATCCATCGACAAAGGAACATTGACGCAATGATCAACTGGCGGATCGCCGTAGCGGCTCGGAGTGCACAAGTGGCGGTGCATCCGTTCTCGTTCTCTTAATCAAATAAAGCGGTGCTGCGTCGACTCACGATCACCTCCCGGGCGACGGTCTTCGTGGCCATCGTGTGCCTGGGTCTTGTGCTGCTCGACGGCTGGAACAGCTGGCAGGCCCGTTCGGCGCAGCTGCGGGAGATGAGCGTGGAAACGCAGAATCTCGCGCGTTCCATGGCGCAGCAGGCGGACGACGCGTTCAAGCTTGCCGACACGGCGCTCGTCGGCATCGTCGAACGCATGGAGTACGAAACCGCCGGTCCGGCCGAAGTCGCGCGGCTGCGTGAACTGCTGGCCGTTCGCGTGGCTGAAATGCCGCAGCTGGACGGGTTGCACGTCTACGACCAGGACGGAAACTGGGTCGCGAACTCGCGGCAGAACTGGCCGCAGAACCTCAACAACGCCGACCGGGAATACTTCAAGTTTCATCAGACACACACCGACCGGCGTGCGCGCATCGGCGTGCCGGTCCAGAGCCGGACGAACGGCCGGTTGCTGGTTCCCGTGTCCAGGCGCATCAATCATGCGGACGGCAGCTTCGCCGGCGTTGCCCTCGCCACGATCAAGATCGATTTCTTCCTGAAGTTCTACGACAGTCTCGACGTCGGCCAGGCGGGGGCGGTCGGGCTCATTCTTGAAAACGGAACCATGATCGCGCGCCGGCCGTTCGCGGTCAGCGCCGTGGGTCGCGACATGAGGGGAAGCGAACTCTTTCGCGCCTACACCGAGCACGGACCGGTTGGAACGGCGTATATCAAATCTGTCCAGGATGGAGTGCTGCGGCTCAACAGCTTTGCGCGCCTGCCGAACTACCCGCTGTTCGCGACCGCCTCCCTCTCGAAAGACGAGATCCTCGCCAACTGGCGGCGCGATACGCTGTGGCACTCCAGCGGCGTCGTGCTGTTGGTCTTGCTCGTTGCAGGCGTCGGCTGGCGCTTGATCCGCCAGCTCAAGCTGCAGATCCAGACCGAAGAGGAACTGCGGCGCGCGCGCGATGCGCTGGAAACACTGAACAAGACCCTCAACACCTTGGCGATGGAAGACGGCCTGACCGGCCTGGCGAACCGCCGGAAGTTCGACGTGACGCTGGAAACCGAGTTCAGCAAGGCGATGCGCAACGCGAGCACGCTGGCGCTCATCATGCTGGATGTGGACTGCTTCAAGCAGTACAACGACATCTATGGTCACGCCGCCGGGGATGAGTGCCTGCAGATCATCGGGCGCACCATCCTGCAGGTCGCGTCGATGCGCGCCGGCGATCTCGCGGCCCGCTATGGCGGGGAGGAACTGGCGGTATTGCTGCCAGACACCGACGTGGCGGGCGCGGTGGCCCTGGCGGAGCGGATCCGCAATGCAGTGCGCGACCTGAACATCGAGCACACGGGCATGCCGGGCGGCTTCGTGACCCTCAGCGCGGGCGTCGAGGCGCTGCGGCCCGCCGATCCGGATTCGGATGGGCAGCCGAAAGCGCTGATCCGGGCGGCCGACATGGCGCTGTACCGCGCGAAAGCGCTGGGGCGCAATCGCGTCTGCGCTGCGGCGTAGGCATCGACAAGGGACAGTAGCCAAGGGCCAGGGGCTAGCGAACCGTCCGATCCTGTTGTTTTGAACTCGGTTCCCCGGCACCAAGCGGCCTGTGCATCCACTGTCTTTCAGACTCGCCGATGGGCGATTCCAACGCCCGTTCGGGCACTTCCCACACGATGGCGCGCGGCGGGTTCTCGGCGAATGCGGCCCTGAAAAGTAGCGCCGCGCGGCACCTGAAAAATCACCCCCATCCATTACGAAGTCAGCAACCAGTGCCTGGCTGGCGAGCTGCAGGAACGCATGAAAGTTGCCGCGGCGCGAGAACGATGTGCCGACCAACACCGTGGCGGGCAGGGCCGTGGCACCGAACAGGTCGGTGCTCTCGTTGCGCGTTTCCACGGTCGATTGCCAGTCGGTGTCCGGCGCCGGCTTGAGCGACGCGGGCAGGCCGTCGATGCCGGCCAGGTGCACGAGGTCGCCCCATGTCGTCACGGCCTTGCGCGATGCGATGACGGAGGGCACGGGCTCGCCCTCGATGGCACGCATGCGTCGCAGGCGCTCGGCCACGGCATCGGCCGCGAGCCGGCTGCCGTGCTCCGTCCAGTGCGTGTCGGTCTTCAGGAAGGGGGGCGAGGTGGAGGCTTGGAGCGTGGGCGACAGGTCGAGCACGGGCACGCCCGATGCCTCGAGCAGTGCGGCCCAGTCGCGCACGCGGCTGTCCAGCGCGGGCGGGCGACGCAAGCCGCCGAGGTGTGCGCGTTCGATGCGGCTCTTGTCCGGCACGACCACGACCAGCAGCGCGATGCGCCTTGCCGCGAGCGCGCGGGAAATCTCCGAGACCGTGGCGGCGCGGTCGCGCGCATTCGCCGTGCGGTCGGGGTGGACGCGCAGTTCCTCGTCGAGAAAGAGCCAGCCGTCTTCGCCTTGCTTCACGTCGGCACCGAGGTCGCGCAGCAGCAGCCAGCTTGCCTCGCGCTGGTAGCGCGCGAGCGTTTCCGTCAGCGGCGTCGTGACCAGCGCTTTCGTCGTTTCGCGGCGCGCGGTGGCATCGTGAAGCAGCGACGCGTCAGCGCGTCCTATTGCCCCCGGCATGTTCGGCAACGTCGCGACGAATGCCGCACCGAGCGACGCGAGCAGCACGCCCGCCGTCGCCCAGCGGCGCAGTTCACGCGATCGTCGTGTGGTGCGCGTTGCCATGGCCGTCAGAACTGGAAGTAGAGAAAGGGCACGGTGCCACGGCTGGACACCAGCGCCAGCGACAGCAAGAAGCCCGCGATCGGCGCCAGCGTCGCGAGCACGGCGTAGGCATTGCCGGCAGGCCGTCGCGCTCCGGCCAGCGCCGGCGCAACCACCCATGCGATGCCGAGCGCATAGGCCAGCAGCACCGGCAGCCGCAGCGTGTTGGACAGTGCCGCCCCCAAGGCCATGCCATGCGCGCCGAATTGCCCGGCCAGCATGTCCTGCGCGACCGAAAAGTCAGGCGAGCGGAACAGCGTCCAGCCCAGCATCACGAACAGCATCGTCGTGGCATGCGCCAGCGGTGCGGGCAACCGCAGCCCGCGCGAACGACCCAGGTGCACCACGCCCAGGCCCACGCCCTGCGCCAGCCCCCAGTACAGGAAGTTCCAGCTGTCCGCCCCGTGCCACAGCCCGCCGATGGCCATGGTCAGCATCAGGTTCAGCAGCGTGCGCCCGGTGCCCTTGCGGCTGCCGCCCAGCGGCACATAGAGGTAGTCGCGCAGCCACGACGACAGCGAGATGTGCCAGCGGCGCCAGAACTGCGCGAGGTTGCGCGCGAGGTAAGGGCGGTCGAAGTTCTCGGGAAAGCGAAAGCCCAGCATCGCGCCGATGCCGATGGCCATGGCGCTGTAGCCCGCGAAGTCGAAGAACAGCTGCAGCGTGTAGGCCAGGCAGCCCAGCCATGCGTCGACGAAGCTCGGGTGCGCCGACGCGAACACCTGTTCGACCACCGGCGAGAGCGTGTCCGCCACCAGCACCTTCATCGCCATGCCGATCATGAAGCGGCGCGCGCCCGTGGCAAATGCCGACGCGTGCACGGCGCGGTGCGCGAGCCGCCGGCGCACCCAGTCGTAGCGAATGATCGGCCCCGCCACGAGGTGGCCGAACATGGCGAGGTAGGTCGCGAAGTCGACGGGCCGGCGCTCGGCCGGAAACTTGCCGCGATGGATGTCGACGAAGTACGAGATCGCCTGCAGCACGGTGAACGACAGCCCGATGGGCAGCGCAACGCGTTGCCACGCGAGCGGCATCGCGCCGGCGTACACGGCGGCCGCGTTGAAGGTCTCGACCACGATGTTGGCGTACTTGAACCACGCGAGCACGCCCAGGTTCAGCAGGATGAGCGTGACCAGCACGGCCCGCCGCCGCGGCCCCGCGCGCTCCACCAGCAGCCCGCCCACCCACGCCAGCGCCGTGAGCGCCATGAACAGCAGCAGGAACAGCGGGCTCCACCAGCCGTAGAACAGCCAGCTCGCGAGCAGCAGCAGCGTGTTCTTCGCGCGCGCGGGCGTCAGCGCATACAGCAGCAGGAACGCCGGCAAAAAGACCGTGAGGAATTCGAGCGAAGCGAAGACCACGGCCGGGTCAGCGCGCGATGCGGTCTTGCAGGCTGATCAGCCGGCTGCCCTTGCCGGCGGGCACGAGGAACACGCTGTAGCGCTGGCCCGCCTGCAGCGAGCCCAGGTCGACCGTGCCTTCCACGGGGCGGCCGTTGCAGGTGGCGTGCGCCGCCAGCTTCACCGGGTTGACGGCGCGGCGCGCGCTGGCCAGGGCGGCCTGGTTCTCGAAGATGACGGCGTTGCCGGTGCCGGCCAGCAAGCTGCCCGTGGTGCAGCGCGCGTCGGCGTTGTAGAACGCGAGCGAGGCGCGCAAGGGGTCGAAGGTGGGCGGCGCTTCGGTGAAGGTCGCGCCCGCGATGTCGCCGTTCGCCACTTGCCAGGCAAGTACCGATGCCGAGCCGCCCGATGCGATGCGCAGCGAAACGCCCAGCTCGCGCTGCCCGAGCTGCCACCGGCCCGTGACCGGCGCGTCGGAGCGCACCGGCTGGTAGTCGGTGACGGGGGCCGAAGGCGGCACCACGACACTGGCCTTGGCCGGGCCGCCGCTGTGCACCGTCAGCGCCTGCGCGCCGGCGTTGACGAAGCGCACCAGCGCCAGGTCTTGCGACGGGCCGGTGTCGTACAGCTGGGGCGCGGCGCCGGCCAGCGCGGGCAGCAGCGCACCGAGCGCCGCGAGGCGCAACGCGAAAGCGGCGTGCCTCATGGGCGCGGGTTGCCGGCGGCGGACGGAGAAAGGGGCAGGCGGGCCACCGCCTTGGCGATGGCGCCGCCCCAGGCGCGGTAGCCGCTGGCGGTGAAATGCTGCCCGTCGATGGTCGCCCATTGCCCGCGCGAGGACATCTCCAGCGAATCGATGAAAGTGCAGGGCGCGACGTTGGTCGCGAGAAAGCGGCTCATGACTTCGGCGCGCGCATAGGTCTTGCCGTACTGGCCGCCTTCCTGCCCCCAGGCCGGGCCGACCCAGGCGCACTGGGTGCCGGTGGCCGAAATGGCGCCGGTGAGCGCGGCCACCTGCTGCCACACCCAGTTCATCGGGAAGTCGGGCTGCCGGTAGGCGGCCATGGTGTCGCCGAGCACGATCAGCACGAGGTCGGGGTGCTCGGCCTTGATGAGTTGCGCCACGGCCGTGGTCCTGGCGCGGGCGCGGGGCTCACGACGGCCGGCTTGTTGCCGATGCGCTCCGCGCTGCCGCAGCTGGCGGCCTTGGACACGGTCCAGTCGTAAGGCTGCACGCCGCACACGCCGATCGAATGCACCTTCGCGCCCTGGCGCTGGAGGCCGTCATGCAGCGACGACATCAGGTAGTCGGGCTGCGAAAGATGACTGTCCCCGATGATGAGGATGGAAAGACCGGCGATTGCCGCTGCGAGTGCCACCAATATCCCTTTGCGTTATGAGGCCGGAAAATGTACCAGCAACGAAAGAATTCGGACGACGCTGAAACGCAACCGCCGCTTTCGTGCTGTCGTCGGCGGCTGCACGCTGCGCCGGGACATCGACGGAAAACAGATAAGCAAACTCGAAATCCGGCGTTCCCCGCCGAACGGCGCGCGGGCCCAATGACAGGTTTTCCCGCAGCCGGCCGCGCCGTTTCGAACCTTGTCCGCTCCATCTCCTGCTTCTTCTCCCGCGCCACGCGCCTGGGGTTCTTCAGCCGCCTGCTCGACGACACCACGGCCGCCGAGCGCTACCGCCTCGTGGCCGAGCAGATCGCGCATGCCGAGGCCTTCGGCTTCGACTCCGCGTGGGTGGCGCAGCATCACTTTCATGAACACGAGGGCGGCCTGCCGTCGCCTTTCGTCTTTCTCGCCTACGTGGCCTCGCGCACGCGGCGCATCCGGCTGGGCACGGGCATCGTCACGCTGCCGCTGGAAAACGCCGTGCGCGTGGCCGAGGACGCGAGCGTGCTCGACCTGCTCTCGGGCGGCCGGCTCGAAGTGGGCGTGGGCACGGGCGGCACGCCGGCGTCGTTCGCAGCCTTCGGGCTCGACAGCAGCGACCGCTCGGCCATCTTCGCGCGCCAGCTCGACGCGGTGCGCGCGGCGTGGACGGGCCGCCAACTGGCCGGCGGCGACACGCTGTACCCCTCGGGTTCGCAACTGCTGGGCCGCATCTGGCAGGCCACTTTTTCGGTGAGCGGCGGCGCGCGCGCGGGGCAGGCCGGCGACGGGCTGATGCTCTCGCGCACGCAGCCGCGCCCCGAGCAGGCGCCCGACGCCGCGCTCGCCGACATCCAGAACCCCATCGTCGACGCCTACCTGGCCGCGCTGCCGCCCGGCGCCGTGCCGC
>NZ_MOWM01000225.1 GCF_016082275.1 Variovorax sp. E3
CAAGACAGCAGCGCGACGACGAACGCCGCTTGCCCCCACCCCAACCCTCCCCCGGAAGGGGAGGGAGAAAGACAAGAAAGAAACTGACCATGGGCTTTTTCCTCGAAACCCTCTTCGGCGGCCTCATGGTCGGCATGCTCTATTCGCTGATCGCCATCGGCTTCGTGCTGATCTACAAGGCCTCGGGCGTCTTCAACTTCGCACAAGGCGCGATGGTGCTGTTCGCGGCGCTGGCCATGGCCCGCTTCTCCGAGTGGATCCCGCTGTGGTTCGGCTTCCAGAACCAGATCGTCGCGAACATCCTGGCCTTCTTCGCGGCCATGGCGGTGATGGTCGCCGTCGCGTGGCTCATCGAGCGGCTCGCGCTCAGCAAGCTCGTGAACCAGGAAGGCATCACGCTGCTCATGGCCACGCTGGGCATCGCCTACTTCCTGGACGGCCTGGGCCAGACGATCTTCGGCAACGACATCTACAAGATCGACGTGGGCATGCCCAAGGAACCGCTGATGGTGCTGCAGGGCACCTTCGACGGCGGCCTGCTGCTGAGCCAGGAAGACCTGATCGCCGCGCTGGTGGCGGCGGGCCTGGTGGTGGTGCTGGCCATCTTCTTCCAGAAGACCGCCACCGGCCGCGCCCTGCGCGCGGTGGCCGACGACCACCAGGCCGCGCAGTCGATCGGCATTCCGCTCAAGCGCATCTGGGTGATCGTGTGGTCGGTGGCCGGCTTCTCGGCGCTGGTGGCCGGGATCATCTGGGGGTCGAAGCTGGGCGTGCAGTTCTCGCTGTCGCTGGTGGCGCTGAAGGCGCTGCCGGTGGTGATCCTCGGGGGCCTCACCTCGATTCCGGGCGCCATCATCGGCGGCCTGCTGATCGGCGTGGGCGAGAAGCTGTCCGAAATCTATCTCGGCCCCATGCTCGGTGGCGGTATCGAGATCTGGTTCGCCTACGTGCTCGCACTGGTCTTCCTGCTGGTTCGTCCGCAGGGCCTGTTCGGCGAAAAAATCATCGATCGGGTCTGAGCAAATGTTCTACAGAGAAAACGGCCAGTTCAAGTCGAGCTACCGCGCCGACCAGCAGATCCTGCCGATCGCGCAGGACCGCCTCGCGATGCTGGTGCTGCTGCTGGTGGCCTTCGTCGTCGTGCCGCTCGGCGTGTCCGACTACTGGATGCGCGCCATCCTCACGCCCTTCCTGATCCTGTCGCTCGCGGCGCTGGGCCTGAACATCCTCGTGGGCTACTGCGGGCAGATCTCGCTGGGCACCGGCGCCTTCATGGCGGTGGGCGCGTATGCGGCCTACAACTTCCAGGTGCGCATCGAGGGCATGCCGCTCATTGCATCGCTGCTGCTGGGCGGGCTGTGCGCCACGGTCATCGGCGTGCTGTTCGGCATTCCGAGCCTGCGCATCAAGGGCCTGTACCTGGCGGTGGCCACGCTGGCGGCGCAGTTCTTCACCGACTGGGCGTTCCTGCGCATCCAGTGGTTCACCAACAACTCGTCGTCGGGTTCGGTGAGCGTGGCGGGGCTCAACGTGTTCGGCGTGCCGATCGAGACGCCGGTGCAGAAGTACCTGTTCTGCCTCGCATTCGTGGTGGTGTTCGCGCTGCTGGCCAAGAACCTGGTGCGCAGCGCCATCGGCCGCGAGTGGATGGCCATGCGCGACATGGACGTGGCGGCCGCCGTGATCGGCATCCGCCCCGTGTACGCCAAGCTCACGGCCTTTGCGGTCAGCAGCTTCATCGTCGGCGTGGCCGGCGCGCTGTGGGGCTTCATTCACCTGGGTGCGTGGGAGCCGGCGGCCTTCAGCATCGACCGCTCGTTCCAGCTGCTGTTCATGGTGATCATCGGCGGGCTCGGCTCGATCATGGGCAGCTTCTTCGGCGCCGCCTTCATCGTGCTGCTGCCGCTCTTCCTGAACCAGTTGCCGGCGTGGCTGGGCTTCTCGATCTCGACCGCGCTGGCCTCGCACCTGGAGACCATGATCTTCGGCGCGCTCATCGTGTTCTTCCTGATCGTCGAGCCGCACGGGCTGGCCCGCCTGTGGTCCACGGCCAAGGAGAAGCTGCGGCTGTGGCCCTTCCCGCATTGAGTTTTCCGTCCGTTCGTTCGCAAGTAAAAACCCGGCACCGAGGTGCCCACATAAGGAGACAGGCATGAAACTGAAATCGCTCGCTCTGACCGCCGCCCTGGTGGCCAGCACACTCGGCGCCATGCTCGCGCCATCGCTCGCGCAGGCGCAGGCCAAGGAACAGTTCTTCCCGCTGCTGGTGTACCGCACCGGCCCCTACGCGCCCAACGGCACGCCCTGGGCCAACGGCAAGCAGGACTACCTGAAACTGGTCAACGCGCAAGGCGGCATCAACGGCGTGAAGGTCACGTTTGAAGAATGCGAAACCGGCTACGCGACCGACAAGGGCGTGGAGTGCTACGAGCGCCTGAAGGGCCGCCCCGGCGTCGCGCTGTTCGACCCGCAGGCCACCGGCATCACCTTCGCGCTGACCGACAAGGTGCCCACCGACAAGATCCCGCTGGTCACGCTGGGCTACGGCCTGGCGGCTTCGCAGGACGGCGGCGTCTTCAAGTGGAACTTCCCGCTGATGGGCTCCTACTGGACCGCGGCCGACATCCTGATCCAGCACCTGGGCAAGAAGGAAGGCGGCCTGGACAAGCTCAAGGGCAAGAAGATCGCTCTCGTGTACCACGACTCGCCGTTCGGCAAGGAACCGATTCCGCTGCTGCAGGAGCGCGCCAGGATGCACGGCTTCGACCTGTCGCTGATTCCGGTGACCGCCCCCGGCGTGGAGCAGAAGTCGGCTTGGCTGCAGGTGCGCCAGCAGCGTCCTGATTTCGTGCTGCTGTGGGGTTGGGGCGTGATGAACTCCACCGCGCTGAAAGAGGCCGTGGCCACCGGCTACCCGCGCGAGAAGATGTACGGCGTGTGGTGGGCCGGCGCCGAACCCGACGTGAAGGACGTGGGCGCCAACGCCAAGGGCTACAACGCGCTGGCGCTGAACGGCTCGGGTCCCGACAACAAGGTGATCCAGGACATCCTCAAGCAGGTGCACGACAAGGGCCAGGGCTCGGGCCCGCGCGACGAGGTGGGCTCGGTGCTGTACACGCGCGGCGCGATCATCTCGATGCTCGGCGTGGAGGCGGTCAAGCGCGCGCAGGAGCGCTTCGGCAAGGGCAAGGTCATGACCGGCGAGCAGGTGCGCTGGGGCCTGGAGAACCTGGCGCTCGACCAGAAGAAGCTCGACGCACTGGGCTTTGCCGGCGTGATGCGTCCGGTGAGCACCTCGTGCCAGGACCACATCGGCTCGACCTGGGCGCGCATGGAAACCTGGGACGGCGCCAAGTGGAACATCGCGCCCGACTGGTACCAGGCCGACGACCAGATCATCAAGCCCATGGCGAAGGCCGCGGCCGACAAGTACGCGACCGAGAAGAAGCTGACGCGCCGCGAAGCGGCCGATTGCCAATCTTGAGCTAACCCCCAGGCTACGCGCACTTCGTGTCGCTTCTCCACCCCCCTTGCGGGGGGCAACACCCGCGGCCCGGCAGAGCCGGTTCCGCGGTGTTCCCCGAAGGGTGGTTGGCCAAGCGGGCATCTGAAAGGACAGCGCCGTTGTTCTTTCAAATGCTTCGGACCACCACACCATGAGCGAACCCAACATCCTCCTCAATGTCAACGGCATCGAGGTCATCTACAACCACGTGATCCTGGTGCTCAAGGGCGTGTCGCTGACGGTGCCCGAAGGCGGCATCGTGGCGCTGCTCGGCGGCAACGGCGCGGGCAAGACGACCACGCTGCGCGCGGTGAGCAACCTGCTGGCGGGCGAACGCGGCGCGGTGACCAAGGGCACCATCGAGCTGCGCGGCGAGCGCATCGAGGCGCTGTCGCCGGCCGAGCTGGTCAAGCGCGGGCTGATCCAGGTGATGGAGGGCCGCCACTGCTTTGCCCACCTGACGATCGAAGAGAACCTGATGACCGGCGCCTACACGCGCGAGGACGGCAAGGCCGCCGTGCAGCAGACGTTGGAGAAGGTCTATGCCTACTTCCCGCGGCTGAAGACGCGGCGCACGTCGCAGGCGGCCTACACCTCGGGCGGCGAGCAGCAGATGTGCGCCATCGGCCGCGCGCTGATGGCCAACCCGACGATGGTGCTGCTCGACGAACCGTCGATGGGCCTGGCGCCGCAGATCGTGGAAGAGGTGTTCGAGATCGTGAAGGACCTCAACACCAAGGAACGCGTGACCTTCCTGCTGGCCGAGCAGAACACCAACATGGCGCTGCGCTACGCCGACTACGGCTACATCCTGGAGAACGGCCGCATCGTGATGGACGGCGAGGCGAAGAGCCTGCGCGAGAACGAGGACGTGAAGGAGTTCTACCTCGGCGTCGGCGGCGCGGACCGCAAGAGCTTCCGTGACGTGAAGAGCTACAAGCGGCGCAAGAGGTGGCTGGCTTGACGCTGCTGTGTCCTTCGGGGCGCGCTCACGCCGACGGCGTGCTCTGCTCCGCGAATGTCCCCCGGCCTGCGGCCTCCTCCTTTGTTTCGCTGCGCAGAGCACACCATCAGCGTGAGCGTTGTGCGGAGCCGTTGTTGATCGGCGGGCACCGGCAGCGTGTCCAGGTGCACAGGGCATCGGGTGCTTCCCGCAGCGAAATAAAGGAGGAGGGGCGCAGCCCCGGGGGACATTCGCGGAGGGAAGTACCCGGTGTCCTGTGCACGCGCCCTGAATCCCCGACGTGGTGGAAAAACTGAACTGAAAGATGAAGGGTACGGACATGACCGACCACTACGACAAGCTTGAAATCCGTGACCCCGCCGAACGCGAACGCGACCTGTTGGCCGCATTGCCGAAACAGATCGCGCAGGCGCAAAGCGCCGCATCGGCATTCGCGAAGATCCTCGACGGCGTGAAGCCGGCCGACGTGACCACGCGCGAAGCACTGGCGAAACTACCGGTCACGCGCAAATCGGAATTGCTCGAACTGCAGAAGGCACGCCGCGCCGACGACCCCTTTGGCGGGTTCTCTTCGATCGTGCGCGGGCCTCGCATGCCGCGCGTGTTCGCAAGCCCCGGCACCATCTACGAACCCGAGGGCGAGGCGCGTGACTACTGGCGCACCGCACGGGCCTTGCATGCAGCGGGCTTTCGCGGCGGCGAGCTGATCCACAACAGCTTCAGCTACCACATGCGCCCGCGGGCTCGATCATGGAAAGCGGCGCGCACGCCATGGGCTGCACCGTGTTCGCGGGCGGCACCGGGCAGACCGAGCAGCAGCTCGAGGCCATGGTCGACCTCAAGCCCGAAGGCTACGCGGGCACGCCGAGCTTCCTGAAGATATTGCTGGAGAAGGCCGAGGAGAAAGGACTGAAGCTGCCCTCGCTCACCAAGGCGCTCGTATCCGGCGAAGCCTTTCCGCCGAGCCTGCACGACTGGATCGCCGCGCGCGGCGTGAAGGGCACGCAGTGCTACGCCACCGCCGACCTCGGCCTCATCGCCTACGAGACCAGCGCGCGCGAAGGGCTGGTGCTCGACGAAGGCGTGCTGGTCGAGATCGTGCGGCCCGGCACGGGCGACCCGGTGCCCGACGGCGAAGTCGGCGAGATCGTCGTCACCACCTTCAACCCCGACTACCCGCTGGTGCGCTTCGGCACCGGCGACCTGTCGGCGGTGCTCGCGGGCACTTGCCCCACGGGGCGCACCAACAAGCGCATCAAGGGCTGGCTCGGCCGGGCCGACCAGACCACCAAGGTGCGCGGCATGTTCGTGCATCCGTCGCAGGTCGCCGAGGTGCTGCGGCGCTTTCCCGAGGCGCAGCGCGCGCGGCTGGTGGTGTCGGGCGAAATGGGCGACGACCGCATGACGCTCACGCTCGAATGCGCGGGCGCCGTGCCCGAAGGCCTGCAGGCCCGCGTGGGCGATGCCATTCGCGAAGTGACCAAGCTGCGCGGCGACGTCGTCGTGGTCGGCGCGGGCCAGTTGCCCAACGACGGCAAGGTGATCGAGGACGCGCGCAGCTACAAGTAGCGGCGGTACAGCCAGCGGGTGGCGGCGCGCGTGAGCGCCACCACGTGCACCGCATAGACCAGCAACAGCGCCAGCACGAAGCCGATGAGCCCGGCGGGGCTGTAGAAGCTGCCGGCCACGCGCGACGCGATGTACAGCCCCGCGATGGCGATGATGATGCAGCTCACCTGCACCAGCACGAAGGCCAGCGCCGACGCGCCCACGGCCCTGAACGGCCGCGTCCTGGCGAGCCCCGCCGTGGCGCCGAGCCAGCCGCCCCAGAACGCGAGCGCGAACACCACCAGCGGCGGCACCATCCAGGCGAGCAGCAGCTCGGGGCCGTCCACGCCGCGCCCCATCGACGTCCAGCGGCTCATGGCCACGCCGCTCCACATCTGCAGCGACGCGAACATGGCGGCGCCCACCAGCGCCACCGCGCGGCGCGGCGATGCGCCGCCGATCTCTTCGGCCGTGGCGCCCGAATCGACCTCGGCCGCGCTCGCCCGCGCGCCGCGCAACGCGAACCACGCCGCCGCCCACACGCCCAGCACCAGCACGACCAGTTGCGCAACCGACTGCAGCAGCACGAACACCGCCATCACCACGCGCATGGAGCCCGCGCCGGCCAGGTCCTGCAGGCGGCCGCCGGGCATGAAGAGCAGCTGCAGTTCATACAGCAGCGGACTCAGCGCATAGAAGTTCAGCATCAGCATCATGAGGTACGCGGCGGCGTAGCGCAGGCGCGGCCGCACCAGCCGCGAGACGCTGTCGACGCCGCGCGTCTCCAGGGCCTGGCGCCCGTGGCTCCAGGCCAGCGCCGCCGCCAGCACCCAGGCCATGCCGAGGCTGAACACCATCGGGATCCACACGCCCGGCAGCGCGTAGGTGCCGCGCATCTGCGCGCCCTCGGGCGTGTCGGGCCAGAGCTGGATGGCCAGGTTGGCCAGCACCATGAGGGCGTCGATGGCCACGGTGACGAGCGCGAGGTCGCGCGGCAACTGCCGCGCCCGCGCGTGCGTCGTTGAAGGAAAAGAGGTCGCCGTCATCAGGAAGTACTTTCGCTTTGCAGGGCGCATGCACAGGCATGCGAAGAATGCGAGCGTATCGGATGACGGCGGGCGCCCCCTGTAGGCTCAGTGCGCGACTGCGGCCTCGCCCGCCTCTTCGGGCGCGGGACCGACATACACCGACTGCGGCCGGATCAGCCGCCCCTTCTTCACCTGCTCGCGCGCATGCGCCACCCAGCCGCCCACGCGGCCGCCGCGAACACGCAGGTGAAGCTCTCGCGGCCGAAGCCCAGCGCCTCGAGCAGCAGCGCGGTGTAGAACTCGACGTTGGTCTCCAGCGCGCGGTCGGGCTTTTTCTCGCGCAGGATGTCGAGTGCGGCCTTCTCGGTGGCCTCGGCGAGTTCGAAGCGCGCGGCGTTGACGCCGCCCTGCGCCCCGAGCCGGCCCAATGCGCCCTTGAGCGCATCGGTGCGCGGGTCGCGCACGCGGTAGATGCGATGGCCGAAGCCCATCAGGCGCTGGCCGCCGGCAACGGCTTCTTCCAGCCATGCGCGGGCGTTGGCGGCGGTGCCGATGGCGTCGAGCGCGTCGAGCACCGGGCCGGGCGCACCGCCGTGCAGCGGGCCCTTGAGCGCGCTGATGCCGGCCAGCACGGCCGAGGCCAGGCCCGCGCCGGTCGACGCGACCACGCGCGCCGCGAAGGTCGAGGCGTTGAGGCCGTGGTCGCACACGGTGACGAGGTAGGTGTCGAGCGCGGCGCTCTGCGCGGCCGTGGGGGCGCGGCCGTGCAGCATGCGCAGCATGTCGGCGGCGTGCGGCAGCGACTCGTCGGGCGCGAGGGCCTGCACGCCCAGGCGCCAGCGCATGACGGCCGCCGTGTACACGGCGGGCGCGGCCACCAGGCGCAAGGCGGTCGCAGATCATCGCCGTCGGGCAGGCGCGCGAGCAGCGCGCGCACGGCCTCGATGGGCGGCATGCGACGCAGCACCGCGTCGTCGTTGGGCTGCAGCCGCTCGAAGGCTTCGCGGCGTGCGCGGCCGACGGCGCCGCGCAGGGCGTCGGCATCGGGCAGCGTGTCGAAGAAGCCCTGGAACAGCAGGCCCACCACGTCTTCGTAGCGCCAGCGCTGCGCGATCTCGTCGAGTTCGTGGCCGCGAATCACCAGCCGGCCGGCCGCGCCGTCCACCTCGGACAGCACGGTGCGCGCGGCCACCACGCCTTCGAGGCTGCCGTCGTCGCTTGTGTCGTTCATCGCTCTTTACTCCTGGGTTGTCACGATGACATTGATTCTGGCGACGTGAATATTGACGTCAATCTTGATCTATTCTGTCAACATGACCATCCCCAAGGCAGCACCGCTCTGGCTTCCGGCCGCGCAGGCCCTCGAACTGATGCAGGTCCGCCCGCAGACGCTGTATGCGAGCGTGAGCCGGGGCCGCATCCGCGCCAAGCCCGACGCGACCGACCCGCGCCGCAGCCTCTATCACCGCGACGACGTGCAGCGCATCGCGGCGCGCACGCGCGGGCGGCGCAGCAGCGAAACGGTGGCGAACGAGGCCATTCAGTGGGGCGAGCCCGTGCTGGCCTCCGGCGTGTCGACCGTGGCCGATGGGCGGCTGCTGTACCGCGGGCAGGACGCATGCGCGCTGGCGGAACACGCCACGCTGGAAGAGGTGGCGGGGTTGCTGTGGGAGAGTGCGCCGCCGCGCTTCGTGGCGGCTGCCGCGGGGGCACCGGCGCCCAAGAGCGCACTGCCCTTGCAGGCCGGCCTGCTCGCACTGGCCGCGCGCGCCGCCACCGACTTGCCCTCGCGCGGCCGTTCGCGCGGCGTGCTGCAGGCCGAAGCGGCCGATGCCATCGGCACGCTGGCCGATGCGTTGCTCGGC
>NZ_MOWM01000226.1 GCF_016082275.1 Variovorax sp. E3
GGGCGCATCCGCGCTGGGCTACGGCGACCCGCTCGGCGAGCCGCCGCTGCGCGCGGCCATTGCGCGGCATCTGTCGGTGGCGCGCGGCGTGCGCTGCGAGCCCGAGCAGGTCGTCATTGCCGAGGGCGCGCAAGAGGCCATCTCGCTGTGCGTGAAACTGCTGGCGAACCCCGGCGACACCGGCTGGGTCGAAGACCCGGGCTACCGGGGCGCCAAGGCCGCCATGCACGCGGGCGACATGCGCATCGTGCCGATGCGCGTCGACGCCGAAGGCCTGTGCGCGAGCCCGCAAGACTGGCGCAAGCACCCGCCAAGGCTGGTCTACACCACGCCTTCGCACCAGTACCCGGCCGGTGCGGTGCTGGGCATTGCGCGGCGGCTCGACCTGATCGCGCAGGCGCGCGCGCACGGCGCATGGATCATCGAGGACGACTACGACAGCGAGTTCCGCCACACCGGCGACCCCATCGGCGCCATGCAGGGGCTGGTGCCGCAAGCGCCGGTGCTGTATGTCGGCACCTTCAGCAAGACGATGTTTCCGTCGCTGCGGCTCGGCTTCCTGGTGCTGCCCGAGCAACTGGTGCCGGCCGTGCAGGCGCCGCTGGAAGAAATGCTGCGCGGCGGCCACCGCTATGAACAACTGGCCATGGCCGACTTCATCGAGAGCGGCCAGTTCAGCCGGCACCTGGGCCGCATGCGGCGGCTGTACCGCGACCGCCAGCAGGCGCTGCGGCTCGCGCTGCAGAAGCACCTGAAGGTGCCGCACGACATCGACGGCGGCTATTGCGGCCTGCACCTGACGGTGCGGCTGCCCGCGCGCTTCGACGACCGGAAAATCGCCACCGAAGCGCTGAAGCACCGCATCGCGCCGTCGCCGCTGTCGGGCTTTGCGATGCAGCCGACGCCGGCGGACAACGGGCTGGTGCTGGGATACGGCAATACGCCGGCGGAACTGTTCGAGCCGCTGGTGAAGCGGCTGTCGCTGTTGGCGCGGGCGGCGGACAGCGGCGGCTAACCGCGCGCGCTCACCACATGGTCACGCCGGAAATTGCGCGGCGTGGACCCCACCCATTGGCGAAAGCGCCGGTTGAAATACGCCTCGTCGGTGAAGCCGCACTGGTGCGCGATCTCTCGCACCAGCAGCGAAGTGGACGAGAGCAGCTCCTTCGCGCGTTCGATGCGCCGCTCGGTCACGAGGTCGGTGAAAGTGCGGTCGGTTTCCTTGCGCAGCAGGTTGGCCAGGTAGTTGGGCGACAGGAATGCGGCCGCGGCCGCGTCGGTGAGCGACAGCGGCTTGTCGAGGTTGTCGCGCACGTAGCGCACCACGCGTTGCAACGCGTCGCGCTGCGAGGTCTTGCCGTTGTGCTGCAGCGAGAGCCGCATCAGCGCCTGCTCCTGCCGCATGCAGGCCAGCCCGATGATCTGCTGCACGATGCCGCGCATCGCGATCTTGGCGCCGAAGTTGCGGCCCGTATTCAGCCCGTGCAGCTCGTCGAGCCAGCCGCGGATGCGCGCGAAGTCGGCCTCGTCGAACGCAAAGTCGACGTACTCCTGGAACAGGAAGGGCGCGAGGTCGGGATAGCGCGCGAGCGACACGTCGTCCAGGTCGAGCGCATCGACCTCGAGCTCGGGCCACAGGAAGCGCTGGTCGAAGTTGACGATGCAGTAGAGCGCCTCGGGCGGATGCGGAATGACGTGCACCCGGTACGGCAGCACGAAGCTCAGGTGGCGCGGGCCGAAGGGGCGCACTTCGCCGCCGATGGCCTGTTGCGAATGCCCTTCGATGCCGATCTGGATCTGGAAGTACGCATGCCGGTGCGGCAGCGTGAGTTCGTTGCGCGCTCCCTGGAAGCGGATGTCGAAGTCGAGATGGTCGGCACGCTCGTGCATGCCGTAGGTGCGAACGGACGTGGAGGGAGAGGGGCGCATCGGAGCGAACGGACGAACAGGCGTGGCGGCGGGCTTGCTTCTGCCCGCGAGGGTACGCCAACTCGCGGCCCGATGCGCGGGCCGAACCGGCGGCAGGGTCAGACGACCACGACTTCGAGCGCGCCGACGCCCGCCACGGTGCCGCGCATGCGGTCGCCGCGCTGCACGGCGGCCACGCCGGCGGGGGTGCCGGTGAAGATGAGGTCGCCGGGCTGCAGGGTGAACAGCGTCGAGAGGTAGGCGATGGTGTCGGGCACGTTCCAGATCATGTCGCCCAGGTCGCCGACCTGGCGTTGCGCGCCATTGACTTCGAGGCGGATCTCGCCGGTGGCGGGGTGGCCGGCCTTGGCCACGGGCACCAATTCACCGCAAGGGGCGGAGCCGTCGAAGGCCTTGCCGGTGTCCCAGGGGCGGCCCATTTTCTTGGCCTCGCCCTGCAGGTCGCGGCGGGTCATGTCGAGGCCGACGGCGTAGCCGTACACGTGGGCCAATGCGTCGGCGGCGGCGATGTTCGAGCCGCCGGTCTTGAGCGCGACGACAAGCTCGATCTCGTGATGGACGTCGTTCGAGAGCGTGGGGTACGCGAATTCACCACCGTCCGCGACGATGGCGCTGGCCGGCTTCATGAAGAAGAACGGCGGCTCGCGATCGGGGTTGTGGCCCATTTCGCGGGCGTGTTCGGAGTAGTTGCGGCCGACGCAGAAGATGCGGTTGACCGGAAAGCGTGCGCGCTCGCCCTGGATGGGCAGGGAGCTGACGGGCGCGGGTGCGATGGCGTAGAGGGTGTCGGTGGCGTTGGTCATGCTTTGACTCTATCCAGCGACTGGGCGCGTTCCAGGGACGCGTCTATGCGGCTCTTGGACTCAGTTACGGTTTCCTTCTTTGGCGTGTGCACAGGACACCGGGTACTCCCCTCCGCGAATGTCCCCCGGGGCTGCGCCCCTCCTCCTTTATTTCGCTGCGGGGAGTACCCGGTGCCCTGTGCACCTGGGCACGCTGTCGGTTCGCGGCCGATCAACAAGTGCTCCGATAACGCTCACGCTGATGGTGTGCTCTGCGCAGCGAAATAAAGGAGGAGGGGCGAAGCCCCGGGGGACATTCGCGGAGCAGAGCACACCGTCGGCGTGAGCGCACCCCGAACAGCTAGCCGGCCACCCCAAAACCGGTATCGAACGTACCCTTCACATCCAGAGGCTGCTTGATAAGCCCGACCTGGCGATAAAAGTCCGCCGTCCCCTGCTGATCGGCAATGACCTGCGCATCGATGGCCACCCACTTCTGCTGGCGCCGTTCGAACTGCAGCTTTGCGGCCTCGGGCGGAATGCCGATGATCCGCGCCAACGCCGCCGAGTAGGCGTCGACGTTGCGATACGACCAGAGCTGTGCCTTCACCACGCGCTGCAAAAAGTCCTGCAGCACCGGCCGCTTGGCTGCGATGGCGTTGTCCGTGGCGGCGAGGTAGCTCAGGCCCGGCAGCAGCCCGCGTCCGCTGACCAGCACGCGCGCGTGGTGACTCACCTCGGCCAGGGCCGTGTACGGCTCCCACGTGGCCCAGGCGTCGACCGAACCCTGCGTGAGCGCGAGCTTGGCGTCGGCGGGGGCCAGGAAGCGGATGTTCACGTCCTCGGGCTTGAGGCCGGCGGAGGTGACGGCCTTGAGCGTGACGTAATGGCCGATGGAGCCCCGGTTGGTGGCGATGCTCTTGCCCTTGAGGTCGGCCGCGGTCTTCAGCGTCGAATCGGGGCGCACGAGCACTGCGGTGCCGTAGGAATCGGAGCGGTTGGCGCCGATGGCTTTCACACGGGTGCCGGCGGCCAGCGCGAAGATCAGCGGGGCGTCGCCGATGGGGCCGGAGTCGACCGCCGCGGCGTTGAGGGCTTCGGCCAACGGCGCGGCGGCCGGGAACTCCGACCACTGGATGTCGTAGCCCAGGCCCTCGAGCCCGCCCGCCGCTTCGAGCAGCGCGCGCAGGCCGCCCTTCTGGTCGCCGGCCTTGAGCACCGGGCGGCCTTGTGCGGAAACGATGCCCGGCGCTGCGGCCACGGCTGCTGTTGCGGCTGCGACCGATGCGCCCTGAACGAGAAACCGGCGGCGTGAACTGTTGGGGGTCATGAAGGTTCGTTGCTTGCTCATGCGAGCGGGTCGAAGGAAACGTGCTCGGCGAAACGCACCGGGTCCGTGCTTTTCTTGAGCACGCCCACGCCACGGAAATCGCGTGCGTAGAACTCCACCTCGTCGCGCAGGCTGCGGCCCAGCGGGTGGTGATTGTGGGTGAGCGTGCCAAGCAAGGCGCGCAGGTCTTCCACCGCCACGTTGGGCGAGTACTTGGCGAACAGCTTGGCCGATTCGTTGGGGTTCTCGGCCACGTGGTCGGAGGCCTGGGCAATGGCGCGCACCAGCGAGGCGACGGTCGCCTTGTCCTTGCGCACGAGCTCGCCGCGCGCGCCGACGATGCAGCAGACCTTGTCCTTGTATTCGCCCGAGAGGTTGCTCGCCACCTCGACGTACGCGCCTTTATTGCGCTTCTCGATCAGGTAGATGTTGGGGTCGCCGTCGGCAATGGCGTGGATCTCGCCCTTCTTCACGGCAATGTCGAGCAGGTCGGCCGGGTACTGGCGCCAGGTGACGTCCTTGTCGGCGTCGATGCCGTGCTTGGTGAGCAGGATCGAGAAGAAGTTCTTGCCCGGGCTCGCGAGGTCGGACACGCCGATGACCTTGCCCTTCAGGCTCGCGATGTCGCTCACGCCCGCGCTCCTGGCGCCGACCAGCCGCACGCAGCCGCCGTGCGAGCTGCCGACGATCTTCACGTCGAAGCCCGACTCCAGCGGCTTGAGCCAGCGGTGGATCATGCCCACGGCCGCGTCGGCCTTGGCGGTGGCCAGCGACTCCAGCAACTGGTCGGTCGAGCCCGTGTAGTTGATGAGGTCGACCTGCAGGCCGTTGCGCTCGAAGTAGCCGCGCTCCTGCGCCACCACCACGGGCGAGAGGCAGAACGCGGCGGCGTTCCATGCAAAGGTGAGCTTGCGCGACTGCTGCGAGAAGGCCTGCGACGCGATGAGGCTGCCCGAGGCGACCACGGCGGCGGCACCGCCGGCGCGCAGCACGCTGCGGCGCGAAAGAGGCATTGCGTTCGCCATCACAGCAGCAGCTCGGGTTCGGCTTCGACCAGGCCTTCGTACAAGCTGTCGAACGAATGGATCGCGCCTTCGGGGCCGCCGATCTGGCCGTGCGTGTGGCGCGCGGTTTCTTCGTCGATGGGCTGCGGCTTGCCGGCGGCTTCGGCCAGCAATTGCGTGTGGCAGGCGTTGTCCAGCGCGATGTACCACCACGCGGCCGCCTCGACCGTGGGGCCGGCGGTCAGGATGCCGTGGTTCTTGAGGATGGCGCCCTTCCTGTCGCCCAGCGCCTGCGCGATGCGGTCGCCCTCGCTGCTGTCGACCACCATGCCGGTGAAGTCGTCGAACAGCGCCACGTCGTCGTGGAACACGCAGCTGTCTTGCGTGAGGGTGTCGAGCTTGCGCCCGAGCGTGGACCAGGCCTTGCCGTAGGTCGAGTGCGTGTGGGCGGCGGCGATGATCTTCGGGTTGTGCTCGTGGATCGCGGCGTGGATGGCGAACGCGGCCTTGTTGAGCGGCCTGTCGCCGATGACGGTCTCGCCCTTGGCGTTGACCAGCAGCAGGTCGGACACCTTGATGCGCGAGAAATGAATGCCCAGTGGGTTGACCCAGAAGTGGTCGGTCAGCTCGGGGTCGCGCGCGGTGATGTGGCCGGCCAGGCCTTGCGCGAAACCGAAGCGCGCGAACAGGCGGAAGGCCCCGGCCAGCCGCTCCTGGCGGTGGCGGCGCTCGGCCTGCACGGTGGGGCGCGGGGGGATGGGGTCGAACCAGTATTTCTGCTGCGGGTTCGGGTTGAGTTTCAGCGGCTGGGGGGCGTTGCGGTCGATGGAAAGGACGGCGCTCATCGGGGACTCCTGGGTATTGGGTTTTGCTCCTTCCCCCTCTGAGGGAAGGCCGGGATGGGGGCTCGACGGCTTCAACATCGCGACAGTCTTCAAGGCCGCGAGCCCCCACCCCTGCCCTCCCCCGGAAGGGAGGGAGAAATTCATCAAGCGGCCTTGCGGACGGAGGCCACGCGCTGCGCCACCAATTCGCGCGTGCGCGGAATCAGCTCGCGCCCATAGTCCAGCGCGTCCTCCAGCGGGTCGAACCCGCGGATCAGGAAGGTCGTCACGCCCAGGTCGTAGTAGTCCAGCAGCGCATCGGCCACCTGCTCCGGCGTGCCGACCAGCGCGGTGCTGTTCGAGCGACCGCCGATCTCTTGCGCGACCGCGGTCCACAGCCGCTTGTCGATGCGCGGCCCCTTGTCGGCTGCGGCCAGCAACCGCTTGGCCCCTTCGCTCTGCTGCGGCCCGCCCCGGTTGTAGCCCTGCACCACGCGCAGCCGCTTGGTCTCCGCCAGGATGCTCTCGGCACGCGCCCACGCGGCGTCCTCCGTCTCCGCCAGGATCGGCCGGAACGACACCGAGAAGCGCACGCCGCGCCCATGCTTCGCGGCTTCCGCGCGCACGCGCGTCGTCAGCTCGCGCGCCTGGTCGAGCGACTCGCCCCACAGCGCGTACACGTCGGCGTACTTGCCCGCGACCGGAATCGCCGCCTCGGACGCTCCGCCGAAGTACACCGGCACATGCGGCTTGCCGTTACGCGTCTGCGCCGGCTTCACTTCGGAGAACGCGTTCTGGAAGCGGTAGTGCGCGCCTTCGTGGTCGAAGGGCTTCTCGGCGGTCCACACCTTGTGCAGCACTTCCAGGTATTCGTCGGTGCGGGCGTAGCGCTGGTCGTGGTCGAGCCAGTCGCCGTCGCGGCGCTGCTCTTCGTCGGAGCCGCCCGAGATGTAGTGCACGCCGAGCCGGCCGCCGCTGAACTGGTCGAGCGACGCAAACTGCCGCGCGGCCAGCGTGGGCGCCACGAAGCCGGGGCGGTGCGCGAGCATGAAGTGGATGCGCTCGGTCACCGAGGCCGCATAGGCCACCGTGAGCGTGGCGTCGGGGCTGGTCGAATGGTGAGGCACCAGCACGCGGTCGAAGCCGGCCTGCTCGTGCGCCTGCGCGAAGGCGCGCACGTAGTCGCGGTCGAGCGAGGGGCCCTTGGCCGCGTGGATCTCCGAGACCTTCTGGCCCTGGATCATGCCGATGAATTCGACGGCGCCGTCTTGCTGTGGCTGGCTCATGTTGTTGTCCTTGTCGGGTGTGGAGGGGGAGGCAATCAAAAAATCAGGCGGCGGGCAGGCGCAGCACGCTCTCGAAGCCGCGGTCCCAGAGCGGCTTGACGTCAGCCGGGCCGTCGAGCACGCCGATCTTCAGAAAGGTGTCGGCCACGTCCTGGTGGCTGCGCACCACGGCGTCGCTGACGGGGCCCAGGCTGTAGTCGCCGCTGCGGCCGTTGAAGAGCTCGACGATGTCGCCGACGGGCACGCGCGTCTCGGCCGACTGCGCGCGCGCATAGGCCAGGAAGTTGCCGTTGATCCACGCGAACGCGCGCTGCAGGCGCTGCAGCAGGTCGGCCAGCGCGGCCCGGCGCAGCGTGTTGTCCAGCGCGCGCGGGTTGGCGTAGATGGGGAAGTTGCCCGACAGGTAGCCCACGCCGGTCTTGATGGTGCGCGCACCGTACTGCGTGCGCGCCAGTTGGCCGTTGTAGCCGTAGATGGCCCAGGCGTCGAGGTCGCCGCGCGCGAAGGCCGAGAGGCCGTCCGACGGCGTGAGGCTCACGGCCTGGATGTCGCTGAACGACAGGCCCGCTTCGGCCAGTTGCTTGGCCAGGTAGTAGTGCGAGGTGGTGGCGCGCACGTAGCCCACGCGCTTGCCCTTGAAGTCGGCAATGGTGCGGATCGGCGCGTCCTTGCGCGCGAGCGTGGCCTGGTTGTTGAGGTCTTCGTGCGTCACGGCCACCAGCTTCACGCTGGACTTCTGCCGCGCCGCGAACACCGGCGGGATCTCGCTGCCCGAGCCCAGGTCGAGCGCGTCACCGTTGATGGCCTCGATGTGCAGCACGCCGTTGTTGAGCTCGCGCCAGTCGATCTTGTAGGGCGTATTGGCCTGGCCCGAAGCCGTGAGCAAGGGCCGCCAGAGCCCCTTGTAGGTGCCTACGCGCAGCGTGACGCCCGACAGGTCGCGCGACGGCGACAGCGTCGAAGCTTCGGCCCCCATCCACCCCACCGAGGCGGCCGTGCCCCACGCGGCGGCGGCCTGCAACAGGCGTCGGCGGTCCAAAGGGAAATCTGGTTTCATGCCCCGGACCGTACCCAGAGGCCCCACGGATGCGAACGCAGAAAAACGAGTTTGCATATGCGGGATGCGTCGTTTTCCGTCGCCGGGCCGCCCGCTACCGTGCGCAGACCATGAGTGCACTCCCCCTGCGACGCCCCCCGGCCACGGCCGAAGAACACCCTTCCACGCCGCTTGCCGCCCCCGCGCTGCTGGCCCAGCTGTCGGCCCGCTTTGCCGCGACCGCCGCCGACCACGACCGCGACGGCGCCTTTCCGCGCGAGAACTTCGACGCACTGCAGGCGCACGGGCTCATCGGCCTGGTGGCGCCCGCGGCCTACGGCGGCGGCGGCGCCACGCTGG
>NZ_MOWM01000227.1 GCF_016082275.1 Variovorax sp. E3
CTTCGCGGGGCCGGCCGGCGCGGCCACGCTGCGGCTCGGCGATGCGCCCGCGCCGCGCCCTGCCCTGCCTCTTGCGCTCGACGAAAGCGTCGAGCTGCTCGAGGACGCGGAAAGACAGCTCTCGCCCGAAGAAGCCGATGCATCGCCCGGCTTCGCGCCCGGCACGCGCGAACGCATGCGCCAGGGGTTCACGCGCTCGGTCTTCTGGCTGCGCTTCGCGGTCGCGAACGACACCGGCGATGTGCGGCCGCTGCGCCTGGTGTTGAACACCACGTGGCTGCAGTACGTCGACTTTCATGTGCAACGTCGCACGCGCACCGGCGCCGAAGCGCCCCTGTGGGCGCACGAGGCGGCGGGCGTGTCGGTGCCGCTGCGCAGCGGCGGCAGCGGCGACCGCGTGCCGACGCTGTCGCTCGACCTGCGGCCCGGCGAGCAGGCGCGCGTGCTGGTGCGCGTGCAAAGCCTCAACAGCCTGAAGTTCGCGCCCGAGCTGCACACGGCCGACAGCTGGCGCAAGGCCGAGAGCAGCCATGCGCTGCTCGACGGCCTGCTGATCGGCGGCATGCTGGTGCTCGCCGCGTACTCGCTCACGCTGTGGGTCATCTCGCGCAACCCGCTGATGGCCTTGCAGAGCGTGGGTTTCACGCTGGTGGCGCTGTACGAGGGCACCTATCGCGGCTATGCGCGGATCGCGCTGTGGCCCGCCAGCACCGAGTGGAGCTATCGCGCGGCCGGCGTGGTGGCCGCCAGCTGCGTGCTGAGCCTGCTGCTGTACCTGCACCTGATGTCGCGCCGCGGCCCCGTGCGGCCGCCGGGGCTGCCCGTCATCGCGGTGCTGGGCGCCGCGCAGGTCGTCGCGATGCTGGGTGCGCTGCTGGGGCCTTATGCGCCCTTCGCGCGCCTGGGGAACCTCAATGCGCTGCTGCTGGTGTCCGCGCTCACCGCGAGCAGCTTTCTCTACATGCGGCGCGCGGGGCCGGGCGGCAAGCAGGCGTTTCCGGTGATGGCCATCATCATGGTCGGCGTGTGTCTGCGGCTGGCCGAACTGTCGATGCCCACGCACATGCTGCCCGGCTTCGACGCCTACGCGCTGGGCTTCCCCGGCATGCTGATGGGGCTGGTCGCGCTGTCGTCGTGGACCCACCATCTCTCGCGCCAGCAGCACCTTGCGCAGCGCACGCTGGTGCGCTGGCAGGCCGACGAACAGCAACGCCTGCGCGACGAGGTGGCGCGCAAGACCCACGCGTTGAATGCCGCGCTCGAGCAGGCCGAGCACCAGGCGCGCGAGCAGACGCGGCTCCTGGCCTACGTGACCCACGACCTGCGTGCGCCGCTCGCGACCATCATCGGCCACGTGCGCCTGCTGCGCGAAGAAGCCACGCCGCAGCCGCAGCCCGAGCGGCTGCAGGCGATCGAGCGCAGCGCCGCCTACCAGCTCTCGCTGATCGACGACCTGCTCGACTACGCCAAGGGCGAGCTGCTGCCCTTCTCCTTCGAGCCTCGCCCCGTGCGCCTGCAGGCGCTGCTCGACGACATCGCGCAGTACGCCGACACGCTCGCACAGCGGCAGAACAACACCTTCGCGCTCGAGGTGCGCGGCGCGTTGCCGCCGACGGTGCTCGTCGACAGCAAGCGCTTTCACCAGCTGCTGCTCAATCTGCTGTCGAATGCCGCCAAGTTCACGCACGGCGGCAGGATCGGCCTGCGCGTGCAGGCCAGGCCGCGCGCGGATTCGTGGCGGCTGCGCCTCGAGGTGTGGGACAGCGGCGTCGGCATCGACAAGGAAGACCAGGCGCGCATCTTCCAGGCCTTCGCGCAGTGCGCGCCGAGCGCGAACGGCAACGGACTCGGGCTGGCGATCGCGCGGCGCATCGTGCAGCACATGGGCGGGCGGTTGTTGCTCCAAAGCCATCCGGACCTGGGCACGCGCGTGCGCTTTTCCGTGATCGTGAAGGACGCGCCGAAAACGCTGCCGCCCGATGCCGCGACACCGCGGATGCCGTCGTTGCCGCTTCCCCAGACGTCGCGCCTGAGGCTGCGCCGCGCGCCGACGACGGCAGCGACGCCCACGCCGGCCATCGCGCCGCTGCCGGCCGCGGTGCGGGCCGAACTCGAACTGCTGGCGCGCGACGGCCGCTGGACCGATCTGCATGAATGGGCCGACCGGCTGGCCGCCGCCGATTCGCGCCACGCCGCGCTGGTCGAGGCCGTGCGGCAGGCGCTGGACCGGTTGGACTTCGAACACATCCGGCTGCTGGCGCGCGCGGCGCCGGATCTGTGACGGCGCGCACGGCTTTGCATGCGGCGGCGCGGCTGTTTAGGATGGCGGCTCCCCACGCACAGGAGCTTTTCATGCACGACATCGCCGCGCTTCAGAAACTGCTGGACCCGCTGTTCCCCGGCTTGATGGGCGTGCGCCTCACGGAACTGGCGCCCGACCGCGTGGTCGCGGAGATGGAAGTGCGGCCCGACCTGTGCACGGCCGGGGGCATCCTGCACGGCGGCGCCTACATGGCTTTTGCCGACACGCTGGGCGCGGTCGGCACCCTCGTCAACCTGACGGAAGGCAAGCGCACGACGACCACCGACTCGAGCACCAAGTTCATCGCGGGCGCGCGCGCCGGCAGCACCGTGACGGGCACCAGCGTGGCGCTGCATCGCGGGCGCACGACGATGGTCTGGCAGACCACCGTCACCAACGCGGACGGCAAGCTGTGCGCGGTCGTCACGCAGACACAGCTGGTGCTGGAAGCGGCGGCGTGAGCGCTTCTTGCCGCGCCTCGGGCGGATGGCTTGCCGCGTAGCGTTCGAGGAACAGATACAGCATCAGTCCGCCGGCCAGCGGCAGCAGGTAATAGAGCGCGCGGTACGCGAGCACCGCCCCCATCAGCGCGCCCTGCTTCACGCTGCCCGACAGCAGCGCGAGGTACACGGCTTCGAGCACGCCGAGGCCCGCCGGGATCGGCGTCAGCACACCGACGATGGACGCGGCGAGCAGCACGCTCAAGGTGGTGGCGTAGGGCACCTTCTGTCCGAGCAGCAGGTACATGGCGGCGCCCATCAATGCCCAGTTGGTGGTGGAGAGCGCGAGCTGCGCCACGGCCAGGCGCGCGGCCGGCAACTGGAGGCGACGCCCTCTGAATTGCCATTCGCGTCCACGCGCCATCGCGCAGGCCGCGACGTATGCCAGTGCCAGCAGGATCATCACCACGCCGAGCAGGCGCAACGCCCCGTCGCCGATGTGCGCCTGGCTGGGCGGCGAGATCGCACCGGCCGCGAACAGGCCGCCCGCAAGCAGGCCGTAGCCGAGCCAGTTGGTCGCAAGGCTCAGGCCGACGATCTGCGCGACCGAGGCGTCGTCGAGACCGGCACGCGCATAGAGCCGCGCACGCATCGCGACGCCACCGACCAGCGAGCCGAGGTTGAGATTGAATGCATAGCTGGTCACGGCGATGGCCCATGTGCGCCAGTACGGCAGGCGATGGCGCAGATGGCGCTTGCCGATCAGGTCGAAGCATCCGTAGAGGGCGTGACTGGCGGTCGCGAGACCCAGCACGGCGAGCAGCAGCAGCGGCGAGTAGCGTTGGAGCGCTTGCCATGCACCGGCCCAGTCGACCTTGTGCGCGTGGGAGAGGAGCAGGCCCAGGACGGCGATGCCCAGCAACGGCAGGGCCCATGGGCGGCAGCGGTGCCAGAGGGTGCCGGCGCCGGGCGCAGGGGCGTCGGCGGCAGTGGCCGCGTGCGAGGTCATAGCGACGGCGGGCGGGCTCAGGGCCGGGCGGGCCTGGTGTCGCTTTTCTCGGGGGTCTTGTGCTCGGCAGCGTCCTTGTCGTGGAGCTTGCTGTTGCGCACGTCTTTCATCATGCGCTCGCCTTCGGCATCGCGACCGTCGGTGGGGACGGACTCTTCCTGCGTGAGTTCGGGTTCTTCGGGGTGCTGCGGCTTGGACATCGGCATCTCCTCGGTGGATGTCCGAGTTTGTCGATGCCCGCGATGGATGCGCCGCCGGCCACAGGCGACGGCGGATGCAGGACATTTGCCATACCGCGACCGCGCACGGCCGCGCCGGAAATTGAAAAAGCCCTTGGTCCTGTGGGAACCAAGGGCTTTGAATTTGGTGGCCTGGGGCGGAATCGAACCACCGACACGCGGATTTTCAATCCGCTGCTCTACCAACTGAGCTACCGGGCCATTGCAATTGTGTGCAGCCTCGAATTATACAGCGCTTCTGCGCCCTCTCGACAGATCGACGCCAAGTTGTTTGAGTTTTCTGTACAGATGGGTGCGCTCGAGGCCGGTTTTCTCGGCCACGCGGGTCATCGAGCCGTTCTCCATCGCGAGATGGAACTCGAAGTACGCCTTCTCGAAACCGTCGCGCGCGTCGCGCAGCGGGCGGTCGAGGTCGAAGCTCTGGGTCGATTGCGGGCCGGTCTCGGCCACCGGCACCGATGCCAGCGACGCCATCAGCAGGCTGTCGCCCGTGGTGGTGATCGCGGTGGACTGCGCCACGCCCGCCGGTGCGGGGACCACGCCAGCGGCGGCGCGCCGTGCGCTCTCGCGCGCCAGCCCCTGTTCCACCGCCTTGAGCAGCTTCTGCAGCGTGATGGGCTTTTCCAGGAACGCGAAGGCGCCGATGCGGGTGGCGTCGACGGCCGTGTCGATGGTGGCGTGGCCGCTCATCATGATGACGGGCATGCTCAGCAGGCCGGCGGTGGACCACTCCTTGAGCAAAGTGACGCCGTCGGTGTCGGGCATCCAGATGTCGAGCAGGACGAGGTCGGGCCGTGCGCGCTGGCGGGCCGCGCGCGCTTCGGCGGCGTTTTCCGCGAGCTCCACGTTGTGGCCTTCGTCATTGAGAATTTCGAAGAGCAGGTCCCGGATGCCCAGCTCGTCATCGACCACGAGAATGTTTGCCATGAGTGCTGCTTGTTGTATGCGCTGGTGTCTGCAATGTGTGTAGGGTCCGCGGGCACGTCCATCGCCTGTGCGACGGAATCGCAAGTGCTCAGGCGGCGGAAGACTTCGAATCTTCGGTGTGAGCGACCGCTGCCCGCGGCTCGCTTGCCAGCGCGAATGATAGCGAGACTTGCGCCCCCGCCACAGCCCCGTCGACAACGCGGTTGGAAAGCTCGATGCGCGCACCGTGTTCGTCGGCGATCTTCTTGACGACGGCCAGGCCCAAACCGGTACCTTTTGTTTTCGTGGTGACGTAGGGCTCGAAGGCGCGCTTGAGGATGTTCTCGGCGAAGCGGGGCCGCTGTCCTGCACGGTGAGCCGCACGCGCTGCCCCGAGTCGCCCAGCCGCGTGCGGATGACGACCTCGCCGCGCTGGCCCGTCACGCTGGCCGCGGCCTCAGCGGCGTCCTGGGCGTTTTGCAACAGGTTGTGAATCACCTGGCGAATCTGCTGCGCATCGCCGCGAACGGGCGGGCAACGCTCGTCGAGTTCGGAGCGCAGCGTGATGGGCAGGCCCTCGGCGTTGTAGAGCTGGAGCACGTCGACCAGCAGCGCATTGAGGTCGACCGGCTTGAGGTCGGCCGCGGGCAGGCGCGCGTAGTCGCGGAATTCATTCACCAGCCGCTTCATCGCATCGACCTGGTCGACGATGGTCTTGACCGACTTCACGAGGATGGCCTGCTCGGGCGGCTGCACCTTGCCCGAGAGCTTCATCTCGAGCCGCTCGGCCGACAGCTGGATGGGCGTCAGCGGGTTCTTGATCTCGTGCGCAAGGCGGCGCGCCACCTCGCCCCAGGCCTGCGCGCGCTGGGCCGAGACGATCTCGGAGATGTCGTCGAACACCAGCAGCCGCGCCGCGCCCGGCAGCTCGGCGCCGCGCGCGACGATGTTGATGGCACCGTCCTGCTGCGGCATGTCCAGGCCCGAGGCGTGCAGTTCGAAGGCGTGCTGCCAGTGGTCCAGGCCGTGCTGCATGCGCTCGACCTGGAATTCGTCGAACTGCTGCTGCACCTTGGCGCCGAACTCGGCCAGGCCCGGCACGCTGACCAGCGCCTGCCCTTCGTAGGCCGCGAGCGGCGCGCGCAGCACGCGGGTGGCGCCGGGGTTGGTCGACAGCACGGTGCCCTTGGCGTCGAGCACGATCACGCCCGAGGTCAGGTTGTCCAGAATCGTCTGCAGGTTGGCGCGGGCGGCGTCGAGCTGGCCCATGGTTTTCTCGACCGCGCCGCGCGCGTCGGCCAGCTGCTGGGTCATGACGGCGAACGAGCGCGTGAGGCCGCCCAACTCGTCCTTGCCCTGCAGCACGGCGGTGGGCCGCAGGTCGCCGGCGGCCACCTGGCGCACGCCGTCGGCCAGCACCAGCAGGGGCCGCGCGAGCTGGTTGCCGAACAGCACGGCCAGCAGCACCGCGCCGAACACGGCAAGGAACAGGCTCAGCGTGAGCGTGCCGATGTACATGCGGCGCAAGCCCTCGCGCGCGAGCGCCCGCTCCTGGTATTCGCGGTTGGCCTCCTGCACGGCGAGCGCATTGGCCACCACCGCAGGCGGCAGCGGCCGCGTGACCTGCAGGTAGCGCGGCGCGGTGTCGAAGTCGAAGCCGGGGCGCTGCACCATGGCGAGCGCGCGCACGCTCGCGACAGGCGGGGCCGCGCCCGGGGCGGCAGTTTCGTCCAGCCCTTCGATGTGCGCCACGGCGCGCTCGGGCCGCACCTGCCGGAACTGCTGCGCGGTCGGCCGCTCGGGGTTGAGCTGAAAGCGCGAGGAGCCGGCGCTGGCCACCAGTTGCCCGGAGCCGGTCCAGAGAATCACGTCGCTGGCCTCGAGCTGGTCGCGGATGCGCTCGAGCAGCAGGCCCGCGCTGGCGTCGGGCACCTGCGCCAGCTGTGCGCTGGCGCTGCGCGTCTTGGCGGCGAGGTCGTCGGACAGCGAGTCGAGCGTGGCGCGGCCCAGGTTCAGGCCGGCGTCGAGCGCGCCTTCGACCTTGACGTCGAACCAGCTCTCGATCGAGCGCGCCACGAACTGATAGGACACCACGTAGACCAGCGCCCCCGGCACCACGCCCACCAGCGCGAAGATGGCTGCCAGCTTGATGAGCAGCCGGCTGCCGAACTTGCCCTGCCGCAGCCGCCGCAGCAGCCGGAACGCGACCCAGCCGATCACCAGCACCAGCAGCACCGCCACCACCACGTTGATGCCGAACAACCGCACGTAATAGCGTTCGTACAGCGCGCGGTTGTTGGTGGCCTGCGCGAGCAGGAACATCAGCACCAGCCCGATGGCCGTGACCAGCGCGGCGCCCACGCCCACGGCCCAGCGCATGGCGCGCGAGCGGCGGGCGGCGGGCGTGGCCGCTGCGCCGCTGCGCGGGGAGGTGCTCACTTCTGCTTCTCCAGCGCGAGCCGCGCGGTGCGCTCGGCGGTGATGTTCCAGTCGGCCTGGCCGACCACGCCGATCTGGAACGGGCGCGGCAGCTGCGAGGTGTCGAGCCGGAAGCGGAAGGTCACCTGGTGCAGCGGGTCGTCGCCGATCTCGGCCGCGTCGCCCAGCCGCAGCCGCCCGATGCGCTTGATGGCGTCGAGCGCGTCGCTCAGGGTGTCGAAGTTCTGGTTCAGCGAAATGCCCAGGCCGACGGCGCCGGTGATCGGCACGGGCGACACGTTCAGGCGCCAGCGCCGCGTGAGCGGCTGGTAGGCCAGCCGCATGTGGCGCTGCACCTGCGCGACCTTGCGGTCGGTCCAGTACCAGCGCTCCTGGAAGATCTCGGCCTCGGCCACGAAGTAGATGGCAATGCCCTTGTCGAGCACCTCCTCGACCAGCGAGGGCAGCTCGAACTGCACGGCCGCGCTCAGGTAGACGCCGTCGTCGGCCTGCTCCAGCCGCATCTGGCCGATGGAGGCATTGGAGCGGCCCTGGGCCGCGGCCGGTGCCGGCAGCCACGCCACGCACACCACCCAGACCCACAGCAGCACGGCCAGCAGGACCGGCGCGCGCCGCTCAGCGCGGGCGCTTTTCAAGCAGGGCGTAGAAGAAGCCGTCGTGGTCACCAGAGGGATTGTCCGGGACGCCACGGGCATTCGACCCGCTTTGGGGCAGCAAATGGCCGGGTGATGGCAGCAATCGTGCGTCGGTGTTGTGTACAAGAAACGCATCAATTTGTTGCGAGCCCTCTTCCCGGAAGACCGAGCAGGTGCAGTAAAGAAGGCGGCCGCCGGGGCGCACGAGCGGCCAGAGCGCGGCCAGCAGCGCGGACTGCTGGGCGGCAAGCTGGGCGGTGTCGCTCTCGCGGCGCAGCCAGCGGACGTCGGGGTGGCGGCGCACGATGCCCGAAGCGGTGCATGGCGCGTCGAGCAGGATCGCGTCGAAAGGCGTGCGGTCCCACCAGTCGGCGGGGCGCGCCGCGTCGGCCACCACGACCTTGGCCTTCAGGCCGATGCGTGACAGGGTCTCGTCGATGCGGCGGCTGCGCGCGGCGTCGACCTCGAGCGCGGTCACCTCGATGGCGCCGGGGCCGGCGAGTTCGAGCAGGTGCGCCGTCTTGCCGCCGGGCGCGGCGCAGGCGTCGAG
>NZ_MOWM01000228.1 GCF_016082275.1 Variovorax sp. E3
TCGCGCTGCTGTCTTGCGAGGGCCGTCGTGCCCCCATCCCAGCCTTCCCCCGGGAGGGGAAGGAGCAATACCGGTGCTTCGGGGCGAGGTGGGGCATGGCGTCAGT
Organism: Variovorax sp. E3; assembly: GCF_016082275.1. Classification (GTDB taxonomy): domain Bacteria; phylum Pseudomonadota; class Gammaproteobacteria; order Burkholderiales; family Burkholderiaceae_C; genus Variovorax. The sequence goes on from NZ_MOWM01000228.1 coordinate 107, forward strand.
GCTCCACACCCAGGTACGCCCGGATCACGTCTTCGTTGTTCCGCACTTCGTCCGGCGTGCCGTCGCCGATCTTCTTGCCGTAGTCCAGCACCACCACGCGGTCGGAGATGTCCATCACCACGCCCATGTCGTGCTCGATCAGCACGATGGTTGCGCCGAACTCGTCGTTCACGTCGAGGATGAAGCGGCTCATGTCCTGCTTTTCTTCCACGTTCATGCCGGCCATGGGCTCGTCGAGCAGCAGCACCTGCGGCTCCATGGCCAGCGCGCGGCCCAGGTCGACGCGCTTTTGCAGGCCGTAGGGCAGGCGGCCCACGGGCGTCTTGCGGTGCGCCTGGATCTCCAGGAAGTCGATGATGTGCTCGACGAACTCGCGGTGCTGCAGCTCTTCGCGCTCGGCCGGGCCCCAGCGCAGGGCCTGGGCGAGCAGGCCGCTCTTCATCTTGAGGTTGCGCCCGGTCATGATGTTGTCGAGCACGCTCATGCCCTTGAACAGCGCCAGGTTCTGGAAGGTGCGCGCCACGCCCATCTCGGCCACCTGGCGCGAGTTCATGTGCTTGAAGGTCTGGCCGCGGAAAGTGATGGAGCCCTGCTGCGGCCAGTACACGCCGTTGATGCAGTTCAGCATCGAGCTCTTGCCCGCGCCGTTCGGCCCGATGATGGCGCGCACCTCGTGCTCGCGCACGTTGAAGCTGATGTCCGTCAGCGCCTTCACGCCGCCGAAGCTCAGGCTGATGTTCTGCACGTCGAGGATGACGTCGCCGTCTTTGCGGCCGCCCCGGGTCGTTGTTGCCAGCATGGAGGTCTCGGTGAGGTTGTGCGCGTTCATGCGGCCGCCTTGATCAACGGGAAGCGTCTGGCCTCGACGATCTTCAGCGTGGCGCTGACCGAGCCCGTGCGTCCGTCCTCGAACTTGACCTGGGTCTCGATGAACTGCTCGGCCTTGCCGCCGTAGAGCGCATCGAGCAGCACCGCGTATTTCTCGGCGATGAAGCCGCGGCGCACCTTGCGCGTGCGGGTCAGTTCGTCGTCGTCGGGGTCCAGCTCCTTGTGCAGCACCAGGAAGCGCGCGATCTGCGTCTCGCCCATGCCGTCCTCGGCCGCGAGGTCGGCGTTGACCTTGGCGATGCACTCGGCCACCAGCGCCAGCACGTCGGGCTTGCCGGCCAGGTCGACATAGCCGCCGTAGGCCAGCCCGCGCCGCTCGGCCCAGTTGCCCACCGCCTCGAAGTCGATGTTGATGGCCGCGCACACCTCGCCACGGCCGTTGCCGAAGCACACGGCTTCCTTGATCTGCGGAAAGAACTTGAGCTTGTTCTCGATGTAGTTGGGCGCAAAGATCGCGCCGCCCACGAGCCGGCCCACGTCCTTGGCGCGGTCGATGATGCGCAGGTGCCCTTCGCTGTCGAGCACGCCCGCGTCGCCGGTGTGGAAGTAGCCGTTGGCGTCGAGCACTTCGGCGGTGGCGTCGGGGCGCTTGTAGTACTCCTTGAGCACCGACACGCCGCGCACCAGCACCTCGCCGTCTTCGGCGATCTTCAGCTCGATGCCCGGCGCGGCCGTGCCCACGGTCTGCAGCTTGACCTTGCCGTCCTGCTGCAGGCACACGTAGGCGCAGGTCTCGGTCTGGCCGTAGAACTGCTTGAGGTTGACGCCGATGGAGCGGTAGAAGCGGAACAGGTCGGGCCCGATGGCCGCGCCCGCCGTGTAGGCCACGCGGATGCGGCTCATGCCCAGCACGTTGCGCAGCGGACCGTAGATCAGCAGGTTGCCCAGGCCGTACATCAGGCGGTCGAGCGTGCCCACCGGCGCGCCGTTCAGGATGTCGGCGCCCACGCGCTGCGCCAGCGCCATGAATTTTGCATAGAGCCAGCGCTTGGGCGCGGCCGCGTCTTCCATGCGGATCGACACGGCCGTGAGCAGGCCTCGAAGGTGCGCGGCGGGCCGAAGTAGTAGCTCGGGCCGATCTCGCGCATGTCGTTCATCACCGTCTCGCTCGACTCGGGGCAGTTGAGCGTGAAGCCGCCCACCAGCCACTGCGCCACCGAGAACAGGTGGTCGCCCACCCACGCCATCGGCAGGTAGCTCATGATGTTGTCGCCGGGGCCGAGCTTGTCGGTCTCCACGCCGCCGCGGCCCGCCGCGATGAAGCTGGCATGCGTCTGGCACACGCCCTTGGGGCGGCCGGTGGTGCCCGAGGTGTAGAGGATCACGCCCACGTCGGTGGCTTCGCCGCTCGCCACGGCGCGGTCGTAGTAGCCGGGGTTGGCCTTGTCGAACTCGCGGCCCAGCGCGCGCAGCTGCTCGTAGCTCATGAGCCCGGGCTGGTCGTAGTGGCGCAGGCCCTTGGGGTCGTCGTAGATGATGTGGCGGATGACCGGGTAGTGCTCTTTCTGGATCTCGCGGCACTCCAGCAGCTTGTCGACCTGCTCCTGGTCTTCGACGATCACGAACTCGATGCCGGCGTCCTGCAGCATGAAGACCATCTCGCCGGCCACCGCGTCCTGGTACAGCGGCACCGGCACGCCGCGCAGGCTTTGCGCGGCGATCACGGCCATGTACAGGTGCGGCCGGTTGGCGCCGACGATGGCCAGGTTGTCGAAGGCCTTGAAGCCGAGGCTCGCCAGGCCGCAGGCCATTTCGCGCACTTCCTGCGCCACGGCGTTCCACGACCAGGTTTGCCAGATGCCGAGGTCTTTCTCGCGAACGGCGGGCGACTCGGGACGAGCCTCGGCATGCGCGAGCAGCAGACGGGGGAAGGTGGGGGCGGTTGTTTGCACAGTGGGCGGATCGTAGGTCTCACTTTGACGCCCGGTTGTCGTTCCAACGACAATCCTAGGGACACTACTCCCCGGAGTTTCCCGATGCCTCACGGCAACCTCAACCACAACAACGTGCTCGGCGGTTCGATCAAGGACCGCGTGCGTCCCGCCAACGCCGCGGAGCTCGACGGCATTCCCTGGCTGCCCACGCTCACGCCCGCCGAGCGTCGCCGCGCCGAGGCCTCGCTGGTGGTCGGCGAGGCCGAGCCCGGCGACCTGGTGTGCCGCGTGGGCCGCTCGCCGACCTACTGGTTCGGCGTGGTCGAGGGGCTGCTGAAGATGAGCAACGACAACGCCGACGGCGGCTCCGTCACCTACACCGGCGTGCCGCCCGGCGGCTGGTTCGGCGAAGGCACGGTGATGAAGCGCGAGCCCTACCGCTACAACATCCAGGCGCTACGCCGCAGCCTCATCGCGGGCCTGCCGACCGAGAGCTTCCACTGGCTGCTGGACCACTCCATCGGCTTCAACCGCTTCGTGATGAACCAGCTCAACGAACGGCTCGGGCAGTTCATCGCGGCGCTGGAGATCGACCGCCTCAACAACCCCGACGCGCGCGTGGCGCGCAACCTGGTGTCGCTGTTCAACCCGGTGCTGTACCCGGGCGTGGGCGAGGTGCTGCGCATCACGCAGCAGGAGCTGGCCTACCTGGTCGGCCTGTCGCGCCAGCGCGTGAACGAGGCGCTCAACGGCCTGTCGGCGCAGGAGTTGATCCGGGTGGAGTACGGCGGCCTGCGCGTGCTCGACCTGCCGGGCCTGCGCGCGACGGCGATGTCGAACAAGAAAAACAGCAACAACGGCAGCAGCACCCAACCCGCCGCGGAAACGGAAACCCCATGACGCTCAAAGACCAGATACAGATCGTGCCCGCGAATGCGCAGACGGCTTTTGCACCGCCGCCGCCCGAGCCGCTGAAGAACGCCGAGAAGACCGGGCCCACGCTCGAGGAAGCCCTGGCGCGCAACGAGGAGCTGGCCGACAAGATCGAGGCGCTGGACGCCGTGCTGGCCAAGCCGCTCAGCGAGATCCTGGCCGACCGCGAGAAAGCCGACGAAGCCGCGCTCGCGTGGGACCGCTTCGGCGCGATGTGGATGCTGTCGCAGCGCGCCATGCGCCGCGTGGCGCTCGACCTGGCGGCGCAGCTCGGCGTGAGCGAGGAAGAAGTCGTCGCGCGCGCCATGGCCAATGCCAACGCGGTGCTCAACGGCGCGGACGAAGTCGACCTGGACGGCACCGTCGCGCCGGCGCAACTGCAACACATCGCGCGCCATCGCAACTTCCTGCGCAAGCAGTTCCGCACCAGTTGAGCCGCGAGGCTTTTCAATACCCCTTAACCTTCCCGCCTTCTTTCCAGAAAGACTTTTCTCAAGATGACCGCTTCCCACCTCACCCTCATCACCGGCGCCTCGCGCGGCCTGGGCCAGGCCATGGCCGAACAACTGCTGAAGGCCGGCCACGTGGTGCTCGGCATTTCGCGCAAGCAATCGCCCGAGCTGGCCGAAGTGGCCAAGGCAACGGCGGGCGCCGAACTCGTGCAATGGGAGCAGGACCTGTCCGACCCGGTGGCCGCCGCCGCGCGCCTGTCGGCGTGGCTGAAGACCGTCGACGCGCAGCGCTTCGACAGCGTCACGCTCATCAACAACGCCGGCACCGTCGGCAACCCCGCGCCGCTGTCGCACGCCGTGGAAGCCGAGCTGTCGCTGGCGCTGCGCATCGGCCTGGAAGCGCCGATGCTGCTGACCGCTGCGTTCCTGGGCGCCACGCGCGAATGGCGCGGCGCGCGCAAGGTGCTGAACATCTCGTCGGGCCTGGGCCGCAACGCCATGGGCAGCCAGGCGCCTTACTGCGCGTCCAAGGCCGGCATGGACCACTTCTCGCGCGCCGTGGCGCTCGAAGAGGCGAACGCAACGAACGGCGCGCGCATCGTCTCGCTGGCGCCCGGCATCATCGACACCGACATGCAGGTGCAGCTGCGCGGCGCCTCGGCCGAGAAATTCCCCGACCGCACGCGCTTCGAGAAGATGAAGAACGAAGGCATGCTCGACAGCCCCGCCTCGGCGGCCGCCAAGGTGCTGGCCTACCTGGCGCGCGAAGACTTCGGCGCCAAGCCCGTGGCCGACGTGCGCGACCCCGCCTGATTTTTTCCAACGCAGAACCGGGACGCACACCATGGCCACCGCCAAGTCGATCGACACCCTCGAATACAAGCTCTTCCCGTCGCCGAGGAACGTGCACCGCATCGTCTTCGAGCACCAGGTCTTCGTGCCGTACCCGTACGCGCTGATCGTGATGGACGAGTTCTATTTCAAGGGCCGCTACAGCCTGTTCTCTGCCTGCCGGATGAGCGACGGGAAGATGGGGCAGGTGGCGACGTTCGAGCTGGAAGCGGATGTGGCGATCTTCAACGCGAAGTTCGTGCCGGATTGATCGAAGTCGCGCGGTTTGTTCGCCGCGGCCACGGCTGAAGTGACCCCTGGCAAAGCACGACCGGGATAGTCTTTGATTCGAGGTGCCGCACTCCGGCGGCGCCTCGAAGAAAAGAACCATATTCAGGGAGTGACATGACCACTGCGACTGCAGCCGCAAGGCGGACGGCGAATCACCATCCGGCGGAAAAACCAAAGGCGCCTCGGCCGCACGAGCCGCCGCCACGCGCCGCCGAGGACATGTGGGAAGACGGCATCGACAAGGCGGACGACGCCTGGGATGCCTATGACTGCGAGCTGCGTGCGGCGGTCGGCGAATACAACCGCCATCTGGCCTCGTCCCCGGGCTTTGTGCCCTTGGACTGGAAAGTCGTCAAGGCCATGCTCTGGGTGGAAACGGGCGCGAAAAACCCGAAGTGGCGCACACGGCCCATGCAGATCGGCAACGAGGGCGACCCGGGGCTGCAATCGCTGCTGCTGGGCAACGAAGGCGGGGACCTCGTGGTTCCGCCTTCCATGCGGCCCTACCTGTCGATCGAAAGCGCGAGGCAGCAACCGGCACAGAACATTCGCGCTGGCATCGGCTACCTGCTGATGCGCATGGCGAACTTCGCCTTCAAGAGCGTTCCGGGTCCCGATGCCCGTGTCCTCGAGATCACCGCTGCGCCCGGCGACAGCCTGGACAGGATCGCGAAGGCGCAGGGCAGCACGCTGGAGGTGATGAAAAAGCTCAATCCTTCCGTCGGCGTCGTGCACGCGGGCGACGTGCTGAAGTACCAGAAGGCCTCCATCCAGCGCGTCATCACGGGGTGGAATCCGCTCTCTGCGGGCAGCATCGCCCAGCGCTACAACAGCGGCGACTCGCGGTATGCAAGCAAGCTCCAGCACGCGGCGCGCGTGCTCGGTGCGCGCGCGGAAGCGGCATGCGCGCGCTGAAGGCGGGCTGGCTTCTGCTCGCCGCCGTTTGCGGCACAGGCTTCGCTCCGACCGTCGCAGCCAATGGTGCATTCACCAGGGTCTTCGAAGGTACAGGCAGGGCGTGCAGCGGCAACCTCTACATCCGCGCCAGGACCGCGGAATGGAACACGCCCTTCAGCGTCTGCAGGCCCTCTCGCTACGAGGTGCTCGAGAAAGACCTCGCCAGAGAAAAGAAGCGGCTTGCCATTCGCCTCGAGACTCGCGGCAGACATTGCAGGTACGAGGTCATCGAGGTGGAGAAGGTCAGCCGGTACGGCTGGAACGCCAATGGCTACCCTTCCGTCGAAGCGTTCGACAAACGGGCATTGCCCGATTGGGAGAATTCGGCGTTGCCCGAACGGATGACCTTGTCCTGTCCCGTGATCGAGCGCTAGACCCTGACCCCCGGAGGCATCGCCTCCGGGCTTCGCTTCCTTACTCGATCGTCGCCCCCGAGGCCTGCACGATCCCCTTCCACTTCTCGTAGTCCGTCTTCAGCAGCGCGCCGAACTGCTCCGGCGTCATGCCCTGCGGCTCCGCGCCTTGGGCAATGATGGCGGCCTTCATTTCCGGCGTGGCCAGCAGCTTGTTGACCTCGGCGTTCAGCAGCGTCACCACGTCCTTGGGCGTGTTGGCCGGCACGAACAGGCCATACCAGGTCGACACGTCGAAGTCCTTGTAGCCGAGCTCGGCCACGGTGGGCGTGTCGGGCAGCGAGGTGCTGCGCTTGGCCGAGGTCACGGCCAGCGGGCGCAGCTTGCCGGCCTTGATCTGTGCCATGGCCGAGGGCACCGACGACACCATCAGGTCGACGTTGCCCGCCAGCACGTCCATCATGGCCGCGTTGGAGCCTTTGTAGGGCACGTGGCGCATCTTGATCTTGGCGGCGCTGTTGAAGATCTCGCCGGCCAGGTGGATGGTGGTGCCGTTGCCGGGCGAGCCATACGTGATGGTGTCGGGCGCGGCGCGCGCGGCCTTCACCACGTCGTCGAGCGACTTGAACTTGGAGTTGGCCTGCGTGACGATCACCACCGGCGTGTAGGCCACGTGGGCCACGGCCGTCAGGTCCTTCACCGGGTTGTAGCTCAGGTTCTTGTAGAGCCAGGGCGCGACGACCATGTTGTCCTTCTGGCCCATCACGATGTCGTAGCCCGTGGGCGCGGCGCGCGCGGCCTCGGCGATGCCGATGGTGCCGCCGGCGCCCGCGCGGTTGTCGGGCACCACGGTCCAGTGGTTGGTTTCGGTGAGCTTCTGCGCGACCAGGCGCGCCAGGATGTCGGTGCCGCCGCCGGGCGGGAACGGCACGATCATGCGGATGGGCTTGGCCGGGTAGGCCTGTGCGTGGGCGAGGGGGGCCGTGAAGGCCAGCGGAAGTGCGAGCGCGATGGCCAGCGTGCCGAGGTGTCTGCGGATCATGGTTGTCTCTTTGTGTGGGGGCGAATCGGGGTTGCAGCCGAGTGTCTTCGCTGCACCGCAGGTGCAGTGTGCCGGAAGCGGTGCGCGGGGGTTTTCGCGATTCGCGATGGGGCCCGTATCGGCTCGCGGTGGCTTGACAGGGGCCGGTGCGGAGCGAATACTGCACCAGGTGGTTGAGTATTCTTGTCCATTCGACAACAGGAGACACCCATGCTCGGAAACATCGACGCCGTGGCCAACCTCGCGGTCAAAGACCTCGCCGTGGCCCGCCGCTTCTACGAAGACACGCTGGGCCTTGCGCAGGTCGACGCCGAGGGCGATGAAGTGATCGTCTACCGCAGCGGCAACACACGCATCAACGTGTACCGCTCGTCGTTCGCGGGCACCAACCAGGCCACGGCCGTGACCTGGCAGGTGGGCGAAGACATCGGGCGCCTGGTGGCCGCGCTCGGGGCCAGGGGCGTGCGCTTCGAGCACTACGACATGCCGGACACGAAGCTCGAAGGCGACCTCCATGTCATGGGCGGCATGAAGGTCGCGTGGTTCAAGGACCCCGACGGGAACATCCTGAACCTGATCAACGGCTGAGGGCGTTGCCGCCCCCGGGCCGTCATCAGCCGAAGTTCTTGGCGGCGAAGTCCCAGTTGGCCAGCTTGGCCAGGAAGGTCTCGACGAACTTCGGG
>NZ_MOWM01000229.1 GCF_016082275.1 Variovorax sp. E3
GCGCTTGTCGTGGTCACGCCGCTGGCCCCCATCCCAGCCTTCCCCCAGAGGGGGAAGGAGCAATACCTCATCAATACCGATCAGCCGAAGCGAACGTACTCGAAATCCACCGGCTGGCGGTTGATGCCCATCACCGGCGGGGAAATCCAGCCGGCGAACTTGCCCGGCTCCACCACGCGGCCCATCAACGATGCCACGAAAGCGAAGTCCTCGGAACTCGGCAGCCACTCGTCGCGCTTGGCGGCCCATTCGATCTCGTTCACCACGCGGCCGTCCGGCGACATCTTGATGCCCGCGAGCGCGCCGATCTGGCGGTTGAAGGCCTTGTGCGGCACGATCAGGCGCGTGGGAATGCCGGCCTTCTCGAGCACCTTGTTCCAGCGGTTCACGCCGGCCACCGAGTCCTTGATGAAGTCGTCGCGCAGCACTTCGTTCAGCGCGTTGAGCATCGGCACGTCCTTCTCGACGAGCTGGCCTTCCTTGACTTCCAGCACCTTGTAGGTCTGGCCCTTGAGCACGTGGTCGTCCTCGCGCTTGCCTTCTTCGTAGCGGCCCTTCAGGCCCGAGCTGTAGAAGATGGCGGCGTTGCTCGACTGGTCGGCGCCGAACAGGTCGATGGTCACGCTGTAGTGGAAGTTCAGGTAGCGCTGGATGGTGCCCAGGTCGATGGCGCCGGCCGCGCGCACCTTCTGCGCGTCGTCGGTCTTCAGCTCGTTCATGACCTGCGCGGTGCGCGCGATGACGCGCGACACGCCGCTCTCGCCCACGAACATGTGGTGCGCCTCTTCGGTCAGCATGAACTTGGTGGTGCGCGCCAGCGGGTCGAACGCGCTCTCGGCCAGCGCGGCCAGCTGGAACTTGCCGTCGCGGTCGGTGAAGTACGTGAACATGAAGAACGCGAGCCAGTCGGGCGTCTTCTCGTTGAACGCGCCCAGGATGCGCGGGTTGTTGTCGTCGCCCGAGGTGCGCTGCAGCAGCGCGTCGGCCTCCTCGCGGCCGTCGCGGCCGAAGTGCTTCTGCAGCAGGTAGACCATGGCCCACAGGTGGCGGCCTTCTTCGACGTTGATCTGGAACAGGTTGCGCAGGTCGTACATGCTGGGCGCCGTCAGGCCCAGGTGGCGCTGCTGCTCGACCGACGCGGGCTCGGTGTCGCCCTGCGTGACGATGATGCGGCGCAGGTTGGCGCGGTGTTCGCCGGGCACGTCCTGCCAGGCCTTCTCGCCCTTGTGGTCGCCGAAGTGGATCTCGCGGTTGGCGTCGCCCGGGTTCAGGAAGATGCCCCAACGGTAGTCGCGCATCTTCACGTGGCCGAACTGGGCCCAGCCTTGCGGGTCGACGCTCACGGCCGTGCGCAGGTACACGTCGTGGTTGGTCGAGCCTTCGGGGCCCACGTCGTCCCACCAGTGATGAAGTTGGGCTGCCAGCCTTCGAGCGCGCGCTGCAGCGTGCGGTCTTCGCCGAGGTTGACGTTGTTGGGGATCTTCTCGCTGTAGTTGATCGTGCTCATCGTTGTTCCTTGGGTTGTACGGACTGCTTGTTCGCTCAGACGCGGTTCATGTCGAAGCCGGCTTTCTGGCCGGTACCGTAGACCTTCAGCGCGCCCTTTTCGCCGACGGCGTTGGGGCGGTTGAAGATCCAGTTCTGCCAGGCGGTGAGCCGCCCGAAGATGCGGGTGGCCATGTTCTCCTTGCTCGCGAAGCGCAGGTTGGCTTCCAGGCCGGTGAGCGCGTCGGGCGACATGGCGGCGCGCTCCTCGATGGCGATGCGGATCTCGTCGTCCCAGTCGATGTCGTCGGGCGCGGCCGTGACGAGGCCGAGCTTGAGCGCCTCATCGGCGTCCAGCGGCTTGCCGGCGGCGGCGCGGGCGGCTTCGAGCGGCGCGGCCTCTTCATAGAAGCGGCGTTGCAGGCGGCTCTGGTCGTTCACCATCGGGAAGAAGCCGAAGTTGAATTCGCCCAGCGTGAGCTTCGGTGCGCGGTCGGCATCGTCGGGCAGCGCGAGCATGTAGGTGCGGTCGGCGGCAAAGGCCAGCTCGGCCAGCGTGCCGGCAAAGCACGAGCCGGCTTCTACCAGCGCGAACAGGCTGCGCGACGACACATCCAGGCGCGCCAGCGTGCGGCGCAGCGCGCCGATGGTCTCGCGCACCAGCCAGTGGTCCTTGTTCGCGAACATCACGGCGTCGGAGGCGAGCACGGCGGCGGCGTCGCCTTCGGTCTTGAGCAGCCAGGTGCCGATGTCGAGCTCGTTGGTGCGCAGGTTGAGGATGGCGTCGTCGAGTTCGCGGCACATCGCCAGCGGCCACCAGGCGGCGCCCGCGGCTTCGATGGCGGCAATGTCGGACGGCTGCGTGCCGGTGGGCGCCTTCACGGTGATTGTGGCCGTGCGCTTGCTGCGGTCGATCTGCACGTTGACGTTCGAGTACGCAATGCCGTCGGCGCTGTCGGTGCGTTCCAGGCGCGTGAGCGCCACGCCCTTGCCGCCGGCGGGGCGGTCGCTGCCAGAGGCGAGTTGCGAGGCGCGCTCCTGCACGGCGGCCGCGAACTGCGCGGGCTTGGCCACGGCGTCGACCAGGCGCCAGTCGACCGCGCGCTGGCCGCGCACGCCTTCGACGCTGGTGCAGAAGATGTCGGCCAGGTCATGGCGCACATGGCGCTTGTCGGTCACGCGGGTCAGGCCGCCGGTGCCGGGCAGCACGCCGAGCAGCGGCACTTCGGGCAGCGACACGGCCGAGGAGCGGTCGTCGACCAGCAGGATTTCGTCGCAGGCCAGTGCCAGCTCGTAGCCGCCGCCGGCGCAGGCGCCGTTCACGGCCGCGAGGAATTTCAGGCCCGAATGCTTCGAGGTGTCTTCGATGCCGTTGCGCGTCTCGTTGGTGAACTTGCAGAAGTTGACCTTCCACGCATGGCCCGAGACGCCGAGCATGAAGATGTTGGCGCCGGAGCAGAAGATGCGGTCCTTGCCGCTGGTGACGATGACGCTGCGCACTTCGGGGTGCTCGAAGCGCACGCGGTTGAGCGCGTCGTTCAGCTCGATGTCCACGCCCAGGTCGTAGCTGTTGAGCTTGAGCTTGTAGCCGGGGCGAATGCCGCCGTCTTCCGCGATGTCGAGCACGAGGCGCGCAATGGCGCCGTCGAAGCTCAGGGACCAGTGGCGGTACTGGCCGGGTTCGATGCGGTAGTCGACGCGCGGGGGCGCCTGGAGCGTGGTGTCGGTCATGCGGAAGTCTCCTGTGGGGCTGTGTTCGGAAACCGTGAACAGGAAAGATAATGCACTTTCTTGCTCCGATGACATGCATCATGCTGCATGCAAAGAGGCAAGTCAATGCCTGTTGTGCTTTTTTTCAGTTTCTGGAGGGGTCAGGGGATTCAGGGGAGTACCCGGTGCCCTGTGCGCTTGGGCACGCTGTCGGTTCGCGGCCGATCAACAAGTGCTCTGAAAACGCTCAGGCTGATGGGGTGCCTTGCGCAGCGAAATAAAGGAGGAGCCCGAAGGGCGGGGGACATTCGCGGAGCAAGGCACCCCGTCGGCCTGGGCGCACCCCGAACGCTCAGCCGCCCAGCCCCATCGACTGCCGGGTCGCCGCACGCAACGCCTGGAAGCTCTGCGACAAGGTCTTGCCGCTGGTGTCCACCGACAGGTCGGCCTTCGAATAGAAAGCGGCGCGGCCATTCAGGATGCGGCGCAAGTCTTCCATCGCTTCCTTGCTGGCCGCCATCGGGCGCGTGTCGCCCTGCGCGGCCACGCGGCCCATGTGCTCCTCGGGCGCGGCCTGCAGCCACACCGTGGTGCAGTGCGCGAGCAGCTCGTTGAACGTGGCCGGGTCGGACACGATGCCGCCGGGCGTGGCAATGACCACCTCGCTGTAGATCTGCACCGCCTCCTCGAGCGCGCGGCGCTCGTAGCGGCGGTAGGCGTTGGTGCCGTACAGGTCGTGGATTTCGCGCACGCTGCAACCCGCGAGCTTCTCGATCTCGCGGCTCAGCTCGATGAAAGGCAGCTCCAGGTCTTCGGCCAGCATCTGGCCCAGCGTCGACTTGCCCGCGCCGCGCAAGCCCACGAGCGCGATGCGGCGGTGCCGCGACGGGTCGACCGAGGCCGTGCCCAGCAGCTCGCCCAGGGCCACGCGCACGCGGCGCAGGTCGGCTTCGCTGCGGTGCTCGAGCAGCTCGCGAATCAGCAGCCATTCGGGCGAGCTGGTCGTCACGTCGCCCACCAGCTCGGCCAGCGAGCAGTGCAGCGCGCCGGCCACCTGCTGCAGCACCAGGATCGACGCATTGCCGATGCCGTACTCGAGGTTGGCCAGGTGCCGCTCCGACACGTCGGCCGCCAGGGCCACGGCCTTGCGCGTGAGCCCGCGCTGCGCACGCAGGTTGCGCACGCGGTCGCCCAGCGCCGCCAGCAGCGGATTCTTGGCCTCCCCGGCCGGCGCGGCGCCATTGCCGCCAGTGCTCGCTTCGGGCGCGGTGGCCAGCACCGCGTCTACATGCTCATTCATGCAATTCCTCGTTCTTCGCCGGGATTGTGCGCGCTCAGGGTAAACACCATAGATGCACTATATTGCTTGACACTCATTGTCTCGATGCTTATTGTTCGGCCACAAGCAAGATACTGCACACGCAGCATTCCTGCAAGGTAGTTCATAAGTTCGAGGCCCCACGATGTCCGACCGCAGCACACCCGCCACAGGCAAGGAAGCATTTCACCAGCTGATTGCCGGCCTGACCGCCGAAATTGCCGGCAGGCCGCTCGACGGCACGCTCGACCAGTGGCTCAACGCCACCCACGGCGCGGGCAGCGCCCGCTTCGCGCAGTTGCGCCAGGCCTGCATCGGCGGCGTCGCCGAAGGCTGGCTGTGCGAGCGCGAAGGCGGCGGCATCAGGTACGGCCGTGTCTTCAAGGCCGAGGACGCGCTGCACCGCTTCTCGGTCGACGTGGTCGACATGCAGGACATCGCCGGCCCGCACCACACGCACCCCAACGGCGAGATCGACCTGATCATGCCGCTGGACGACAGCAGCGCCGCCACCTTCGACGGACGGCCCGCGGGCTGGTGCGTCTACGGGCCCGGCACCGCGCACCGCCCGACCGTGGCCCGAGGCCGCGCGCTCGTCCTGTATCTCCTGCCCGAAGGGCAGATCAAGTTCACCCCATGACCGAACTCCTTTCCAACTACGTCGCCGGCCGCTGGCAGAGCGGCTCGGGCACCGGCACGCCGCTGTTCGACCCGGTGCTGGGCACCGAACTCGCGCGCGTCGACGCCACCGGGCTCGACCTGCCCGCCGCCTTTTCGTTCGCCCGCGAGCAGGGCGGCAACGCACTGCGCGCCCTCACCTACCGCCAGCGCGCCGCATTGCTCGCCGCCGTCGTGAAGGTGCTGCAAGCCAACCGCGACGCGTACTACGAGATCGCCACCGCCAACTGCGGCACGGTGAAGAACGACTCGGCCGTGGACATCGACGGCGCGATCTTCACGCTCGGCCAGTACGCCAAGTGGGGCGACGCGCTGGGCGACGTGCGCGCGCTGCGCGACGGCGACGCCGTGAAGCTCGGCAAGGAGCCGGTGTTCCAGTCGCAGCACCTGCAGGTGCCGACGCACGGCGTGGCGCTGTTCATCAACGCCTTCAACTTTCCGTCGTGGGGCCTGTGGGAAAAGGCCGCGCCCGCGCTGCTGTCGGGCGTGCCCGTCATCGTCAAGCCCGCCACGGCCACCGCCTGGCTCACGCAGCGCATGGTGCGTGACGTGGTCGATGCGGGCGTGCTGCCGGCCGGCGCGCTGTCGGTCGTGTGCGGCAGCTCGGCCGGCCTGATGGACGCGCTGCAGCCCTTCGACGTGGCCTCGTTCACCGGCTCGGCCGAAACGGCCGCCATCATCCGCTCGCACCCCGCCGTGGCCGAGCGCTCGGTGCGCGTGAACATCGAGGCCGACAGCCTCAACAGCGCCCTGCTGCTGCCCGGCGCCGCGCCCGGCAGCGAAGCCTTCAACCTGCTGGTGCGTGAAGTGGTGCGCGAGATGACGGTCAAGTCGGGCCAGAAGTGCACCGCCATCCGCCGCATCCTGGTGCCGGCCGAGGTGTACGACGCGGCGGCCGAAGCCATCGGCGCCAAGCTCGCGGGCGTCACCGTGGGCAACCCGCGCAACGAGGGCGTGCGCATGGGCTCGCTGGTGAGCCGCGCGCAACTGAACGCGGTGCGTGAAGGCCTCGAAGCGCTGGCCTCGCAGACCACCGTGCTGCACGACGGCCGCGACAAGCCGCTGGTCGACGCCGACCCGAAGGTGGCCGCCTGCATCGGCCCCGTGCTGCTCGGCGCGCGCGACGCCGACGCGGCGCGGCGCGTGCACGACGTCGAGGTGTTCGGCCCCGTCGCCACGCTGCTGCCGTACCGCGACCTGGCGCACGGCATTGCGCTGGCGCACCGCGGCCAGGGCTCGCTCGTCACCTCTCTGTACGGCAGCGACGACGCGGCGCTGGCGCAAGCCGCGCTGTCGGTCGCGCCGAGCCACGGCCGCGTGCACGTCATCACCCCCGAGGTGGCGCAGGCCCACACCGGCCACGGCAACGTGATGCCGATGTCGCTGCACGGCGGCCCCGGCCGCGCGGGCGGCGGCGCGAGCTGGGCGCCTGCGCGCGCTCGACTTCTATCACCGCCGCAGCGCGGTGCAGGCCAGCCCCGGCGTCATCGCCGCGCTCGGCCTCTAGAACAAGAACACGGCCGACGGAGACAAGACCATGACCCTGCCCACACGATTCAACTTCGCCGAGCACCTGTTCGCCCTCAACCGCGGCCGCGCCGAACGCACCGCCTATATCGACGACCGCGGCACGCTCGGCTACGGCCAGCTCGAAGACCGCGCGCGCCGCCTGGCCGCCGCGCTGAAGGCGGCCGGCGTGCGGCGCGAGGAGCGCGTGCTGCTCCTGATGCTCGACGGCAACGACTGGCCCGTGAGCTTTCTGGGCTGCCTGTACGCCGGCATCGTGCCGGTGGCCGTGAACACGCTGCTCACGCCCGACGACTACGCCTACATGCTCGAGCACAGCCGCGCGCAGGCCGTGCTGGTGTCGGGCGCGCTGCTGCCGACGCTGCAGGAGGCCATGGCGCGCGGCGGCCATGAAGTGCAGGCCATGCTGGTGTCGCAGCCCACCGCCGCGTTGCCCGACGGCGCGCAGGAATTCGAAGCTGCCCTCGCGGCCGTGCAGCCGCTGGCATCGCCCGTGACTACGGCCTCGGACGACCCGGGCTTCTGGCTGTATTCGTCCGGTTCCACCGGCAAGCCCAAGGGCACGGTCCACACGCACGCCAACCTGTGGTGGACCGCCGAGCTGTTCGGCAAGCCCGTGCTGGCG
The DNA here is from genome assembly GCF_016082275.1 of Variovorax sp. E3. GTDB lineage: Bacteria > Pseudomonadota > Gammaproteobacteria > Burkholderiales > Burkholderiaceae_C > Variovorax. The sequence goes on from NZ_MOWM01000229.1 coordinate 7,344, forward strand.
CTCACCGAAGACGACGTGTGCTTCTCGGCCGCCAAGATGTACTTTGCCTACGGCCTGGGCAATGCGCTGACCTTCCCGCTGTCGGTCGGCGCCACCGTGGTCCTGATGGCCGAGCGGCCCACGCCCGACGCCACCTTCCGCCGCTGGGTGGAGCACAAGCCCACCGTGTTCTTCGGCGCGCCCACGGGCTTTGCGGGCATGCTCGCTTCGCCCAAGCTGCCGGCGCGCGAAGCGGTGGCGCTGCGCATGTGCTCGTCGGCCGGCGAGGCGCTGCCCGGCGAGATCGCGCAGCGCTTCAAGACGCACTTCGGCTGCGAGATCATCGACGGCATCGGCTCGACCGAGATGCTGCACGTCTTCATCTCGAACCGCCCCGGCGACGTGCGCTACGGCACCACCGGCAAGCCGGTGGACGGCTACGAGATCGAGCTGCGCGGCGAAGACGGCCGCCCCGTGGCCGACGGCGAAGTAGGCGACCTCTACATCCGCGGCCCGAGTTCCGCGCTGATGTACTGGACCAACCGCGAGAAGTCGCGCGACACCTTCCAGGGCGGCTGGACCAAGAGCGGCGACAAGTACACGCGCGATGCCGACGGCTACTACACCTACGCCGGGCGCAGCGACGACATGCTGAAGGTCAGCGGCATCTACGTGTCGCCGTTCGAGGTCGAGTCGACGCTGATGCAGCACCCGTCGGTGCTCGAGGCCGCGGTGATCGGCAAGGAAGACGCCGAAGGACTGACGAAGACCAAGGCGTTCGTGGTGCTGAAGGACGGCGCCACGGCAACGGAAGAAGAGCTGAAGGCCTTCGTGAAGGAGCGGCTGGCGCCTTACAAGTACCCGCGCTTCCTGGAGTTCGTGAGCGAGCTGCCGAAGACGGCGACGGGGAAGATTCAGCGGTTCAGGCTGCGTGAGAAGGAAAAGCAGGCATGAGCGGCCGCGCGTCTTTCTCTTGCGCCCTCCCCTTCCGGGGGAGGGTCGGGGTGGGGGCTGACGGCCTCGACCATCGCGCTGT
>NZ_MOWM01000230.1 GCF_016082275.1 Variovorax sp. E3
GGCACGCAGCGCGCTGCGCACCCTGGCCGCGGCGGTTCGTTCGACCGCGGCGTAGCGGCGGCGTCAAGCCGCCAGGAGGCGGCGGGCCAACACCGCCAGCAGCGCCGTGGCGCCGCAAAGCAGAGCGGCCACCGCGCACAGGCTGGCCAGGTGCGCCCACCACAGCGCCGAAGGGCGAAGTCGCGTCATGCGAGTTGCGCCAGGCCCGGCTTCGCGAGGTGCAGCACTTCGTAGACCGTGGCGCCATCGACCGCTTCGACGCGCGCGCCGACAGCGTGAAGCGGACCGAGCGCCAGTTCGCTAGATCGAGCGTCGTCCACACCGCGACGGTGTCGGCCTGCGCGGCGGATTGCCGATTGGCTTCGGTTTCCGCCGCGAGCAGCGCGGCACGGTCGGCCGTGGCGTCAATGGCGCGCTCTTCCCGGCGCAGCGACAGCGCCTGCCGCTCGCGACCGGCGCCGGCGCGCGCGTCCAGCGGCAGCCATGTTTCGACGCGCGGCCGCCCGAACGAATCGATCACGCCCTGGAAGCGCTCCCCCATGAGAAAACGCGCGGCCGCCGACGGGTCGTGCCAGAGATAGACCGAGGCATACAGGTGCCCGGCGGCACCGTGCTGCGCGCGCTCCTGCGAGACAAAAGCCTTGAAGACCAGCCCTTGCGTGTCGTCCCACAACGGCCCGCGTCGCGCCGCGCGCTGGCGGATGGCCTGCATGTCGTAGTCGGCCGGAAGTCTGTGCGAGTACTGCATCGCGAACATCGAATTGCTCCTTGTGAATGGGTCACGGGAAGCAGCTTGCGCGCGTGCGGGTGTCGGAAGAAGAGGGCGGCCGATATAGCTGTGATGCGCCGGCGCAATGACTGGGGCTGGTCAGGCCGGGTGCGAGGGCGTGTGGTGCCCCGGCCGCCGCAACGCCAGCCACCACAGCAACGCGGCATTGAGCGCCCAACTGCCTGCCAGCATCAATAGCGCCGTGTACGCCACGCCGGGTGACAAGCCCAGCGTCAACAGGCTCAGCGACCACGGCAGCCCGCCCGTGATGGTCACGAGCATGCCGACATCGCTCTCGGGCACGAGCGCGCAGCCGAGGATGCAGACGGCGCCCGCGACCGTGTAGATCGACGCGGCGGCGCTCCATCCGGGGCGGTGGGGCAAGCGTGAATTGGCAATGGGCATGGCCTCTAGCATCGCCGATTGCGGGGCTTGCCGTGAAGGCCTGCTGCGCGAAGGGGTGTAGTGTTTTTGCGATGTCCGCATCCGCTTCTTCGGCCTGTCACCTGCGGCCGTCACCATGCGCGAATGGCTGGCCAACTTATCTCTATCGCCCTGACTGTCGACCAACACGACGCGGGGGACTATTTCTGGGTGCTGCTGGAGTCGTTCGACAACTCGATGGAGTTCGAGCCGCTGATGGAAGCCGCGAAAGGTTTTCCGACCTACGTCGAGGCCTTGCAGGCGGGCTACGTCGTGCTGAAGGGGCTTTCGGAAGACTTGAACATCGGGCCCAGGGAAGAAGGCGAGGACGCGGTCGCCGAGGAGGAACCCGAGGCCGCCGGTCCGTTCCCGTGAACAAGCGGGCGCGAGCTATGCTGGCGCCAGTTTTGTTTTGCGAGCGACCGAGGCACATGAAGAAATCCAAGCCCCCGAAGAAGACGGGCACCTACGACATCAAGAAGCAGTGGCACTGGGGCCGCGCGATGCGCGAGTTGCGCATTGCAGATTTTCTGAAGGACGGCCGCCTGCTCGTTCCGGGCGAATACACGGGTGAGGGCCCGGCCACCGACGACGGAACCGGCGCGCTGCGCACCGTGGGCGGCATCCAGGTGGGCGCGGCGAACTACGAGACCGGAATGATGTGGATCGGCCGCAAGTTGCGCGAGGGCGATCTGCCCGCCAAGCCGGGCGGGGGCGCAGCGGCCTGAGGGTAAATCCCGGCGATTTTTGTTTGCGGCAGGTCTATCTTGAATTGGTGACCAACTGCCGGAGACGAACATGTTGATGGTTACAAAAGTGGTGGCAGCCGGTGTGACGGCCCTTTTGATCGGGGGCACGCCCTCGCCGAACGGCGGAGCGTTGGATGTTTCTCCGCTGGCTTCTTCGCCGGTTGTTGCGGTACAGACGCTTGGCGATTCGCCTTGTGCGGGCGGGTGCAATGTCTGGCGGTTGATCTACGACGGGCGTTGACGGCTGTCGCGCTGTTTGCCGCATTGCGGGAAGAGCGCCGCAATGCCGATGCTCATTCAGGAGCCAGGCCTTGGTCTTCACGTGCTGCGGGAAAATGACTGAAGGCTTTCATATGGCCTTCAGACCTCAAGCCTAAAATGCCTCGAAAAAGAGGGCATATCGATGATTGATTTCGTGACGGCGGCGCGCAACCTTTCTCGCGCCGCAAAGCACCGCATTGTTGCGAGTGCCAGCAAGCGCCTGGGCCTTACTGCCGTCCAGCACCAGCAACCTCCTGCGGAGGTGGCGCCGCCCGAACCCGTGATCGAGGTCGAATCCGACGAGTCGGTGATGGCGCGGGCCGAGGACATCATTCAGCGCGCTATCTCGCTTGGCAAGCAGGGCAAGTTCAATGTCGTGCCCGAACTCATCTCGGTTTCTGCCACCGAAAACTGCAACCTGAAGTGCGTAATGTGCCCAGGGCATGCGGGCATGGAAGGCCCCAAGCTTTCGGTCGACGAGGCCGAGGCGCTATTCGGTTCTCTCGCATTGGACGATGTCCAGTTCGGCCGCCCGAAGCTGCTCGACATGACGTCGGGGGAGCCGACCCTCAATCCGAACCTTGGCACGATCTACGCGCGCTTCAAGGAGCTGTTTCCCGACGCGAAGATCTCGATGATCAGCAATGGCACGATCCCGGTGCGGGGAAAGATCAAGCAAGCCTTCGAGCATGCCGACCGGATCGGCTTGTCGATGGACGGCGCGACAGAGGAGACTTACGAGCGCATCCGTCGTGGTTCGGTGTACAGGAACGTGGTGCGCAATGTGCGTGACGTCGGTGAACTGAAGACGCTCTACGAGAACTGCGAGACTTTGCAGATCATGATGGTGGTCATGGACCAGAACGTGCATGAGTTGGCGGAGATGGTCCGGCTTGCGCACTCGCTGCGCATCCCTCAGGTGTTTTTTCAGGCTTCCGAAGTTCGCGCTCTCATGCCTTTCAACGGGGAAGGGCAGAACGTGTCGCTGGGCCTGTCTCGGTCGCAACTGTCGCCGTTCATCAAGGAGGCCAAGGCAGAGGCAGATCGCCTGGGCGTTCAGTTGTCGTTGACCTCCCGCTTCGAATCAGCGCTGTCCTATGTTCCCGACGCGGCGCAGCAGACTTTTGTCAGAAAGACGGTGGGCGAGCCCGTGAGCCTCGATGTGGCGATCCGCACCTGCAATGTGCCGTGGATGCATGCGCCTCGGATCTCGCTGAACAACGAAGGCTTTTACCCCACGACCGTGTGCTGCCACATGCCGAAGGCAGATACGGGCCTCGATCTCGAGCTGCGCGAGAAGTTCAAGGGCTCCACGATCAACGAGATTTTCAACTCCGAGTTCTACTGGGGCATGCGCGAAGGGCTGCTCGATGGCAGCCTCGCGGCTGGCGCTTGCGACGGATGCCAGTATCACCAGATGACCCAGTGGACAGCAGACCAACTGCGTGCGCTGGAGGAGTCGAGCGAACGCGTGCTGGCCGTAGCCTGAGGCCCCGCTTTGTGAAAGGCCCGCAGCCTTGGTTGCGGGCCTTTTTCATTTTTGATCCTGGCGCGAGTCCTGAGACTGCCCATTGAGACCTGGCCGAGACATATGTCAACTTCGTGGTCCCTACAATTCTCTGGAATTGATCTAGAGAAATGAATGAAGTTGTTCTTTCGAAAATCTTCGGGCTACGCGATTTTTTGTTTCTTTTTGCTGTTGCTCGGCGCGCTTCTGATTCGGGATATTGCATCTGACCCCGGTCTTTTCACCACCGTCGACAACTTGAATCGAGTTACGGATCTGACCGATCCAAAGACGTTCGCCTCTGCGGCACTGGATATTCACCGGCTTGGTTGGGTGTCCGAACAGAATGCGTGGATCCTAGCGCTGTGGCCTCCAGGCCTTGTTTTTCTCGAGGCTGGCATTCTTGGCGTGTTCGGGGAGGGCGCGCCGATCGTGCTGATCCTGCAGGTCCTGGGCTGCGCTGCACTGGCGTTCATGCTGGCGCTGCAACGGCGTCTGTTGTCGGGATTCATGAACAACGCGTTGGCCAGCACATTGCCCCTGTTGCTGTTCATCTTTCCTATGCCAAGGCTCTTCTTGCTTGAGCCCTATGGCGTGGTTCTGGGCGAAGTCTTCTCCGTTGCGTTTTTTCTTGTCCGGGGGGCTGTTGGTGCTCCTAGCCGCGCAGGGACGCCGAACGGGCCTTGCAGTGATGGCCGGCGGGTGCTTCGCCTTGGCGGCGTACTTTCGCTCTCAGTACGAGTCAATACTGATGGCCATGACCGGCCTTGCTGCCTTGGTTGTGGCTGGTGCATCTGGAGGTGCATCAGAAAGGTCTCGGCGCAAGACCGTTTGACTTACATCGCGACCATCCGGCTGGTCATGGTCGTGTTGCTTGTGGCCCATGCGCTCATGCTGCCCTGGCGAATGCACAGCAAGGCTGTCGTGGGCAATTTTTCTTGGGTGCAAACCGGAGACCTGATTTTTCTGAACGGCCTCAGTTCGGACAAGACCCTGTTGGACAAAGGCGGGGATTTCGTCATCAAAGGCACAGGGAATATTGCCTGCGTTGTCGAGCCCTCTTATTGCGATTCAGATGACAGAAGTCTCTTCTTCAAAGCGTTGGTGTCGCACCCCATCGAGTGGTATCGGATCAAGTTCACGGCGGTAGTGGAATACTGGAACACCTTCATCTTTTCGCGTCACCGTTTCACGACGTGGTTCCATATCCAGGACGATGCAGGGAACCTTGTGTACCTGCTCTTTCTCCTCGCCGCAGTTCCGCTGCTGTGGGCCACGCGAACCTATCGTTGGTGGCTCCTGATGGCGTGGTTGATCGCGTCCTTCTACGCGGCGTTCTTCGTGATTTTCTCGCTTGCTCACTTCGAAGCGCGCTACTTCTACCTGCCCAAGATATTTTCCTTCGTGACTGGGGTGAACATGCTCGCGATGTGGTGGGGCATGAGGCGCGGCAGGGAGGGTGCGCTGGAGTCGAAGAACTGAGGGGCAGACGATCTCGCCAACTGTGCTGGCCAGACGATGCTCTGACGCCGTTCCACCGGCGTACGTGATGGCGGACTCAAACAGTGGGAGTCGTCGACGACATGGAAGAACTGGAGGCCAATTTCCTACTCCGCGCGCGTTTGAACTCCCACGTATATGCTGCCGGGCTCGCATCACACCCACCGGAGCGCTAGACATGCCCGCACAGCCCATCGAGGTCTATTCCTGGCCCACGCCGAACGGCCACAAGATTCACATCATGCTGGAGGAGTGCGGCCTGCCGTACCACGCGCACCCCGTGAACATCGGCAAGGGCGATCAGTTCGCGCCCGACTTCCTGCGGATCAGCCCGAACAACAAGATCCCGGCCATCACCGACCCCGATGGTCCGGACGGCAAGCCGATTTCGTTGTTCGAATCGGGCGCCATCCTCGTGTACCTGGCGGGCAAGACGGGCAAGCTGCTGCCGGCCGGCGACCGTGAGCGCTATGACGTGCTGCAGTGGCTCATGTTCCAGATGGGCGGCGTCGGCCCCATGCTCGGCCAGGCCCATCACTTCCGGATGTACGCGCCCGAGAAGGTCGCCTATGCGATCGACCGCTACACCAACGAAGCCAAGCGCATCTACGGCGTGATCGACAAGCAGCTGTCGAAGAGCAAGTTCATCGCCGGCAAGAGTTATTCGATTGCAGACATCGCCATCTTCCCTTGGCTGCGCAGCTGGGACAAACAGGGCATCACGCTCACCGATTTTCCGCACCTGAAGGCATGGTTGGACGGCATCGCCGCACGCCCGGCCGTGCAGCGCGGCGTGAAGGTGCTGGCCGATCTGCGCCAGCCGATCACCGGCGACAAGGAGCGCGAGATTCTGTTCGGCAAGACGCAATACGAGAAGCGCTGAGAGAAATTTCCGGAACGGGGCAATATTCGGGCTAGAATAGAAGGCTTGTCGGGGTGTAGCGCAGCCTGGTAGCGCATCTGGTTTGGGACCAGAGGGTCGAAGGTTCGAATCCTTTCGCCCCGACCATAGAAATCGAAATGCACACAGTCTTTGCGGGCTGTGTGCATTTTTCATTTGAGGCCGCGAACGGCGTCCGGCAGGCGACGTGGCAGCGGAAGGCACAGAGCGGAACTGGGTAGAATCTCCGCCGCTGCCGGCCCGGAAACAATGACGCCTAAGTCGTTGATTCTCCTGGGTTCTCTTCGGCCTGCATCTGCCCGTAGCTCAGTTGGATAGAGCACCTGCCTTCTAAGCAGGTTGTCGGGGGTTCGATCCCCTCCGGGCAGGCCAATTTAGTGCTTCACGAAGCCCCACAAGGCGCCACAAGCACCCACTTTCCCCTCTGTAGAGGCGAAATTAAGCCCCACGAGCAATCACGATGAACCGCTGAGATTCAGCGAATTTGGGGGAACATCCGGGGGAACGGGTACAGTTTCTACCTCCGTCGTCGAATTTGTTCCGCCTGCTCACCGGCACCGCCTGCAGAAAGACCATTTGCCCTGCCGACAAACTGCGGCTGCGCCTCTCCGACTCTGGGGGGCTCTACCTGCAGATCGAGCCCAGCGGTTCAAGACGGTGGTTCTGGAAGTACCGCTTCGAGGGCAAGGAAAAGCGCCTGGCGCTGGGCAGCGCCGGGCATTCTGGGATTCGACCCTGCTGGCGCTTCGTCTGCGCCGATCTTCGAGACCGCCAATCGATCGGGCAGCCAACGCGTAGGCGGCAGCGGCCGTAGCGGCAAGGGCAGCCACTACGTGGGCGGCCGCCGCAGGCAGATCAGTCAGGCCCTGAGCAGGTCCTTCTGCCTGCGAGCGGCACCCGACGAACATGCCTTCGCTCACTGAAACGCGCAGACTGAATCGGTCGGCGGCGTGTGCGCGAGTATGTGGTTCTTTACCGTCACAACAGGCGCTATGTAGAGATCGGCTTGGCGTGAGACCAGATAGTCGGCAATTCGTGTGTACGCGGCGCGGCTGATCGAGTAGCCGTCGCCCGAATCACCGAGAGAGTGAAAGACAGCAACCGTCCATGTGCCTTTGGCGATGCCATTGTCGATGGCGCTCTTGGCGATGTTGAATGCCGTCGTGTCGTCCCCGTTGATGGGGACGCCGCTGATGTTGAAGCGCCGCTTGGCCACCATCTTGGGGTCGTTCTCTCCGGAGCCAAGCGTGCGCGCGCCCGTGACCATGGTGGACAAGAGGCTCTCGTACTCGCATGCGCCGGCCTGCCTGCTTCCAATCGTCTCCTGCGCCCCCATCATGCCGTTGCCATGAGGATAGGCGTAGGTGTGATCGACAGGCACCTTGCCGTAGATGTTATGGAGCAGCCAAGCCTCCATGCTGCCAATGTCGGCCGCAACGTCTCGCTTCGTTTTGGTCGCCAGAATTTTGTTGTTCCAGTGCGAGAACGAGTGATTTCCTATCTCATGCCCGCGCCGGTAGACCTTGGCCCACTGCTTGGCATGCACCGTGGCTGTGCCCACGGCGGTGAGGTAGAAGGTGCCCTTAATACCTCGGGCGCAAGGATCGCGGCTTGGACGAGTTGTGAGTTCCATCCGTCATCGGAAGTCAGGCTGACAGCGCTTTTTTTGTTTTCGGGCCATTGGAATGCTATGGCTGAATTGCAAAAGAGCAAGATTGCCAGTGCGGCTTGAAAATTCTTGAGAGCGTTGATTTGCATGGCCTTCACTACAAAAGCTACCCTCTCCGAGGGGGCTCGAAAGGCGAGCAAATGTACCGTAGCAAGGGGTTGAAATGTGAACTTTTTATTTCAATTGAGAGTGTAGCCTCGGTGCCGTCGGTGGCCACCATCACGCCGAGCATGTTCTCGACGACATCGATGCGCGCGCTCCTGTGCTTGTCGTGCGTGGCGACCTCGGGTATGTGTTGCTGTTTGCCTTCCAGTGCGCGATCAGCTTCTCGCTCATCGTGAGGTAGAGGTTGGGGATCGCGGGATGGTCGCGGCTCGAGTTGCAGGGATATGGTGGGCCGGCTCGCCGTCGCACTGCTCGACCAGCACCATGTGCCATACCCGCCGGTGTTCCTTAATGCGCAGCTCGCGGTCGATGGTCTCGGTTTCCAGCGCGCTCACCGACAGCAGGGCGTCCGGGCCCTTGTGCGGCGCGGCTGCGGGTCAAGTCCAAAGCAAGTTCATTCAATG
>NZ_MOWM01000231.1 GCF_016082275.1 Variovorax sp. E3
CATGCCCCCGGCGCCCGCGGCGCCGCTGCACGACGCCCATGCCGTGCCCGCGCCGCCGGCCGTGCCATTGGCCGACACGCTGACGCTGGCCAACTTCGCGCACCCGCAGGCCACGCGCGAGCTGGTGCTCGGCTCGGCGCGCGTGGCCTACGAATTCAAGCGCGGCAACCGCAAGACCATCGGCTTCCTGGTCGGCGCCGAAGGGCTGTCGGTGCGCGCGCCGCGCTGGGTGGCGCTGCGCGACGTCGATGCGGCCGTTCGCGAAAAGTCGGACTGGATCCTGCGCAAGCTCGCCGAAACGCAGCAGCGCCACGCGCGCGTCGAGGCCACCCGCATCGAGTGGCGCGACGGCGCGGAGTTTCCGTTTCTCGGCGAGCCGGTGGTGATCCGGCTCGACCCCAAGCACGGCTTTGCCAGCGTGGGCGGCACGCTCGACGCGCAAGAGGGCGCGGGCCCGCGCGTGCTGCGGCTGGCGGTGGCGCAGAACGCCGCGCCGTCGCAGATCCGCGATGCGGCGCAGGCCTGGCTCATGCGGCAGGCAAGGCGCCTGTTCATCGAGCGGCTCGACCATTTCGCGCCGCTGCTCGGCGTGCGCTGGCAGAAGCTGTCGCTGTCGAACGCGGCCACGCGCTGGGGCAGCGCAAGCGCCGACGGGTCGATCCGGCTCAACTGGCGGCTCATTCATTTCCGCATGCCGGTGGTCGACTACGTGGTCGCGCACGAACTGGCCCACCTGCGCGTGATGGACCATTCGCACCGCTTCTGGGAAACGGTCGAGAGCGTGGTGCCCGACTACGGCCTGCTGCGCCAGCAGCTCAAGGACGAAGCGGTTCCCCGCTGGTCCTGAAGCTCTTCTTCTTGGCGCGCGTTCAGCGCGCGTGCGTGACGCCGCCGTCCACCACCAGCGTCGAGCCCATCACGTAGTCGCCCGCGCGCGAAGCCAGGTAGATGGCCGCGCCGGCCATGTCTTCCGGCGTGCCGATGCGCCCCGCGGGAATACGGCCCTTGACCTCGTCGCCGTGGTCGCGCGCGTCCTTGTTCATGTCGGAGGCGAAGGCACCGGGCGCGATGGCGCTCACCACGATGCGCTCTTGCGCCAGCCGCAACGCCATGCGGCGCGTGAGCTGGATCAGGCCTGCCTTGCTGGCCGCGTACGAATACGTTTCCTGCGGGTTGACGGAAATGCCGTCGATCGACGCGATGTTGATCACCTTCGCGAGGTGGTCGGTCGCGGCCTTCGTGAGCATCGGCGTCAGCGCCTGCGTCAGGAAGAAGGGGGTCTTGAGGTTCAGGTCGACCACCTTGTCCCAGCCGCTTTCCGGAAACTCCGCATAGGGCGCGCCCCAGGCGGCGCCGGCGTTGTTCACGAGGATGTCGAGCGAGCCTTCGTGCCTGGCGTAGGCCTCGACCAGCGCCTGCGCGCCTTCCACCGTCGACACGTCCGCCGGCAGCGACACGCAGTGGCCGAAGGCCGACAGCTCCTTCGCGGTCTGGTCGCAGGCCGCGGCCTTGCGCGCCGAGATGTACACGCGCGCGCCCTGCGCCAGAAAGCCCTCGGCGATCATGCGGCCGATGCCGCGCGAGCCGCCGGTGATCAGGGCGGTGCGGCCCTTCAGCGAGAAGAGTTGGGTGGTATCCATGGTGCCGGTGTCTCCTGAATGAAAAGATTTCAGGAAACGAGCTTAGTGCGCGCCGCGCCGCACGCGCGTCACCTTGGCGCCAGCGACAGGCTCCGGGGGCTGGTGAAGCGGCGCGGCTCGCCCGTGACCGGGTCGGTGAACGCCACCGACTTGGCCAGCAGCTGCAGCGGCTTGCCGAAGTCGTCGGTGTTCTCGGGCAGCAGCACGGGGTAGATCGGGTCGTTGACGATCGGCATGCCCAGCGCCTGGCAGTGCACGCGCAGCTGGTGCTTGCGGCCGGTGACGGGCGAGAGCTTCAGCAGCGCACGGCCGCCGTGCGCCGCGAGCAGCTCGATGTGCGTCTCGGAGTTGGGCTCGCCGGGCGCTTCGCGTACGCGCATGAAATGGTCGTCGTCGACCAGCCGGCTGCGGTAGGTGGCGGGCACACACGACACGCCGTCCTGCCAGGGCACGACCGCCTCGTAGTGCTTGTCGATGCGGCGCTCCGGGAACATCTGCTGGTAGGCGCCGCGCGTTTCGAGCCGCGTCGAGAACAGCACCAGCCCCGAGGTGCTGCGGTCGATGCGGTGCAGCGGCACCAGGTCGTCGAGCTTCAGCTTGCGCTTGAGCCGCACCAGCAGGCTCTCCTGCAGGTATTTGCCGGTGGGTGTGACCGGCACGAAAGGCGGCTTGTCGGCCACCAGCAGGTGGTCGTCCTGGAACAGCACCTGCTCCTCGAAGGGGATGTGCACCTCGTTGTCGAGCGAGCGGTAGTAGTACACGCGCAGCGGCGACTGGTAGCGGCGCGCGGCGGTCACGGGCACGTGGTGCTCGTCGATCACGTCGTTGGCCGCGATGCGTTCGAGCCAGGCCTCGCGCGTGATGGCGGGGAAGCGCTCGATCAAGAATTCCGCGATGGTCGGCCACGGCCCGTAGGGCAGGCCGACGCAGCTGGGGCCCACGCCGTCGCGCGTGGGCAGCGGCAGCGTCGGCGGACGGCGCCGGGTCATGGCGACGAAGAGGCCCGCTGCAGCAGCGACAGCGCTTCGGCGAACGACGGGCGCGCCGCCGGCGTGGGCTGCAGGCAGCGGTCTTTCAAGGCGCCCACCGAAGCCGGCGCGGCGTCGGTGCAGCGTTCGAGCAGCTCTTCGAGCAGGCAGCCGAAGGCGCGCATCTCCAGCGCCTGGAAGGCACTAGCCTGCGCCGCGTCGAGCGCGCCGGTCATCCAGGCCGCGCCGAAGTCGCCGAGCCGGCCGCCGCGCTGTGCGTGCCACAGGATGTTGTGCGCGTAGAGGTCGCCGTGCAGCAGGCCCCGCGCATGCAGATGCTGCATGGCCGAGGCGATGTCCCGCGCGATGCGCAAGGCCACGTCGGCCGTCCAGCGCGCGTCGTCCGCATAGACGTCGCGCGTGCACGAGGCCAGGCTCGGCGGCCCCGCGAGCGTGACGAAGGACGGGTCGACCAGCCCCATCACCAGCCCTTCGGTACCTTGCGGATGGCCGTCGATGCGGCTTTGCGCGGCGATCAGCGTGGGGTGCTCACCCGCGCCGATGCAGGCGGCCATTTCGCTGTGCGGCCAGCCGTCGCTGGTGACCGCGCCCTTGAAGAGCTTGACCGCCACCTGTTGCGATGCGCCGAGCGTGGCCTGGTGGATCACGCCCGATGCGCCTTCGCCGAGCTGCCTGCCCAGCGTCAGCTCGCGCCAGTCGACGTGCGGCACCGACTGCGCGGCAATGGCCGCGTCTTCGGCCTGCGTGTCGAAGGGGTTGCCCGCGCAGGCGAGCCACGCCAGGCGTGGCAGCGTCGTGAGCCACGCGGGCAGCGTCTCGAAGCGATTGGCCGAAATGCGCAGCAGTTCGAGCTGCTTGAAGCCCGCCATCGACGGCGGCAGCGTGCGCAGCCGGTTGCCCGCCAGCATCAGCTTCTGCATGCGCGTGCAGGCGCCGAGCGAGTCGGGCAGCGCTTCGATCTGGTTGTCCGTGAGGATCAGCCAGCGCAGCGACGGCGGCAGCGAGGCGGCCGGCACGCTGCGGATCTGGTTGGCCTTGAAGCCGACGATGTCCAGGCCATGGCACTGGCCGATGGCCTCGGGCAGCGTGGTGAAGCGGTTGTCGGAGCAGAACAGCACGCGCAGCTTGTGCAGCCGGTGCAGGTCGCCCGGCAATGTGTCGAGCGCATTGCCCGACAGGTTCAGCACCTCGAGCGAGTCGGCAAGGTCGAAGACCTCTCGCGGAAACTCGGTGAGTCCGCACGAGAGATCGATTCTTCTTGCGCCTGCCAGCCGGCCCGCGCGCAGCTCAGCCAGCGTGTCGTTCATGCGGCAAGTCTAAGCCGTCGTGGCTTTCGGGCCGAAGCGGTAGACGCCGTCCTTGCCCAGCTCGCGCTTCACTTGGCCGGCGAACCACAGCAGGTGCAGGTGGGCCACGGTCTCGCCCATCGCGAAGGTCATCTGGTGCAGGTCGAGTTCGCGCTTGAACATGATCGGCAGGCCCTCGGCCGCCGTCAGCGGGCGCGCGGTGCAGGCTTCGAGCAGTTCGGCCAGCCGGTCGCGATGGTGCTCCTGCAGCTGGTCGACGCGGCGGTGGATGCCGGTGAAGGGCTTGCCGTGCGAGGGCAGGCCCAGCGTGTCGACCGGCAGCGTCTTGAACTTGTCGATGCTGTCCAGGAACAGGCGCAGCGAGTTCGCCTCGGGCTCGCCCGCGTGCACGCTCACGTTGGTCGAAATGCGCGGCAGCATCATGTCGCCGCCCAGCAGCAGCTTGAGTTCGTCGCAGTACAGCGCGATGTGCTCGGGCGCATGGCCGTAGCCGCTGATGCAGCGCCAGGCGTGGCCGCCGATCATCACCGTGTCGCCGTCGAGCATGCGCGTGAAGTTGTCGGGCACCGAGGGCACCATGTTCGCGTAGTAGTTGGTGCGCGCGCGGATCTTGGCGATCGACTCGGGGTCGGTCATGCCGTGCGAGGCAAAGAAGCGCGCGGCCTGCTCGCCGCCCGCCAGCGTGTCGCCGGCGGTGCTGAGCACGCGCGCCACGTGGTAGTCGGTCGAGCTGATCCACAGCGGCGCGTTCCAGCGCTCGCACAGCCAGTGGGCCAGTCCGATGTGGTCGGGGTGCATGTGCGTGACGATGACGCGCAGGATCGGCAGGCCCTGCAGCTGGGTCTCGAAGATCTGCTCCCATTGCTTGCGCGCCTCGTCGTGCGCGATGCAGCAGTCGACCACCGTCCAGCCTGCCACGCCGTCGATGGTGTCGCGCAGCAGCCAGAGGTTGATGTGGTCCAGCGCAAAGGGCAGCCGCATGCGGATCCAGCGCACGCCGGGCGCCACTTCCAGGGCCTGGCCGGGCTCGGGGAGCGTGTCGCCGAGGGGGTAGTGGAGTTCGCGTTCGAGGAGGTTCATGTAAGATTGACGTTTACGTAAACGTCATGAGTCAAGGGCACCATTGTAGGGAGCACGGCGCAAACCTGCTGTCGCCCCCGTAACCCTTCGACTGACGTTCCTTTTGCCCACCCGCCGCCATGCCCGCGCAGACTTTCACCATCAGCCAGCTCGCGAAGGAGTTCGACCTCACGACGCGGGCCATCCGCTTCTACGAGGACATGGGCCTGCTCACGCCCGAGCGGGCCGGGCTGCAGCGCATCTACAGCGCGCGCGACCGCGCCCGGCTCACGCTCACCCTGCGCGCCAAGCGCCTGGGCCTGAGCCTGACGGAGGCCAAGGACATCCTGGACATGTACGACAGCCCGCGCGACACCGTGCCGCAGCTGGAAAAGTTTCTCGGCGTGCTGGGTGCCCACAGGGCCCAGCTCGAGGCGCAACTGACTGAATTGCAGGCCAATCTGGCGGAAGTGCGCGAACACGAGAAAAAGGGCCGCGCCACGCTGGCCAAGGCACAAAAAGCCCAAAAGGCCGCCAAGGCCTGAAGAAACCCCGACTCATCGACAATAGCTGACTATGTCCGACACCGATAACCTCGACGACCTCTTCGCACACAACCGCGCCTGGTCCGCGCAAATGGAGCGCGACCGGCCCGGTTTCTTCACCGGCCTCGTCAAGCAGCAAACGCCGCGTTACATGTGGATCGGCTGTTCCGACAGCCGCGTGCCCGCCAACCAGATCACCGGCCTGGAGCCGGGTGAAGTGTTCGTGCACCGCAACGTGGCCAACATCGTTGTGCACTCCGACCTCAACGCGCTCTCGGCGATCCAGTTCGCGGTGGAGCACCTGAAGGTCGAGCACATCATGGTGGTCGGTCACTACGCTGCGCCGGCGTCAAGGCCGCGCTCAGCGGCGCGCGCATCGGCCTGGCCGACAACTGGATCCGCCACATCCAGGACGTGCGCGACCGCCACCACACCATGCTCGACAGCCTGCCCGAAGACGTGCGCGTCGACGCGCTGTGCGAACTCAACGTGGCCGAGCAGGTGGTCAACGTGGCCGTGAGCACCGTCATGGTCGACGCCTGGGCGCGCGGCCAGAAGGTGCGCATCCACGGCTGGACCTTCGGCGTGCACGACGGCCTGCTGCAAGACCTCGGCCTGAGCGTCGACGGCGCCAAGCCGCTGGACGCGGTCTACAAGGCCGCCGTGCAGCGCATCCGCTACAAGTGGAGCAAGCCCGGCGAAGTGATGCAGTCGCTGACGGCGCAGGGCACGCAAGTGAACCAGGCCGTGCAGGAAGCACAGGCCATGGCGCCGCAGCCCGAGGCCGACCAAGGCAAGGCCGACCCCGCAGCCGCCTGATCGGCGCTACCGCCGCCATCGTCGCCACCGCCGCCGGCCATGTTCCCGCAGCGCCTCGACTCGCCGCTGGCCTATGACATCGCCAAGGCGATGATGGACGGCTTCAACCGGCACTACCGGTTGTTCCGGGCCGAGTCGGCGCGCGCCAAGCACCGCTTCGAAACCGCCGACTGGCACGGCCAGCAGCGGGCGCAGCGCGAGCGCATCGAGTTCTACGACCTGCGCGTGAGCGAGGCCGTGGCCCGGCTCGAAAAAGAGTTCAAGGCCGGCGAGCAGCCCATGGACGTGTGGCACCAGATCAAGCTGCACTACATCGGGCTGCTGGTCGACCACCACCAGCCCGAGCTGGCCGAGAGTTTCTTCAACTCGGTCACCACCAAGATCCTGCACCGCGCGTACTTCCAGAACGACTTCATCTTCGTGCGCCCGGCCATCAGCACCGAGTACATCGAGCCGCGCGGCGCGCCCACCTACCGGCCCTATTACCCGGCGCACGACACGCTGGCCGACACCGTCGAGCAGATGCTCGACGACTTCGCGCTGCTGGGCAGCTTCGCCGACAAGCGGCGCGACGCGCAGCGCGTGGCGCACGTCATCCTGAACCGCTTTCACCAGGTCAAGCTGCGCGCCAACTTCCAGCTGCAGGTGCTGTCGGGGCTGTTCTTTCGCAACAAGGGCGCCTACGTGGTCGGCAAGATCATGAACGGCTTCGTCGAGATCCCGTTCTCGCTGCCGATCCTGCACGACAGCCACGGCAAGTTCTACATCGACGCGGCGCTGTTCGGCGAAGACGACCTGCAGATGCTGTTCAGCTTTGCGCGCGCGTACTTCATGGTCGACATGGAAGTACCCTCGGCCTGGGTGCAGTTCCTGCGCTCGCTCATGCCGCGCAAGCCGCGCGCCGAAATCTACAACGCGCTCGGCCTGGCCAAGCAGGGCAAGACGCTGTTCTACCGCGACTTTCTCTCGCACCTGAACTATTCGAGCGACCGCTTTCGCATCGCGCCCGGCATCAAGGGCATGGTCATGCTGGTGTTCGACCTGCCGTCGTTTCCGTTCGTGTTCAAGGTCATCAAGGACTTCTATCCGCCGCAGAAGGACACCACGCGCGAGCAGATCAAGGGCAAGTACATGCTCGTGAAGCAGCACGATCGCGTGGGCCGCATGGCGGACACGCTGGAGTACAGCGACGTGGGTTTTCCGCTCGACCGCTTCGAGCCCGAACTGATCGAAGAGATCCGCAAGTTCGCGCCCAGCCAGCTGGAGATCGGCGACCGCGACGGCAACGGGGAAATGGAGCTGGTGGTCAAGCACGTCTACATCGAGCGCCGCATGATCCCGCTGAACATCTACCTGCAGGAAGCCTTCGACACGCTGGCTCACCCCGAGAGCCCGGCGCACGCCAGGCGCGCGAAAGACCAGCTCGAGCATGCGGTCGTGGAGTACGGCAACGCCATCAAGGACATGGTGGCGGCCAACATCTTTCCCGGCGACATGCTGTGGAAGAACTTCGGCGTCACGCGCGGCGGCAAGGTGGTGTTCTATGACTACGACGAGATCGAATACGTCACCGACTGCAAGTTCCGCAAGGTGCCCGCGCCGCGCAACGAGGAAGACGAGATGAGCGGCGAGGTCTGGTATTCGGTCGGCCCGAAGGACGTGTTCCCCGAGACCTTCGAGCCCTTTCTGCTGGGCAACCCGGACGTGCGCGCCGCCTTCATGGCGCACCACGCCGACCTGCTCGACGCCGCCTTCTGGCAGCACCACAAGGAACGCATCCAGGCCGGGCAGATGCTCGATGTGTTCCCGTACGAAGAGTCGCAGCGCTTCCAGCATGAAGGCCACGCGACGCATTTTTGACCCTGTCGGTTGTTTTTGATTTTCGCTTTCACATCATTCCTGAAGGAGACCTCCACATGTCCGAATCCATCGTCATCGTCGGCCTGGCCCGCACCCCCATGGGCAGCTTCCAA
>NZ_MOWM01000232.1 GCF_016082275.1 Variovorax sp. E3
AGAAGAGATCTGCGAGATGGCGTCCAGCAGTTGCTGTTGCTGGTCGGTGGTGTGGGCGCCGGCCTGTTGCCACTCTTCCTTGAGCGCGGCGGCCATCGCCGCCAGCGATTGCGTCCAGCCGGCGAGGCGCTGTTCGTCGCGCGAAGAAATCTGCGAAATCGAATCGAGCAGTTGCTGCTGCTGGCCCGTCGCATGCACGCCGGCCTGCTGCCACTCTTCCTTGAGCGCCGCAGCCATGGCCGCCAGCGACTGCGTCCACGCCGTGAGCTTCTGCTCGTCGCGCGTCGACACCTGGGAAATCGTGTCGAGCAGATGCTGCTGCTGGCCGGCCGCGTTCACGCCGGCCTGCTGCCATTCGTCCTTCAGTGCAACCGCCATCGCCGAGAGCGATTGCGCCCACACCGCGAGGCGCTGCTCGTCGCGCGAGGCGATGTCGGTCTGCAGCTCGGCGTGCGCCTGGCCCACGGTGCGCAGCAGCGAGGCCGCGTGCTGTTCGAAGGTCGCGGCCGCGGCGGTCAGTGCCTGCTGCGAATCGGCCGAGAGCTTTTCGCTCACGCGCTGGTGTTCGGCGAGCGCGCCGCTCCAGGTGTCCGACACGCTGCCCACCGTGCTTTCGAGCCGCGCGGAAACGCTGTCGACCAAGGCGGCCGAGCGCTGCGCGAAGGTCTGCGCAAACTGGTCGTGCGCGCTGCGCACTTCGCCCGAGAGCGTCTGGCTCGTCTGCCGGTGCTCGGCCAGCGCGGTCTGCCAGGTGTCGGCCACGCCGGCCGTGGTGGCGGCGAAGCGGCTCGACAGCCCTTCGAGCTGCTGCTGCACGGTCTGCGACAGCGTGCCGTGCAGCGCGGCGGTCTCGCGCGCGATGGCGGCCATGGTGGCCTCGACCACGGGCTGGATCGCCGCGCCCGCGATGCGCGCGCTTTCGGTCAGGCTCTGGCGCAGCGACTGGTCGACGGAGGTGGCCAGGCCCGTGTACACCGCCTCGGTCCTGCCGTGGAAGCTGTCCTGGCTGCTGATGAGCCGGTCGTTCTGCGCCTGGCTCTGCTGCGCCAGCGCGGCCATCATGGCCTGCAGCTGGCCGACCAGTTCGGGCATGGCCAGCGCCTGCTGCTGCAGCAGCTTGAACGACTCTTCGCGCTGGTGCACCTGCGAGAACACGCGCAGCGTGGTGGCGATCTTGCTGTCGAGCAGTTGGCCGGCCTGCAGCCGTTCGCGCCGGCACAGGGCCGACATCAGCCCCAGCATCGCCGACGCGGCCACGCCCGCCACCGAGGTGCCGAACGCCAGCCCCAGGCCCTTGACGGGCGCCGAGAGCGAGGAGCGCACGGCTTGCAGGTCGGTGGCGCTGTCGAGCGCCAGGCCGGTGCCGTTGAGCGTGACGACCATGCCCAGGAAGGTGCCGAGCATGCCCAGCAGCACGAGAAAGCCGGCCAGGTAGGGCGTGAGGGCGGGGCCGGGCAGGCCGACGCGTTCACCCTCGATGCGCAGGCGCACCGCGTTCTGCAGCGAGGTCGGCAGTTGCGCGAGCCACGCGCCGAGGCTCGCGGGGGCGTCGGTGAGTTCGGCCACGGCGCGCGACAGGGCGGCGGTGCCCTGCTGGAAGCGCCGCAACTCGAGCGCGCCCATCACGTAGAACGCGGCGACGAGCGCGGTGACGGCCAGCGCCAGCGGGTGGGTGCCCACGTAGCCGAAGCCGACCCAGCCGACGACGGCCAAGCCCGCGACGAAGACAGCGTGAGGAAGAAATCTGGTCATGTCAGCCTGGTTGCTTCATGCGAAGGGCTTCGAGCAGCCCTTCGACCGGTTGAAATCGAAAGTCCAGTTCGGCCAGCAGCACGTCCTGGAGGTCTTTGTGGAACACGTCCTGCCACGCGAGCGGGGCGGCGGTGTTGCCGGGCGCATCGGGCGCCGTGGGTGTCTCTGTCTCTGCAGCCGCTGCAGCAGCCTCGGCTTCGGCCTGGGCTTCCAGTGCCGCCTGCCGCAGGCGCTTGAAATGCTTTTCGAGCAGCGCGGGCACGCCCGACAGCAGGCTGCGCTCCTGCACGGCCAGCACCTGCTCCATCACCACGTCCACCGCCGCCAGCTTGGCCATGGCCTGCGAGCGGCCCGCCAGCGTGGTCCGCAGGCGGCTGCGCAGCGGGGCAATGGCGACTTCCATGGCCTGTTGCCGGGCCAGGTAGCGCTGGCGCAGCGGCGCGAAGTCGGCGGCCGTGTCGTTGGGGGCGGTGCGCGGGGCGGCGCTGTCCGACGAAACGGTCTTGGTGAGCGCGGCGCGCACGCGGGCGCATTCGGCCTCTTCGGCCGTCGCGGAAACCTTGTTTCTTGCACTGGAGAGCGAGCTCGCCGGGCCGCCGTTCAGCGCCGCGGACAGCGAGATGTCGTCGGTCCAGCCGAACCACTGGCTCAGCCGTTCCGCGGTGGTTTGCCGGGGTTGAGCGACGTCGCCGTCGGTCAGCCGGGAGAGCAAGCGAACGAGCGGCGAGCCGGTGAAACCTGTGCGCCGTGTCACTTGCACCATTACCGTCAAATCGAAAACCTAGCAGTCTACACCGGGCCCCGGAGCGCGCGGCCCCGCAACCGAGTGGTCACTTGCTTCATCAGCCGAGCGCGGCGGGCGGCGGTGGCTCGACCGGCAGCGCGCGCTTGTGGGCGCTCTTGCGGTGGGTGGACAGGATGATCTCGCGCGCGGCGGCCGACACCGGTTTGCCTTCGAGGAAATCGTCGATCTGCTCGTAGCTCACGCCGAAGGCGTCCTCGTCGGGCTTGCCCGGCACCAGCGACTCGAGGTCGGCCGTGGGCACCTTGTAGACCAGCGCGTCGGGCGCGCCCAGCAGCTGTGCCACCGCGCGCACGCGGCGCTTGTTCAGGCCGGTGAGCGGCGTGATGTCGGCCGCGCCGTCGCCGAACTTGGTGAAGAAGCCCATCAGCGCCTCGGCCGCGTGGTCGGTGCCGATGACGATGCCGTCGTGCGCGCCGGCCACCGCGAACTGGGCCACCATGCGCTCGCGCGCCTTGATGTTGCCGAGCACGAAGTCTTCGTGCGCCGCGTCGCGGAATTTCAGGTCGCCCTGCTTGAGCGCGGCGAGCATGCCGTCGGCCGCGGGGCGGATGTCGACGGTGATGGTGCGGTCGGGTCGGATGACGGCGAGCGAGGCCTGCGCCTCGGCTTCGTCCTTCTGCACGCCGTAGGGCAGGCGCATCGCGATGAAGGTGGCGTCGCGGCCTTCGGCGCGCAGCTTTTCGACGGCGCGCTGCGCCAGGCAGCCGGCGGTCAGCGAATCGACGCCGCCGCTGATGCCCAGCACCAGCGTCTTCAGGCCGGTCTGCTTGAGGTAGCTCGCGAGAAAGTCGACGCGGCGTTCCAGCTCGGCTGCGGCGTCGAACGCGGGCGCGACATGCAGCGCAGCGATGATCTCGCGCTGCGTGGCGTCGACGGGGGTGAGGTCTGCACTCATGGTGTGGCGGCGTGTGTGAAGAGGGTCAGAAGTCCACCAGGCTCAGGCCGATGCTGAGCACGGTGCGCTTGCGGTTGTAGTCCACCAGCGTGTCGCCGTAGCCCGAGAACAGCTGCGTGTGAAAGCGCAGGTTGCTCTTGGCCGGATCGCCGATGGCCTTGAGCCATTCGAGGCGGACCGAGCCGCGGCTGCTGTCGCGCAGGTTGTTGCGCACGGTCACGGCCAGCTGGTTGTCGCGGTTCAGGTTCCAGCGGCCCGTGACTTCGGCGCGGCCGATGTAGTCGGCGATGTCGGGGTTGTCGTCATTGGCCGCGCTTTCGGAAATGCGCTTCCAGATGCGGCCGGTGATGGTGAAGCGGTCGTCCAGCTCGGCGCCGCCCATCAGGTAGACGCGGTTCCAGCTGCGCGACAGCGGCAGGCTCTGGCCGTTCGACTGGTGCACGATGCCCAGGCCCGAGTAGCGCCAGCGCCAGCCGCCCGGCAGCTTGAAGTCGGTCGGGTAGACGTACATCAGCTCGGGTTCGTGGTCGGTGGTGCGGAAGGGCCGCGAGATGGCGCCGTTGAACAGCTGCCAGGTCGACTGCTGCGAGTAGGCGAACCACAGCGAGTCTTTCTTGACCGGGTCGCCCTGCGTGAGCAGGCCCTGGGCGAGCTTGGTGCGCACCGACAGGCCGATGCGCATTTCGTTGGCCTGGTAGGCGATGGGGTCGCCGGTGTGGTCGGGCGAGGGCGAGGTGGGCGTCTGCGGGCGCTGCGTGGCGGCCGAGACCGACACGTTGAGCGGCCGGTAGCCGCGAAAGCCGAAGGTGCCGCAGTCGGTGGCGTTCTCGAGTTCCCAGAAGCGCGACAGCGCCGAGTACTGGCGGTCGCGGCAGCCCTCGGTGGTGGCGACCGAGACCACGCGCGTGGCCGGGATCGTGCCGTCCACCGGCGGCTGCGTGCTCGCCAGCACCGGCGGCGCGGCGGGCACCGCCGCCGAGGGCAGCGTCTGCTGCTGCGCCCAGCGGTCGAAGCAGGCCAGGCGCGCGTCGTTGTTGGCGCCGAGCGCGGCGCACTGTTGCCAGGTGAGCTGCGAATCGGCCAGCGGGCTCGCGGGCTTGTCGACAGCCTGCGCCTGCGCGCCGGCGGCGCCGCCCAGGCAGGCGGCCAGCGCGGCCAGCGTGCGCAGCCGGGTGCGGGGTCGTGTGATCGTCATGGCTTTCCTTCCTCCGCCGTGGCGGTCTTGCTGAGCACGAACGGGTGCGTGCTTTCGTCCGCAGCGTCGCGCCATGTGCCGCGGAATTCGCGGCCGCACGAGCCTTCTGCAGCTTGCCCGACCAGACGCCGCTGATGGCGCGGCCGTCTTGCGATTCGTCGATGGAGAGCGCGCCTTCGTCGTCGACGTCGCCCGCCAGTTGCGCCACGCGCGCCTGGCCCGCGTTGGCGCCGCTTCGCGTGATGGTGCCGCGCACGCCGTCGTAGTCGGGGTGCTTGCCCAGCTGCACCCGGGCCACGGCGGGCAGGCCGTCGAAGCGGGCTTCCCAGCGGCCGTAGAGCGACTGCAAGGGCAGGTCGCGCGCGTCGGTGGGGCAGTCGGGGTTGCCGCGCCCGATGGCGCAGCCCGACAGCGCGAGCACGGCGCCGGCCAGCAACAGGGCCGGCAGCGCGCGCCGGAGTTTCGTTGTCGTTGTCGTCGTCGTCGTCGTCGTCGTCGTCTTCATGGTCATGAGGCCGCGGCGGCCTTGGCCGCGCTGTCCTGTGCCTTGCGCGCGAACTCGGCGCGCAGCGCCTTGAGTTTTTCGCGCGGGTCTTCCTTGGTGGTTTCCTTGTCCAGGCCCATCTCGGCGATGAAGCGGCTCGGAATGCAGGGCACCATTTCGCGGCCCTGCTTGCGTTTCTTGGTCCAGCTCACGGCCAGGCTGCGCTGCGCGCGGGTGATGCCCACGTACATCAGGCGGCGCTCTTCCTGCAGCTTCTGCAGCGTGTCTTCGCTGACCTTCTGCTGGCGGCCGCTGTCGTCGTCCAGCTTGAAGGGCAGCAGGCCCTCGCTCACGCCGATCAGCATCACGTGCGGCCATTCGAGGCCCTTGGACGCGTGCAGGGTGGAGAGCGTGACCACGTCCTGGTCCTGCTGGCGCTCGCTGATGGTGGACAGCAGCGAGATGGTCTGCGCCACCTCGAGCAGGCTCTTGCGCTCGGTCTCGATGGTGTTGTCGGCGCCCGAGGTGTCGTCCAGGGTGCCGCCGGCGCGCTGCGACATCCAGTCGACGAACTCCAGCACGTTGCTCCAGCGCGAGGCCGCGGCCGACTCGCTGTCTTCGCCGTCGTAGAGGTGCTTCTCGTAGTCGATTTCCTTCAGCCAGTCGAGCATGAAGGTGCGCGAGTCTTCGGCGCCCATGGTGCGGCGCGCGCGGTATTCGAGGTCGTTGATGTAGCGGCCGAACTCGTGGATGCCCTCCAGCGTGCGCTTGGGCATCACGCTGGGCAGCGACGGGCTGAACAGCGCCTCGAACAGGCTCAGTTTGTACTGGCTCGCGAAGGTGCCCAGGCTGGCCAGCGTGGTGTGGCCGATGCCGCGCTTGGGCGTGGTGATGGCGCGCAGGAACGCGGGGTCGTCGTCGTTGTTGACCCACAGGCGGAACCAGCCGCACAGGTCCTTGATCTCGGCGCGGTCGAAGAAGCTCTGGCCGCCCGACACCTTGTAGGGAATCTGCGCCTTGCGCAGTGCCTGCTCGAACACGCGCGCCTGGTGGTTGGCGCGGTACAGGATGGCGAAGTCGCGGAACTCCTTGTACTGCTTGCCCTGCGTGGTGGCGTCGCCCGCGCGCAGGCTCACGATGCGCGCCACGGCGCGCTCGGCCTCGTGCAGCTCGGAGTCGGCATCGACGATGCGCACCGGCTCGCCTTCGCCGAGTTCGGAGAACAGCGTCTTGGGGAACAGCTTGGGGTTGGGCCCGATCACGTTGTTGGCCGCGCGCAGGATGGCGCTGGTGGAGCGGTAGTTCTGCTCCAGCTTGATGACCTTGAGCGTCGGGTAGTCGACCGGCAGCTTGCGCAGGTTGTCCAGCGTGGCGCCGCGCCAGCCGTAGATCGACTGGTCGTCGTCGCCCACGGCGGTGAAGTGGCCGCGCTCGCCGGCCAGCGCCTTGAGCACCGCGTACTGCGTGGCGTTGGTGTCCTGGTATTCGTCCACCAGGATGTGGCCCAGCGCGGCCTGCCACTTGGCGCGCACTTCGGGAAATTCGTAGAGCAGCTTCAGCGGCATGCCGATCAGGTCGTCGAAGTCGACGCTCTGGTAGGCCTGCAGACGCTCTTCGTAGTGGGCCATGATGCGCGCGGTGATGCGCTCGTTGTCGTCCACCGCCGCGGCCTCCGCCTGCTTGGCGTTCAGGCCCATGTTCTTCCACTTGCTGATGGTCCACTGCCAGATGCGCGCGGTGGCGAGGTCGGCGGTGCCGCCGGCGTCTTTCAGGATCTTGGTGACGTCGTCGGCATCCAGGATGCTGAAGGCCTTCTTCAGGCCGAGCACCGCGCCGTCTTCGCGCATCATGCGCACGCCCAGCGCGTGGAAGGTGCAGACCACGACCTTGCGCGCGTCCTTGCCGATCAGGTCCTTGGCGCGCTCGCGCATTTCCGCGGCCGCCTTGTTGGTGAAGGTGATGGCCGCGATGCGCTGGGGCTCCAGGCCCGACTGGATGAGGCGGCCGATCTTGTGGGTGATCACCCGCGTCTTGCCCGAGCCTGCGCCGGCAAGCACCAGGCAGGGACCGTACATGTAGTTGACCGCTTCTTGCTGCGCGAGATTGAGACCGTGGGACATGGGGGAGAAAAGGAACCGGAAAGCGCCGTGGGGAACGGCATGCGCAAAGCGCTCAATGATACGGGGCCGGCCCTTGCGGGCGATGTAGGCGGGGCGCTCCCCGGTGACCTTCTGCACGCCCGGGGGCGGGCGACGACAATCGGGCGGTGCTGCCTGTATTCCTTGTTACTTTCCCTTTCTTCGCGTTAATCGCCGCCGGCTACGGCGCCGCCCGCGCCCGCATCCTGCCGCTGGACGCCATTCCGGGCCTCAACAGCTTCGTGCTGTATTTCGCGCTGCCCTGCATGCTGCTGCGCTTCGGCGCGGGCACGCCCATCGGGCAACTGCTCGACGGCAGCGTGGCACTGGTTTGGGGCATCGGCGCGATGGCCGTGGTGGCGGGCGTGGTGACGTTCACGCGCAACGCCCGCATCGGCTGGAACGACGGCGCTTTCGGCGCGCTGGTGGCGGCGTTTCCCAACACCGGTTTCATGGGCGTGCCGCTGCTGGTGGCCATCCTGGGGGCGCAGGCGGCGGGGCCGATGATCATCGCGATCGCGATCGACATGGTCGTGACCTCGTCGCTGTGCATCGGGCTGTCGCGGCTCGACGTGGCCGGCGGTGCGGGCGGCAAGGGCTCGGCCGGGCAGGCGGCGCGCAAGGCGCTGCGCGGCATTCTGGTGAATCCGATGCCGTGGTCGATCCTGCTGGGCGTGCTGCTGTCGGCCGCGCGCTGGCAGTTGCCGGGGCCGCTGGAGCGCACCGTGGCCATGCTGGCCGACGCGGCGTCGCCGGTGGCGCTCTTCACCATCGGCGCGGTGCTGGCCCGCTCGGCGCTGCTGGCGCGCGAGCACGTGGCCAGCGC
>NZ_MOWM01000233.1 GCF_016082275.1 Variovorax sp. E3
CCGCCGCCCCCGCCGCCGCCGCCGCAGGCAGCCAGCGCCGCCGAGATGGAGAACGCCGCAAGCGCTTTCAGCGGCCGCTGCGCGTCGGCGCCCGGGTCGTCGCGAATTTCTGCTGCCGTGTCTTGAGGCAAAGGCGCCTCGCGTGCGCCGCCTCGATCTGCTCCACCATGGTTCCCCGCTCCTTCGGCGTTCAAGCGCCGTTGGAGCTTTCAAGGCAAACCTCATGCCCTGCAGAAATCAGGTGGCCGTCCCCCCGGGAACACAGGGACGGCCTTCAAGAATGTGACTTTTCGTGACTTTTTGGTCACTTATTGAAACAAAATTGGCATGCCAGCCCGCGGGGCCGGCTTCATCAAGCCTTCAGTCGCGGTCTTCGTACCAGTCGCCGTTCGGCGGACGGTACGGGTAGCCGGGGCCGTAATACACGCGCCCGGGTGGCTGCACGTAGACCGGCGCCGGGCGGTAGTACACCGGGGGCGGTGGCGGCCGGTAATAGACCGGTGGCGGGGGCGCGTAGTAGATCGGGGCCGGAGGGTAGTAGACCGGCGCCGGCGGGTAGTAGGAAGGCGCCACCGGATAGGGCTCGACGAAACCGGGCGTGCCGATCTGCACCGACCAGCTCGTGCGCGCGCTGGCGGAGCCCACGGCCAGCAAGGCGCCGCGGCCAGCGCGCCGATGGCGGCCCATTTGAAGACAGAAGATTGGTTTTGGAAGTTCACAGCGGCTCCAGGGGCCAGGCAAGGCAAGGGGCGAAAGCGCCCCGATCCAGTAGCAACGCACAGCACGCGCGCGCGGTGCACCCGCCGCGTCGGCGGGTGGTTGCCAAACGTCACCGGGGCGCGATTTCCCGGCGCGACAGCATCACGTCGCCGCTGGTCGTGTTGAAGGCGATGGTGGGGGCGCTGAAGTCGCTCAGCGGCGCGCCCAGGCCGATTTCCCCGCTGCCGTGCAGCACGCACTCCTCGCGCCGCAGCGCGATCTCGGTGCTGGGGCCGCCGTTGCCGTGGAAGCGGACCCAGGTGCCGTAGGTGCTGACGTCGATCAGCACGCAACTGCCCTGCCGCACTTCGATGCGCGCATGCAGCCGCGACACGCGCGGGTCGTTGACCACGAACTGCGCGTCGTCGACGCGCCCCAGGTGGATCGGCAGCTGCTCGGTGCGGAACATCGAGCGCACGTCGAGCCAGGCCAGCTCGATCTGGCCGAACGACGAATCGGGCATGCGCATCGGCGCCAGCGCGGCGGGCACGGTCAGGAACGAGGTCACTTCTTCCTGCCAGTCGATGCGGTGCACCACCGACATCTCGCTGCGCCCGCGGATGTTGATGAGGCCGAGGTCGCGGTGCTGCACGCCGCCTTCGCCGAGTTGCGAGATCACCGCGTCGGTCACCCAGATCTGGCCGGGGCCGGCGAGGTCGCTGAGCCGCGACGCGAGGTTGACGGCGTCACCGTAGCAGTCGCCCTCGACCTCGACCACGTCGCCGCTGGCCACGCCGATCTGCAGCGCCATGCGCAGCGGCGCGGGCCAGACCAGCAGGCGCTTCTGGTGATAGCGCTGCAGCTCGATGACCGCATGCGTGGCGGCCGCGCCACTCGAGAAGATCGCGAACACCCCGTCCCCCAGCGACTTCACCACCCGGCCGCCGTGCGCCTGGCAGACGCCACCGATCCATTGCGTAAGTCGCGTCACGGTTTCCGTGGCTCTTGCATTGCCCATGGCCTCAAAGACCCTGGTACTCCCCGTCAAGTCCGCGAATACGACTGTGGAATTGACACCCATACTGTTGTGATTCTCGATTGCGATCTCTGGTTGATGATGCTCTGCGCTCCTCATGCTCCCCTGTAAGCAGTTTCCTTGACATGCGCCTGGACAAAGGAACGATTGGCACGACCTGTCTGTTGACGGAGTTGTATACGTAAGTAACAGAAAAGCGGATTCAACGAGTCCATCGATCGCATGTAGTACTTAAGAAAACAAAATTCAGAAACTGCTTGAAGCCATGCGTAAAGCGTGTTGTTTACAAACAAGAAACACTGTTCCGGATCTTGTGCAACGGTGAACTGAGGCTTAAGGTAGCAACCGTTCTGGCTTCCGGCAATACGCTTCTCGTCCCATGCTTCTCCGCCGCATTCTTCGTCTGCTGAACGTGCCCGGCTTCGGGTCCCGCCAGGTGGCGGAGAGCCAATTGGGGCGCATCCGTACCGCGATGTTGTCGGTCTTGCAGGGCCACGGCGGTCACTCGATCCAGCGTGTCAGCCAGCGCGTGCGTTTCGCGGTCGACGTCGAGGCGCTCTGGTACCTGCGGCAGGACGTGATGATGGCGCTGAGCGCCATCGACGGCGAGTCGGCCGCGCGCCGCCAGATGAAAGACATCAACAGCATGTTCAAGGGCGGCCTCCCCGGCTCGATGGGCCCTCGCACGCATCAGCGCTTCACCAACAACGGCTGAAGCCGCGCGGCGGCCTGCGCGGCCGCTCGTTCTTCTTGTTTCTACCCCCTGTGCCCTGTTCAATGGGCGTGATGATGGCCATGTTCGTGATGGTCGTCATGCGCGGACGTGTGACGGTGGCCCCAGACGAGGAAAACATCACGCCCTTCAGCCGCCATTGACACCTTCGCGCCCACCGGCAGTAGAACCTTCGTAGGCACATGGCCGAAGGGCAGCCCCGCCAGCACGGGCACCTTGAGCGACGCGCGCAGCCGGTCGATCACCGTGTGCATGCTGAAGCCGCGGTCGTAGCCCGGCACCTTGCGGATGCCCGTGAACTGGCCGAACACGATGGCGCGCTGGCGCCCCAGCACCCCGGCGAGCTTCAGTTGGTCGAGCATGCGTTC
Source organism: Variovorax sp. E3 (assembly GCF_016082275.1). GTDB lineage: Bacteria > Pseudomonadota > Gammaproteobacteria > Burkholderiales > Burkholderiaceae_C > Variovorax. Next base: position 2,837 of record NZ_MOWM01000233.1, read on the forward strand.
GACGCGGTACGGGTGCTCGTGGGTGTCTTCCAGAAACAACACGCCCTTCTCCACGGCGGGGAAGTACGGCGTGCCGAGCAGGCTGGTCAGCACGCAGAGGTTGCCGCCCCACAGCACCGCGTCCTGCACGGGCTTGAACTTCAGTTCGGCGTCGCGTGCCGGCATGCGCCAGCCGGTGCCTTCGCCCTGCCCGCTCACGAGGTCGTCGAAGCAGGCTTCCATGATGTCGTCGGGGCCGTCCTCATTGCCGAAGTCTTCACCGACCACGGGGCCCGACCACGTGGTGGCGCCCGTCTTGGCGAAGAGCGCGTTCTGCAGCGCGGTGAAGTCGCTGCAGCCGACGAACTCGGTGCCCTTGTCGATGGCCTTGGCCAGGGCCTTGTAGGGCAGCGCGTCGAGGATGCGCGTGATGCCGTAGCCGCCGCGCGTGATGAGCGCCACGTCGGCACCGCTGGCCGCGGCGCGGGAAATCGCGGCGAGCCGCGTGGCGTCGTCGCCCGCGAAACGCTGGTGCACCGACTGTGCCGCCTCGTCGATTTCAACTTCATGGCCCAGTGCCTTGAGCCGCTTCACGCCGCGCCGGAAAGCCGCCTTGTCGCGGATCGCGCTGGAGGGGGAATAGATGTAGATGTGTTTGGTCACGTGGTCGAGTATCCCATTGCGTTTCTTGCTTGCGGCACGAAGGTTCGGGCCTGCGCCGCGGTGAGTCCTGAAGAAGACACGACGGGCCCGAGCGCGCGCAGCGCGGCCTCGTAGCCCTTGTCCGGAAAAGGCGCGCGCCATGCGTCCTTGATGCGCTCGCCGCCTTCGGGCGCGCGCAGCACGGCCGCAAAGCGATCGGGCGCGGCGGCCTGCAACAAGGAGGCCAGTTCGCCGGCCGCCGCGCTGTGCACCAGTACCACCCGTGCGGGGTGAACGAGGTGCATGGGCTGCACGCGCGCCAGCCATTCGAGCAGCACGTCGCGGTGCCATTCGAGCCGGTGCGCCGCTTCGCGCTTGGGCTTGTCGCTCTTGCCGAAGCCGATGAGGTCGGGCACCAGCGTGCGCAGCCCGGGCTGGCCCACGAGGTGGCGGAAGAAGTAGCCCCACTCGCCGGGCCCGTGCAGGCAGACGCAGCAGGCAATCTCGCCCCCGGCGCCCTCGCCGCTTTCATCGACCCAATGCATGCGCCAGCCCCGCTGGCTCGGCAGGTCTTGAACGTAGTGCGGCGCAAAGGCGTAGTCGGCCAGCGCGGCAAAGCGTTCGGTGGGCGTGCGCAGCGCGTCGTCGCGCAGCGGCTCAGCCTGCTCGCGCGCCGCGCTGCGACGCTGCTGGAAGAAAGCCTGCAGCACCGCAGCGCATTCGTCCGCGAGCACCCCGCCCTGCACCTGGGTGCGATGGTTCAGGCGCGGCAGTGCGAACAGGTCGAGCACCGAGCCGGCCGCGCCGGTCTTGGGGTCGGTCGCGCCGAACACCACGCGCGCAAGACGCGAATGCAGCATGGCGCCCGCGCACATCGCGCAGGGCTCGAGCGTGACGAACAGCTCGCAGCCGTCGAGCCGGTAGTTGCCGAGCGCGGCGGCGCCGGCGCGCAGCGCGTTGATCTCGGCATGCGCGCTCGGGTCATGCTGCGCCACGGGCGTGTTGCGGCCGGTGGCGATGACCTGTCCGTCACGCACCAGCACCGCGCCCACCGGCACTTCGCCCGCCTCGGCGGCCAGCCGCGCCTCGGCCAGCGCGAGCGCCATCCAGTGCGCGTCGCTCTTCGGCGGGGGCAAGGTCGGCTCAGTTGTCATCGGGCATTTCGCGCGGCTTGCTCGCGGCTTCGACCGCGTCCTTGACCTGCTGCTGCAGGCGCTGCGACTGCTCGTGCACATTGCCGGTCGGCGTTCCGGCCGGCGGCGCGGCCACGCCGGGCACCGACGGCAAGGTCGGCACCACGGCGCTCGTCATCTGTTTCTTCGCGACCAGGCCGACGATCAACAAGGCCAGCAACAGGCCGATCAAACCGATTCCGCGCATGTCAGCGGCCCTCCGCCGCGGGCGCTTCGGCGGTCAGGCCGAGGCGCTCCATCCACACGGCCAGCGCCTGCTCGTCGGGCGAGCCCGCGCTGTACACGGCGTGCATGGCGGCATGCGATTCGCGGCGGTGCTGGTTGAGCTTGAGCTTGCATTGCAGCGCCGTCACGCGCAGCTCGAAGCCGACGATGCCGGCCAGCATCTTGAGCTGGAACTCTTCGCCCAGGTCGCGCCATTGCTGGGCGTAGGCCGGCTCGTGGTCGCCGATGAGCTTCTTGAGCAGCGCGTCCTTGGCCGCGGGCTCCTCGATCAGCGTGGCCTCGACGGTGCAATGCACGGCCAGGTAGTTCCAGGTCGGCACGCGCGCCAGGTCGGGGTAGACCGAGGGCGACAGGTACGCATGCGGCCCGAGGAAAGTCACGACCGCCGTGGGCCGCGCCTGCAGATGGCGCCACGCCGCGTTGGGCTTGGCGCAGTGCCCCAGCAGCACCAGTTCGTCGGCACTTCGCGGCTCGGCGACCAGCGGCAGGTGCGTGACGTACGGCAAGCCGCTGTCGTCGTTCGAGATCAGGCTCGCGAACGGGTGCGAGCGCATCAGTTCCAGCGCAATGGCCGGGTCCTTGGCATTGAACTGCGGAGGCATGTACATGGGGCGGATTCCTCGTGGCGAGGTCCGATTGTCCCCGAGCCGCCCTATCTTGCGCGCGCGTTGTCCAAGAGCTTGACCATCGCGGTGTACCCGCGCGCCCTGGCCAGTTGCATCGGCGTGTTGCCCTGCCGGTCGGCCAGCGCGAGGTTGGCGCCGGCATCGATCAGCGCGGCCAGCGTGCGCTGATGGCGCGGACCGCCGTCGCCCAGCACGATCGACTCGATCACCGCCGTCCAGTGCAGGTTGTTGACGTGGTCGAGCGGCGCGCCCGCCGCGATCAGCCGGCGCACGACCTCGTCGTGGCCCAGGTGCGCGGCGGCGATCAGCGCCGTGCCGTCGTAGCGGCTGGTGGTCTGCCCGGCCTTCGCGCCGAGCGACAGCAGCAGCGACAGCGTGGCCGTGTCGTCTGCCACGGCGGCGATGGTGACCGCGTCGTAGCGCTCGTCTTCGAGCAGGTCGAGGTTCGCCCCGGCCTTGGCCAGCAGCTTGATCGCCTCGCGCTGCCGCGCATGTGTGGCCACCTGCAGCGGCGTGCGGCCGCGCGTGTCGCGGGCGTCAAGGTTCGCGCCCGAGGCGACCAGCGCCTTGATCTTCGGCAGGTCGCCATGCCACGCCGCCTGGTGCAGCCCTTCATAGGCCAGCACCTCGGCCGCCAGCGGCGGCACCTGGGCGAACGCGCCGGTCGCCGCGCCCAATCCGAGCGCAACCGCCAGCATGCCCGACCGGATGCCGCGCGCCAGCATCAGAGCAGGCCCTTGACCTTGTCGATGGCCGCGTTGGCGCACTGCTCGTCGAGGTGGCCGCCGGGTGCGCCGCCCACGCCGACCGCGCCGATCACTTCATTGCCCGACTTCACCGGCACGCCGCCGCCCAGCAGCAGGAAGCCCGGCAGGTACACGAGGTTGGCACCGCCCGGGTTCTTCTGCGCGCCTTCCATCATGGCCTGCGTCGGGCTCTTGGCCGAGGCCGAGGTCCAGGCCTTGCGCTCGCTCGAGGCCAGCGTGTGCGGGCCGGCGTTGTCGGCGCGCTGCACGGCACGCACGGTGCCGGCACGGTCGACCACGGTGGCCGCCACGTTGTAGCCGTTGGCGGCGCAGGCGGCCACGGCCTCGGCCGCGATCTGGTTGGCCAGCGTGAGCGACATGTTCTTTTCGGTGCGGACGGCCGGTGCCGGCGTCTGGGCCTGGGCGACTGATGCGGCGAGCAGAACGGCGATGCCGCCGAGGCGAAGGATGGATTGCATTGTTCGTTTTCTCCAGTGGATGCGGTGGTTGCGCCGGCTGTTGCCGACGGCTGCGCCACTGTAGAAAACATGCGCGCGCGCAGCCATTCGTACGGCTACGCGCGGCGCTCCGTAGTTCTACGGAGCGTCGCGCTCCACCAGCACGGCGTAGCGCCGGATCAGCTGTGCCAGCGAGTCGCAGTCGAGCTTGGCGAACAGGTTGGCGCGGTGCGTCTCGACCGTGCGCGGCGACAGCGCGAGCGTGCGCGCGATCTCCTTGTTGGTCAGTCCCTGCACGATGAAGGCCAGCACCTCGCGCTCGCGTTCCGACAACTGCGCCACCCGCTCGCGCGCCGCGTTGTCGGCCTGCGAGCGCTCGCGCGAACGCACATGCTGGCGCACCGCCTGCTGCAGCGCCTCGAGCAGTTGCTCGTCGTCCACCGGCTTTTCGAGGAACTCGGCCGCGCCGGCCTTGAAGGCGCGGCGGCACATCTCGACCGTGCCGTGGCCGGTCAGCATGATCACGGGCTGGTCGACGCCCTGCGCCATCAGCCGGTCGAGCACCGTGAGCCCGCTGATGCCGGGCATGCGCACGTCGAGCACGATGGCGCCGACGCTCGCGCGGTCGAAGCCGTCCATGAAGGCCTGAGGGTCAGCCCAGCCCTGCACGCGCAGGCCGACCGTGCCGATCAGCAGCGACAGGCTGTCGCGCACCGCCTGGTCGTCGTCGATCAGGTGGACCAGCGGCGACTGCGGCTGATGGTGTGCGGCGGGGGCGTTCATGCGGCGCGCTCCGTGGACGGCGCGACCAGCGGCAGCAGCAGCGTGAAGCGCGCGCCACGCGGCGAGGCATTGGCCGCGCTCAGGCTGCCGCCCATGCCGCTGGCCAGTGTTTCGCTGAGGCTCAGGCCAAGGCCCAACCCGCCTTCGCGCGTGCTGAAGAAGGGCTCGAAGAGGCGCGGCAATGCCTCGGGGGCGATGCCGCGTCCGTTGTCGGTGACGGTCAGCACGCCCTCCTGCCCGTTGCGCCCGACGGCCACGACGAGCCGCCGTTCGCCCGCAGGCACCAGCTCCAGCGCCTGCAGCGCGTTCATCAGCAGGTTGTGCACGATCTGCTCCAGCGCAACGGCTTCGGCCTGCACGCGCACGGGCGCCTGCGCGGTGGCGTCGAATTGCGCGTGGATGGCGCGCTGGCCGAACTCGGGCGCGAGCAGGTGCATGGCGCTGCGCACCACCTCCTGCAGCACCAGCGGTTTCGCATCGCCGCCGCCCGCCTCGGGCCGCTCGATCACGCGGCGCAGGCGACCGACCACGCCGGCCGCGCGGCGGGCCTGCTCGACGGC
>NZ_MOWM01000234.1 GCF_016082275.1 Variovorax sp. E3
CGCGCGCGGCGCGACGCAGCGGGGTCGAGCAGCGCGGCGTAGCCGTCCAGCGCGTGCAGCACGCCGCCCACGCGCTCCTTGGCCATGCCGGTGCCGCTCATCACGCCGGCCAGCGCCTCGAGGCTGGGCACGGCCTTTTCGGTGAGCGCGACGATGCCGGCGGCCACGGCGCAAGCGTCGTCGGGCGAGTCCATGCAGATCACGTGATCGCCCAGCAGCTCGCGCCAGCGGCCCTCGCAACGGCGGCGGCGCTGCGCATCGGGAATCAGGAAGAACAGGTGCGTGGTCTCGGCCGCAGCGGCGATGACTTCCTCGATGGGAATGTCCTCGTCGAGCTTTTCGCCGATCAGGCCTTCGATCTGGTGGCGCGACACGGCGGGGTACGGCAGCTCGTCGCCCGTTACAAACAAATAGCCGCGCTTCTTGCGCTTGACCCAGCAGTCCATGTCGGTGTGCTGCGCCATGACGTAGAAGGCCAGCTCGTAGCTCTCTTCGCCCGAACCGCCACCGCCGCCCTCGAGGTAGCTCCAGGTGAGCCACTGGTCCATGAGGTTGGCGGTCGACTCGAACTGGCCGACCTGCAGCGGCGCGTGGTCGGAGGTGGCGTCGCCGATGGCCATGAACAGCAGTTGCGGATCCGGCACGCCGCAATCGGTCAGCAGCTTCATGAAGGTGGGCAGCTCCTTGCGCGCCAGGGTCTGGGGGATGTCGCCCATCGACCCCGTGACGTCGAGCGCGAACACGATGCCCAGCGAATTCGGGTGGTCGGCGTTGTCGCGCGACTCGCGCACCTTGAGCCCCTGCGGGTTCATCAGCGCGTGCGTGGTGCGCTGGGTGAAGACCTCGGCGCCGGGCTTGGCGGCGCGGTCGGCAATGAGGGCCGTGTGGGCGGCATGCGAGTAGTTTCCGTAGCCCATGAAGTGACTCCTTGCTGGATGCGTGAGGTGACGTGACGTGGTGTGAGGCTCAGGCGCCGGCGGTGCGCGGCGCGGGATCGAAATGAACGAACTGCGTCGCGCCGAAGGTTGGCGCGACGCGGCGGACAGCGATTGCTCGATGCCCTGCGCGCCCAGGCGCTGGCAAGCGGCGGCGTCTTCGCTGCACTGGCGCAGCAGGTCGGCCAGCGGTGCGGGGGTGCGGGCGCCAACGCCGGGCTCACCGGCCGCGCCGCCGTGCAGCAGCGCGCGCACGGTCCAGGCGCTTTGCATCAGGTCGCGTGCGGCGGCCGCCGCGTGGGCCGAGCCGCTGGCGTGCTGCGCGCGCGACCAGCCGATCAGCAGCACGCCGTGGTCGCGCGGATGCACGAGCGCATGCGCGGGCGACAGGTCGCGGTGCGTCCAGCCGGCGCCGTGCACGAAGGCCAGCACCTCGAGCATGCGGCGCCAGATCCACACGGCATGGCGTGGGTCGATGCCTTGCGGGTTGGCTTGCACCACGTCCTGCAGGCTGCCCCAGAAGCCGGTCGGGTGGCGCAGCACCAGCGCCTGGCGGGCACCGTCGCCCAGGCCTTCGGCCACGCCGGTGCCCAGCGGCTGCGGCAGCCGGCGCGTGAAGTAGGCGGCACCGGCAATCGACAGGTCTTGCAGCGCCTGCAGCACCGCGGCCTCGCGCAACAGCACGCCGTTGGCGGCGGCGTCGCGCGCCAGCTTCAGCGTGACACGCTCGGGCAGCGCGCCGAGCCGTTCGGCCAGCAGCACTTCGCTGTGCTCGCCCGTGGTCAGCGGCGCCAGCACGCGGTAGCGCGCACCGCGCCATGTGAGGATGCGGCCGCCCGGCACGTCGGCATTGGCCCGGCGCAGCGCCGCGCGAAAGCTCTCGCGCTCGACGGTTTCCGCGCCGCGCACGACGGTGGCGCCGCAGTAGCTGCAATTGACGGTGCGCCAGCGCGCGGCGCGCGGCAGCGGCGCGGAGCATTGGGGACAGCTCAGGGCAAGCAGCGACAGCATGGCCGCCTTTCTCAGTCTTCCGTGCCGGGCGCCGAGGCGTCGGGCGACGCCAGCACGCGGTCGATGCGGCGGCCTTCGAGCGCGACGATCTCGAAGCACCAGCCGGCGCAATCGATGTGCTCCCCCACCTCGGGCAGATGGCCCGACACCGACATCAGCAGGCCGGCGACGGTGTTGTAGCGCCCGCGCTCTTCATCGGGCAGCTCGCGAATGCCCAGCCGCGCGCGCAGCTCGGACACGGGCATGAGCCCGTCGAGCTCCCACACGCCGTCGGGCCGCTCGCGCGCCCAGGCGTCGGTCTGCATGCCGGGCTGCAGCTCGCCGGTGATGGCTTCGAGCAGGTCGCGCGGGGTCATGAGGCCCTGCACCACGCCGTATTCGTCGACCACGAACACGAGGCGGCCGGCGCGCGCGCGGAACTGCTCCAGCAGCTCCATGCCGGTGAGCGTCTCGGGCACGAACACGGCGGGCGTGGCTTCCTGGCCCAGCACGCCGGCGTGCGCGGCGCCCAGGCGCAGCAGGTGCGCCACGCTGATGACGCCGACCACGTCGTCCAGCGAGTTGCGGCACACCGGGTACCACGAGTGCACGAGGTTGAGCGTGGCCGCGTCGGCCACCTTCTGCAGCGCCTGCTGCACGGTGAACGAGGCGTCGAGCCATTCGATGTCGGCGCGCGGGATCATGAGCGACGACAGGCGCCTGTCATCGAGGTGAAACACATTGCGCACCATCTGGTGCTCGTGCTGCTCGATGCGCCGGCGTCCACGCCCTCTTCGAGGCTGGCCGAGATTTCTTCCTCGGTCACCGAGCGGGCCGCGTTGGCGTCGATACGCAGCAGCTTCAGCGTGGTGGCGGTGGCGCCCGCCAGCAGCCACACGAAGGGCTTGGCGCCTTTGGCCAGCCCGCGCATGGGCCGCGACACGAAGCGCGCCACCGGCTCGGGGTAGAGCTGGCCGATGCGCTTGGGCACCAGCTCGCCGAAGATGATGGTGAAGAAGGTGATGCAGGTCACCACGCAGGCCGTGGACACGATGCTGGCCGTGCCCGCGCCCATGCCGACCGACTCCATCCACACCGCCAGCGGCGCCGCGAAGGCGGCCTCGCCGACGATGCCGCTCAGCATGCCGATGGAGGTGATGCCGATCTGCACCGTCGAGAGGAATTGCGTGGGCGACTCCATCAGCTTGAGCGCGGCGGCCGCGCCGGTGTCCCCCGTTTCGGCCAAGGCCGCGAGGCGGGCGCGGCGGCTGGTGGAAAGGGCCATTTCGGACATTGCGAACGCCGCGTTGAGCGTCGTCAGCAAGGCCAGCAGGAAGACATCCATGAACTGAGGGGGAGAATGAGGGAATGTCACTTTACTTGATTGGCGACCTGCAAGGCTGCGACGCCCCCCTCGGGCGGCTGCTCGACAAGATCGATTTCTCGAGCCGCGACACCATCGTGCTGCTCGGCGACCTGGTGAACCGGGGCCCCGATTCGCTCGCGGTGCTGCGCCGCGTGCAGGGCTACGGCGCTTCGGCGCTGAGCCTGCTGGGCAACCACGACCTGCACCTGCTGGGCGTGGCGCACGGCGCGCGCAAGATGGGCCGCAAGGACACGCTGGCCGGCCTGCTGGCCGCGCCCGACAGCGAGGCGCTGCTCGACTGGGTGCGCAGGCAGCACATGGCGCTGCACATGCGCATCGGCGAAGGCGACCTGCTGATGGTGCATGCGGGCGTACTGCCGCAATGGACGGTGGGCGACACGCTGGCGCTGGCGGCCGAGGTCGAGTCGGTGCTGCGCGGCCCGGCGCTCGGCGATTTCCTGCTGACGATGTACGGCAACGAGCCGGCCGAATGGCACGGCACGCTCACGGGCAACGCCCGCCTGCGCGCCATCGTCAATGCGCTGACGCGGCTGCGCTTTTGCACGCCCGACGGCGTGATGGAGTTCGAGGCCAAGGACAGCGCCGCCACCGCGCCCGAAGGCTACATGCCGTGGTTCGACGTGCCCGGCCGCAAGACCGCCAAGGCCACCGTCGCCTTCGGCCACTGGTCGACCCTGGGCTGGCTCTCGCGGCCCGACCTGCTTTCCACCGACACCGGCTGCGTGTGGGGCGGCTGCCTGAGCGCGGTGCGCATCGGCGCGACGCTGGACGAGCGCGAGCTGATCCAGGTCGAGTGCGAGCAGGCGCAGAAGCCGGGCTGAACGCGCCTGTCTGCCTGCGCGCCGGCCTGCTCGTGCGCCGTCAGAGCGGGTGCGTCAGCAAGCTGTGGATGGTGCGCACGCCGCTCACGTAGTTGCCCATGCGCAGGTTCTCGTTGGCGGCGTGCTGGTTGTTGTCGGCGTTCACGAGCGGAATGATCGCGAACGGCACCTGCAGCACGCGCACGATCTCGGCCGTGGGCACGGTGCCGCCCATCATGCGGATGCGCACCGGCGCGGGACTGGTGCCGAAGCTGTCGGTCAGCGACTTGTAGGCCCACTTGCCCACCACCGAATCGACCGGCGAGCCCGCCGCATCGGCGCCCTCGCTCTGGTAAGAGAAGCTGGCGAGCTTGTCGTAGCGGGCGCGGTCTTCGTCGGTGGGCATGCCCTTCACGAGGTGGTAGCCCTGCTTGACGATGTGCTTCTCGATCTGCTGGCCCAGGTACGCCGCGTCGGAGTCGGGCGTGGTGCGCAGGTCGAGTTCGGCCACGGCCTTGTCGGGCACGATGTTCGCCACCTTGTCGCCCACGGCGGCCGAGGCCATGCCGCGCACGTTGAGCGAGGGGTATTGCATCGCCTCCTGGTAGTTGGCGCCGACCTTGTCGGTCTGGGCAATGCCCAGGCGGCGCTTGAGCGCCGCTTCGTCGTCGGGCACGGCGGCCATGATCTTGCGGTCGGCCTCGCCGATCTTCACATGGCTGTAGTAGCCCGGCACGGTGACGCGGCCCTGCCCGTCCTTCATCGACGCCAGCAGCGTGGCCAGCCGCTGCGCCGGGTTGGGCGAGTAGTTGCCGTAGTGCCCGCTGTGCAGCGGCACCTTGGCGCCATACACGACGAGCTGGGCCTGCGCCGCGCCGCGGTTGCCGAACACCAGCGTGGGCCGGTTGGTGGCATGCATGGGGCCGTCGTGGATCACGATGGCGTCGGTGCGCAGCAAATCGCTGTGCGCCTTCATCACGCCGGTGATGGAGGGCGAGCCTTTTTCTTCCTCGCTGTCCAGGATCACCTTGACGTTCACCGCCGGCTGGCCGCCGCCGGCCTTCAGCGCGTCGATGGCCGCGAGCATCATCATGATCGGGCCCTTGTCGTCGGCCGATGCGCGGCCGAACACGCGCCACTCGGGGTCGAGCGAGCCGCTGAAGAGCGGGGCCGAATCGATCTCTTCCCACTCGCCCTTGCCGGTCTTGCGCTTGAGCACGGGCGTCCACGGGCTCTTTTGCGCCCATTGCGCGGGAATGACGGGCTGGCCGTCCATGTGCATGTAGAACAGCACGGTCTTGCGCGCGGGGTCGCTGCCCGGGTACTCGGCGTAGAGCATCGGCTTGCCGTCGTTGGGCAGTTGCTGCGTCGTGAAGCCGCGCTTGCGGAACGCCTGCTCCAGCCATTCGACGTTCTTGCGGATGTCTTCCGGCACGATGGCGTCGTTGGGCAGGGACAGCAGCTCGAAGTACTCGCGGTAGGTGGCCTGCGCATGGCGCTCGGCATCGGCCGGGGAGAGTTCGGCCGCGCCGGCAAGGCCGGCGGTGCCGAGCACGAGCACGGGAAGCAGCGCCCGCAGGCTGTGCAGGGCTCGGGGCGAGGAAGTCTGTGGGACTGCGGGCTCGAAGGGCATGTGAAAAGTGGGTTTTGTGACGGTTTCGTGGCAGTCTAGGCATGCGCGACCTTTTGAACAATTGCCGTTTTTCCCGGATATCTTTGCGTTTTGCGCAAAGCACGGCACCGCCACCGCCCGACGCCCCACTCACCTCACCATGTCATCCCATCGCCTGCAAGAGACCTCCCTGCGCTATTTCCTCGAAGTGGTTCGCAGCGGCTCGCTGACCGAAGCGGCCTCGCGCCTGAACGTCAGCGCCTCGGCCATCAGCCGGCAGGTGGCCATGCTCGAAGAGCTGCTGGGCGTGCCGCTGTTCGAGCGCCGCCCGCGCGGCATGGCACCCAGCGCGGCGGGCGAGCTGCTGGCGGCGCATGCGCGGCGCGGGGCGCTGGAGGCCGAGCGCGTGGTGTCCGACATCCAGGGGCTGCAGGGGCTGCGGCGCGGGCGGGTGCGCATCGCCTGCTCGTCGGGCTTTGCCAACGAATTCTTGCCGCAGGCCATCGTGTCGTTCCGGGTGCTGTACCCGGGCATCCAGTTCGACCTGAAGGCCGGCAGCCCCACGGACGTCACCGAGGCCGTGCTGCTCGGCGATGCCGACATCGGCCTGACCTACAGCCGCGCCGCGGTGCAGGGCATTCGCGTGGCGCACCGCCAGGCGGCCTCGGTGTTCGCGATCATGCGGCCCGACCACGCGCTGGCCAGGCTGCGCAGCGTGACGCTGGCGCAGATGCTGCCGTATCCCCTGGCGCTCTCGGGGCCCGACAACACGGTGCGCCAGCTGTTCGACGTGGCCTGCAGCAACCGCGGCCTGGTGTTCGAGCCCGCGCTGGTCAGCAACCGCTTCGAGGCGCTGGCCAGCTTCGTGCAGCAAGGTGGCGGGCTCGCGATCGCGGGCGAGATCACGGTGCGTGACCGTGTGCGGCGCGGCGAGCTGCATGCCGCGGAGATCCGCGAGCGCGGCATGCGGGAGCGCTCGGTCGAGCTGCAGACGCTGGCCGACCGCACGCTGCCCGAGGTGGCGCAGACCTTTCTGGAGTTCCTGCGCGAGGCGCTGCCCGGGCCTGCAACACGATGACCTGTGTTGGTGTTCAGGCCCGGCTTCAGGCTCAGGACGGCAGCCGGAACTTCTGCAGCGACATGCGCTGGCGCCCCTGCGCGTCGAAGTTCTCCGGCGACAGCCAGCGCTCGAAAGCGGTGCGCAGCGCCGGCCATTCGCTGTCGATGATCGAGAACCACGCCGTGTCGCGGCCCCGGCCCTTGTAGATCACGGCCTGGCGGAACAGCCCTTCGTACTGGAAGCCCAGCCGCGCCGCCGCGCGCTTCGACGGTTCGTTGAAGTTGTCGCACTTCCACTCGTGACGTCGGTAGCCGAGTTCGTCGAAGACGAGCTTCATCAGCAGGTACTGGGCTTCGGTCGACATCGGCGTGTTCTTGAGCAGCGGCGAAAAATTGACGCTGCCGACCTCGATCGCCCCGTTGGCCGGGTCGATGCGCATCAGCGCCAGCGTGCCCACGGCGCGGCCGCTTTGCCGGTCGATGACGGCGAAGTGCATCGGGTCGGGGCTCTGGGCGAGGCGCTCGACGTGCGCCCGCGTGGTGCCGAGATCGGCGGGCCGCTCGACGCCAGGTAGGTCCAGTCGCGGCCGTCGGGCGCCTGCGCGTAGGCCGCGTGCAGGTCGTCGGCGTGCCTTGCGGCGTCGAGCGGCTCGACTGTGCAGAAGCGGCCTTCGATGGCACGGCGCGGCGGCATGGGGCGCGGGGTCCAGCCCGGCAGGTCGGGGCCGATGGACTGGCCGAAGTCGTTGGGGCGAGGCGTCATGAGAACTCTTTCGGGAAAAAACAGGAAAGGCAAAGCCGAAGCCCGTAAAGTACGCGCAACGTGGCTCCAACGAAAGCGCCACGGCGGATTCATTTCATGGTGCCACGACACACCCTCTCCCCCTCTGCCCTGCTCGAATCCCCGCTCGTGAAAGACCGCGACGCCGGCTCGATGCAGCGCCAGTTGTACGACCGGCTCAAGCGCGCCGTCCTCGACGGCAGCCTCGCGCCCGGCAGCCGGCTGCCCGGCTCGCGCGCGCTGGCCGAGGCGCTCGGCATTTCGCGCAACACCGTCACCGCCACCTACGAGCACCTGGCCGCCGAGGGCTACGTGCAGCCCGACCGGCAGGGCACGCGCGTGACCGAGCTGTCGCGCCCGTGCTGCCGCTGTCGCTGCAGCCCAGGCGCGCGGGCAAGCCGGCCGGCGTGCCGCAGACCACCGCGCTGCGCCTGGCGCAGATCAAGCCGATCGGCTCGCGCGCCGGCACCGA
>NZ_MOWM01000235.1 GCF_016082275.1 Variovorax sp. E3
CCCGCGGGCGCGGCGGTGAGCAGCAGCGCCAGCGTCTTGACGGCCGCGCGGCGGTCGGCGCGCACCGTGCGGCCCAGCGCGGGCATCGACAGGCCACCGGGCAGCATGCCGAACTTGCGGCTCACCTGCTCGGCGCGTTGCCACGCCGCTTCGTGCGACGGATCGGCCTCGCGCCATTGCGTCCAGCGCGAGCGCTCGGCCGGCGTGGCCTCGCCCGACTGGATCAGGAAGAACCACTGCGCCGCCTGCATGGCGACGCCCTCGTCCACCGACACGGCCTGCCGCGCGCTCATGCCGTCAGCAGGATGCAGCGCGCCATCGCCTCGGCCATGTAGCGCTTGACGGTGCGCTCGCTCACGGCCAGCTTCGTCGCGATTTCCGCGTAACCCAGCCCTTCGAGCTGCGCCATCAGGAAGGCCTGCCGCACCGGCGCGGCCAGGCCGTCGAGCATCGCGTCGATCTCCTGCAGGGTCTCCAGGATGATGGCCTGCTGCTCGGGCGACGGCGCCTGCGGCTCGGGCAGCGCGCTCAGCGCGTCAAGGTAGGCCTGCTCCAGCGAACGGCGGCGGTACAGGTTGGCCAGCAGCCGCTTGGCCACCACCGTGAGGTAGGCGCGCGGCTCGCGCAGTTGCCAGTCGCCCTGCTTTTCAGGGGTGCCGTCGGGCGCGGCGAGGATGCGAAGGAAGGTGTCCTGCGCGAGGTCCGCCGCGTCGAAGGCGTTGCCGAGCTTCTTGCGCAGCCAGCCCTGCAGCCACCCGTGGTGGTCGCAGTAGAGCGTCTGGATGTGCGGATGATGAAGAACGGAATCGGCGGCCATGGCGGACGGGCGTGGCGGCCACGGCCGCGTCAGATAAGAATAATTCTCATTTTAATGGCAGTCTGGGAGCCCGCCGCGCCAGGCCGGGCAAGGGCCACCCGAACGTCATGCCCGCCGCCGCAATCAGGATGGCCGCCGCGCCCGCCAACTGCAGCGCGCTCAGCCGCCGGTCGAACACGAAGAAATCGACCACGAACACCACCAGTGGATAGATGAACGACAGCGCCCCCGCCACCGGCGTCGACAGCTTCTGCAGCGCGCTGTACAGCAGCGTGAACACCAGCCCCGTGTAGATCACGCCCATGGCCAGGTGCATGCCCCACGTGCCCGCGTCGGTGGGCAGCGCGCGCAGATGCGCGAACGGCGCGAGCAGCACGATGCCGACGCACACCTGCACCAGCGCAATGACGTGCGGCGCCATGCCGTCCAGCTTCTTCGCGATGATCGCGGCCACGGCGTAGCAGAAGGCCGCGCCCAGCGCCATCAGCACGCCGACGAGGTAGCCGGCGCCGTCCCCATCGCCGCCTCCATTCCTGGCCTGCGCCACCAGCACCACGCCCGCGAACGCGACGCAGAGCCAGCCCACCTTCGTCCCGGTCAGCCGCTCCGACAGCACCAGCGCGCCGAGCGCGACCAGCATGAAGGGCTGCGTGTTGTAGACCGCCGTGGCGATCGAGATCGACGTGTACGAGAAGGCCGCGAAGATCAGCACCCAGTTGACCACCAGCGCCACCCCGCCGGCCGCCGCAAGCGCCAGGCTGCGCCGGGGCATGCCGCGCCGCAGCAGGCCCAGCGCGAGGCACACGACCAGCAGCGTGGCCGCGCCGAACACGCAGCGCCAGAACAGCAGGTCGACCACCGGCAGGTCGGCGCGCACGACGAACCAACCGATGGTTCCGGAGATCGCCATGGATGCGCTCATTTCCAGCGCGCCGCGCAGTCGGGTCTGCATGTGCTTGTGTCGTGGGGTGAATCGGTATGCTCGAAGAAAGAACATCTTCGCCGATGAAAGACTTGCCCATGACCTCCCCACCGAATACATCGCCGGCCACGAGCGCCGAAGCGCCGGGCGACATGCCCCTCATCGAGTGGAGCGATTTCGCCAAGGTCGAGCTGCGCGTGGGCCGCGTGCTTGCGGCCGAGCCGCTGCCGAAGGCGCGCAAGCCGGCCTATGTGCTGCAGGTCGACTTCGGGCCGCTGAGGGTCAGGAAATCCAGCGCGCAGATCACCGACCTCTATCAGCCCGCCGAACTGGTCGGCAAGCTCGTGGTGGCCGTGGTGAATTTTCCGAAGAAGCAGATCGGCTCGCTGATGTCCGAATGCCTGGTGACGGGCTTCCACAACGAAGACGGCCACGTGGCGCTGTGCGTGCCCGATCGCGACGTCCCGCCGGGCACGAAGCTGTTCTGACGCGATTGCCGATCGCGCGGACTCAATCGCGCGGCTTGCGCAGCGCCTCGCCGGGCTCCGGGCCCAGCTCGGGCGCGTTGCCCGTCATCATCTGGCTCAGCAGGCCCGACAGCACATCGCGCTGCCCGTCGTCGAACATGCGCAGCAGATGCAGCTCGGCCGCCGCGTGCCGCGGCATGGCCTCGTCGGCCAGGCGGATGCCCTTGGCCGTGAGCTTGACCAGCACGCCGCGCCCGTCGTTGGGGTCGATGGAGCGCTTGATCCAGCCCTCTTTCTCCAGCCGCTTGAGCAGGTTCGACAAGCCGCCCGAAGTGAAGAGCAGCGTGCTCTGCAGCCGCGACGGCGACAGGCGGTAGGACGCGCCCGCCACGCGCAAGGTGGCGAGCACCGCGTACTCCTGGTACTTCATGCCGAAGGGCTCCAGCACCTGGTTCAGCGTGCGCAGCACCACTTCTTCAAGACGCAGCAGCCGGCCCACCACCGACTTGCCGCTGCTGTCGATGTCGGGCCGCTCGCGCTGCCACTGCCGGATGCCGCGCGCGACGAGGTCGCCGCCCTCGGCCGGTGCCTCGTCGACCGGGGAACGCAGGTCTTCCGGGGCTTCGCGGCCCTTGGCATCGCCTTGGGGCGGACGTCGATTCGATGCTTCCTTTTTGTGCGGCATGACCTTCTCTCCATCAACGTTGGGGCCTTTTCGCTGCCATTGTGGTGCAGCGCCGTGGCGCGGGTTCGTCCCTATCTTAAATGCCTTGCATTTATCTTTTACGAAAGATAAAGTGAATTCCAACGCGGCCTTCAGGCCTTTGCCTTCCAGGAGTTCACGATGAAAACCACGTTCTCGCGCTGTCTCGTCCCCGGCCTTGCGGCCGCTCTGCTGGCCGGCGGCGCGCACGTTGCGCAGGCCGAAGAGCTGGTGGTCGGCATCTTCGGCGGCTCCTTCGCCGAAGACTCCAAGACCTGCCACATCGCCGCCTTCGAGAAGAAGACCGGCGCCAAGGTCGCGCTCAAGCTCGGCAGCTCGTCGCAGTTCGCGGCGTCGATCCGCGCGACCGGCGGCAAGTCGGACTTCGACGTGGTCTACATCGACAACTCGCTCGCCTCGCAGCTCAAGAACGAGAAGCTGCTGGAGACCATCGACAAGAGCAAGCTCGCGAACGCGGCCGAGGTGTCGCCGCGCGCCCTCGACAAGGACGGCCAGTACGTGGTGTTCATGACCGGCGCCACCGTCATCGTGTACGACACCAAGCAGGTCAAGACACCGCCCACCTCGTGGGCCGACCTTGCCAAGCCCGAGTTCGACGGCAAGCTCGCCATCGGCGACATCAGCGGCACTTCGGGCTCGCAGTTCCTCATGGCGCTGAACCGCATGAAGGGCGGCACGCTGGCGAACATGGACGCGGGCTTCGCGGCCATCAAGCCCATCGCGAAGTCGTCGGTCACGCTCTACACGCAGGCCGACCAGATCGTCTCGCTGTTCGAGCGGCAGGAAATCGCCGCCGCCGTGTGGTACCCCGACCGCGCGGGCTCGGCCATCGACAAGGGCCTGCCGCTGGCCATCGTCTATCCGAAGGAAGGCGCGGTCGGCATCCTGCCCGCGCTGGTGATTCCGAAGGGCGCCAAGTCGCCGGCGCTGGCGCTCAAATACATCGACGAGGTGCTGTCAAAGGAGGGCCAGACCTGCTTCGCCGAGCGCAAGTACGCGGGGCCCGTGAACACGCAGGTCAAGCTCAGCGACAAGGCCGCGAAGATCGTTCCCTACAAGGAGACCTTCGACAACCTCTGGCTGCCCGACCCCGAGGCCGTGGCGAAGTCGCTGCCCGACTGGACCAAGCGCTGGCAGCGCGAAGTCGCCCGCTGAACGCCCCCTCTTCCATCCTCAGGACCCGACCGCCATGCCGGCACTCACGCTCGACCGTCTCGAGAAACGCTACCCGGGCCACACGGCCGCATCGTCGGTTTCGCTTTCGGTGCATGACGGCGAATTCATCTCGCTGCTCGGCCCCTCGGGCTGCGGCAAGACCACCGTGCTGCGCATGGTGGCGGGCCTGATCGAGCCGACCGGCGGGCGCATCCTGGTCGACGGCCGCGACATCACCGCGCTGCCGACCAACCGCCGCAACATCGGGCTGGTGTTCCAGTCGTATGCGCTGTTCCCGCACATGAGCGTGTTCGAGAACGTCGCCTTCGGCCTGCGCCGCCAGGGCATGCAGGGCAGCGAACTGAAGCAGCGCGTCGACCAGGCACTGGCCAGCGTGCGCCTTTCCGCGCTCGGCGACCGCATGCCCAAACAGCTCTCGGGCGGCCAGCAGCAGCGCGTGGCGGTGGCGCGTTCGATTGCGCCGCGCCCGAGCATCCTGCTGTTCGACGAGCCGCTGTCCAACCTCGACGCCTCGTTGCGCGACGAGATGCAGATCGAGCTCAAGCGCCTGCAGCGCGAGGTCGGCATCACCACGCTGTTCGTCACGCACGACCAGGGCGAGGCGATGTCGATGTCCGACCGCGTGTGCGTGCTCGCGCACGGCGTGGTGCAGCAGTTCGACACGCCCGAGGCCATCTACCACCGCCCCGCCACCGGCTTCGTCGCGAGCTTCATCGGCCGGCCCAACCGGCTCACGGGCCGCGTGGTGCGTGCCACCGGCGCCGCCGCCGCGGTGCAGCTGGACAACGGCCCGATGCTGCCCGCCTCTGCCGCCGAAGGCATGGCGCAGGGCGCGGCGGTCGACGTGGTGATCCGCCAGGAAGACATCCGCTTCGCCGATGCGCCCTCTCCCGGCGCGGCCACGCTCGCGGGCCGCGTCGCCATGCGCTCCTTCGTCGGCGCGCGCGTGCAGTACCTGCTCGCGTTCGGCGGCACCGAGCTCATTGCCGAGGCCGTCACCAACGGCCCGCACGCCGGCCTGGACGTCGATGCGCCGGTGCGCGTGGCCATCGCGCCGCAGCACGTGTACGTCACCGCGCGCGCGGTGCAGGCCGCCGCCGCATGAACCCGCGCAAGCTCACCGGCACGCTGCTGGCGTCGCCCCTGCTGCTGCTGTTGCTGCTGGCTTTTGTCGCGCCGGTGCTGCTGATGGTGCCGCTGAGCCTGCACCCCTACGAGCCCGGCACCGGCATCTCCGCCGGCTGGACACTGGCCAACTACACCAGCATCGTCACCGACGAGTACTACCGCGAGGTGGTGGTGCGCACGCTGGTGCTGGGCTTCGGCGTGACGGCCATCTGCCTGCTGCTGGGCTATCCGCTGGCCTACTACATCGCCAACGCGGGGCCGAAGATGCGGCTGGCGCTCACCATGCTCGTGATCTTCCCGATGCTGCTGAACCTGGTGGTGCGCTCCTTCGGCTGGATCGCGCTGCTCGCCAACCGGGGCCTCGTGAACAACCTCCTGATGGACGTCGGCCTGATCGAGCGGCCCATCAAGATGATGTTCAACCTGTTCGGCCTGCTGGTGGGTATGTCGCACATCTTCCTGCCGTTCATGGTGCTGATGCTGGTGCCGGCCATCCAGGCGATCTCCAAGGACGTGCAGGCCGCCGCGTACACGCTGGCCGCGAGCCGGCTGCGCGTGTTCTGGTCGATCACGCTGCCGATGAGCGCGCCGGGCATCCTGTCGGGCTCCATCCTCGTGTTCGTGCTGACCATCAGCGCGCTGGTCACGCCGCGCATGCTGGGCGGGCCCACCTACAAGGTGATGGCCACGCTGATCTACGACGACTTTTTGCAGACGCTCGACTGGCCCGCCGGCGCGGCCATGTCGTTCGCGCTCACCGCGCTCACGCTGGTGGTCATCGGGCTGTCCAGCCGCGTGCTGCGGCGCTGGGGAGGCAACGCATGAACGCCGACGGCAAGAAGACGCCCGTGCTCGCGGCCACGGCCATCGCGGTGGTGGTGTTCCTGCAGATCCCGGTGCTGGTGGTGGTGCTCGCGGCCTTCAGCAAGACGGCCTACCTCACGATCCCGCCGAAGGGCCTGACCTTCCACTGGTTCGAGGTGGTGCTGCGCGACCCCGAATACCTCAGCGCCGCATGGACCAGCCTGTGGCTGGCCGCCGCGTCCACCGCCGCCGCGCTGGTGCTCGGGCTCATCGCGGCCTACGCCATCCACCGCCGCATGGTGCCGGGCGCGGGCGCGCTCACCTCGCTGTTCATGGCGCCGCTGATCCTGCCTTCGGTGGTGCTCGGCGTGGCGCTGCTGCAGTACTACACGATGACCGGGCTGCGCGGCAACTCGCTGGGCCTGTGGCTCGCGCACGTGGTCATCACCGTGCCGTATGTGGTGCGGGCCAGCCTGGGCAGCCTCTCGTCGGTCGACGAGTCGCTGGAAGACGCGGCGCGGGTGCTCGGCGCGGACGGCTTCACGAGCTTTCGCCTCGTCACGCTGCCGCTCGTGAAGCCCGGGCTGGTGGCCGGCGGCCTCTTCGCCTTCATCACCTCGCTGGACAACGTGCCGGTGTCGGTGTTCCTGCTGTCCGCGAGCCAGACCACGCTGCCCGTGAAGATCTTCACGTCGGTCGAGCAGGGCGTGGACCCGAGCGTGGCCGCCGTGTCGACCCTGCTCATCGTGACCACCGGCGTCGTGCTGCTGCTGGCCGAGCGCTGGACGGGCTTTCACAAGCACGTCTGACCGAACCACACCCTTCCCCCGATTTCGCCAAGGAGTTTCCTGATGCCGACCACGAGCAAAGGCTTTCCGCTCATGCTGACCTTCGACCTCGACGCGGAGACCATGTGGACCGGCCGCGACCCGGCCAACGCCCAGCGGCCCATTTTGATGTCGCAGGGCGCCTACGGCTGGAAGGTCGGCATGCCGCGCATCCTCGCGCTGCTCGCACGCTACGGCATCGGCGCCACCTTCTTCATTCCCGGCGAGGTGGCCGACAAGCACCCCGACCTCGTGCGCGAAGTGGTCGACAAGGGCCACGAGGTGGCGCACCACAGCTACAGCCACCGCTGGATCGTCAACCTGAGCCCGGCCGAGGAGCGCGAGGAAATGGACCGCGGCATGGAAGCCCTGACGCGCCTGGCCGGCACGCGCCCGCGCGGCTGGCGCTCGCCGGCGGCGGAGTTCAGCAGCATCACGCTCGACCTGCTCAAGGAGTACGGCTTCAGCTACTCGTCGAACTTCTTCGACGACGACTCGCCCTACCTGCTCGAAATCGGCGGCGCGCGCACCGACATCGTCGAGCTGCCGTTTCGCTGGGTGCTCGACGACGCGCCCTTCTTCCAGTACTCGATCACGCTGCCGGGCCGCACGCTGCAGGCACCCTCTGCCGTGCTCGAAGCCTGGACCAGCGAGTTCGACATGCTCCATGCCGAAGACCGGATGATGATGGTCGGCATGCACCCGCAGATCATCGGCCAGCCTTCGCGGCTCAAGGTGCTCGAAGGCTGATCGAGCATGCGCTCGCGCACTCGGATGTGTGGATCGACCGCTGCGACCGCATCTCCGACGACATGCGGCCGCGCCTGCAGGCGGCCGTCGCGGCATGACCGCCACCGCAGCCTCCCCCGGCCTGCGCTTCGTCGTGAGCGGTGGCGCGAGCGGCATCGGCCTGTCGGTGGCGCGGCTCGCGGTGGAGCGCGG
>NZ_MOWM01000236.1 GCF_016082275.1 Variovorax sp. E3
GGTGCAGGCCCACGTCCAGCCGCGCGGGGTCGAGCCCGCGCAGCGCGCGCGCGCCGGCGGCCCATGCGCCGCGCCGCACCATGCCGCTGGTGGCGGAGACCTTGCCGAGCTCGACCAGGTCGAGCACGGCCGAATTGACCCCGAGGCTCATGCCGAAGTCGTCCGCGCAGACGCACAGGTAGCGCGTGGTCGTCGGCCGCTGCGGGCCGGAAGTGTCAGTCATCGCCATTCGTTCCAGGGGGAGGCACGGGAGAGGGTGTCGGTGGTGTGGCCGCGGTGTCCAGGCAACCGGGGTCGCGCGTGGCGCTGCCCGCGAAGCGCCATGCGGCAACGCTTTCGTTGAGGGCCACCAACTGCGCCCTGGCGAGCCAGGGGTTGGTCAGTTGCGAGCCGATCGGCCCGACCAGCCAGGTGGTGCGCGGCACGCACAGCACGGGCGCGAGTTGCGCGCGGTCGACCAGCGTGGCGGCGGCGCGCGCGGGGTCGAAGCGGCTTGCGTCGAAGATCTCCTTGCGCCAGTTGTCGCGGGTGTCGGTGGCGGCGGCCTTCCAGTCGTCCGACACCAGCACGGGCTCGCG
The DNA here is from genome assembly GCF_016082275.1 of Variovorax sp. E3. Taxonomy (GTDB): domain Bacteria; phylum Pseudomonadota; class Gammaproteobacteria; order Burkholderiales; family Burkholderiaceae_C; genus Variovorax. The sequence continues at coordinate 579 of NZ_MOWM01000236.1, forward strand.
CAGGTTCCAGTAGAACGGGATCTCGTAGTAGTAGCTGTCGAGCATCAGCACCTGGTCACCCGCAGCCACCGACTGGCCCGCGGGCAGGCGCAGCCGGGTGCCCGGCGGCGCGGCGTAGATCGCGATGGCGCCCACGCACACCACGCACAGCACGGCCGAGGCCAGCGCGGTGGCGCGCACCTTGGGCAGCAGCTTCTCGATGACCCGGCCCGCCAGCACGCGCTGCGCGATCAGGTAGGCCAGCGGCGGCAGCGCGGGCAGCACGTAGCCGACCAGCTTGGAGCGCGGCAGCGAGAAGAACACCACGATCACCGCGAGCCAGATCCACATGAGCCAGTCGACGTCGGACAGCCGGGGCCGCGCATCGACCTCCTTGCCGCGCGGCACGAACACCCACGCGAACCACGGCAGCGTCAGCAGCGCCAGCACCGGGATGTAGAACCAGAAGCCGTGCTCGTTGTTGAACCCCGACGACGCAAAGCGCCGGAAGTGCTGCGTGATGACGAAGTAGTCGAAGAACTCGGGGTACTTCAGCTGCATCGCGACAAACCACGGGCCGGCCACGGCCAGCAGCACCGCCCAGCCGGGCAGCCAGAGCGCGAGCTTCAGCACCACGGTCTTGCGCGTCACCGCGCACCACAGCACCAGCACCGCGCCGGGCAGCACCAGGCCGATGAGGCCCTTGGCCAGCAGCCCGGCCGCGGCCATCAGGTAGGCGCCCGCCAGCAGGGCCCGCCAGGGCTCGCCGCGCTCGCGGGCCAGCGCCGCGCCGCCGGCCAGCAGCACCGTGGCCGAGATGCATCCGGCCACCAGCATGTCGAGGTTGGCGAACTGCCCGCCCAGAAAGAAGAAGGGCGTGGTCACCAGCACCACGGTCGACAGCAGCGCCTGGCGCACCGTCGCCCAGCGCCGCAGGAACAGGAACAGCGCCGCCGCCGCCACGCCCGCGCCCAGGATCGACGGCAGGCGCGCCGCCCATTCGAGCGGGCCCACCACCGCCATCGCGGCCGCGCCGATCCAGTAGAACAGCGGCGGCTTGTGGAAGAAGGGCAGGCCGTCGAGCCGGGGCACCAGCCAGTCGCCCGAGCGCAGCATGGCGAGCGCCACGCTGCCGTAGCGGCCTTCATCGGGCGCCATCAGCGGCCGCGCCCACGCCGTGGCGAACAGCCAGGCGAACACGGCGGCAATGAGCCAGAGCGGCTGGGGCGAGGTCCACCAGGTGGAGCCGGTGCGCCTCATGGCGCTCCGGTCTCGAGGCCCTTGCCGTGTTCGCGGCGCACCACGTACAGCGGGCGGCCCTTGACCTCCTCGTAGATGCGGGCGATGTACTCGCCCACGATGCCGGTGGAGATCATCTGGATGCCGATGAAGAACATCAGGCTCACGACGATGGTGGTCCAGCCCGACACGGAATTGCCGAACAGCAGGTGGTCGATGGTCACGTAGATGCCGTAGCCGAAGGCCGGCACCGCGAACAGCAGGCCGACCACGCTCACCATGCGCAGCGGCCAGGTGGTGAAGGCGGTAAGGCCGTCCAGCGCCAGGCGCACCAGCCGGCGCGCGTTGAACTTGGTGGTGCCTTCGGCGCGCGGCGCGGGCGTGTAGGGCAGCGCCACGGCGCGAAAGCCGACCCAGGCGTACAGGCCCTTCATGAAGCGGCTGCGCTCGGGCAGGCTCATGAGCGCGTCGACCACCTTGCGGTCCATCAGGCGGAAGTCGCCCGCGTCCTTGGGCACCTCGAAACGGTCCGACGAATTGACCAGGCCGTAGAAGAGCTTGCTGCCCAGCTGCTTGAAGCGGCTTTCGTCGCTGCGCTCCTGGCGCACCGCATACACCACCTCGGCGCCGGCCACCCATTGCGCGAGCATGGCGTGGATCAGCGCGGGCGAATGCTGCAGGTCGCCGTCCAGCAGCACCACGGCGTCGCCGGTGGCCGCGGCCAGGCCGGCGGTGAGCGCGGCTTCCTTGCCGAAGTTGCGCGACAGCGAGATGCAGCGAAAGCCCGCGAGCTCGCACCACGCCTCGGCCACGGCGGCCGTGTCGTCGGTGCTGCCGTCGTCCACCACGATGATTTCCCAGCGCAGCTCGTGGCCCAGAGAATGTCTTCGAGCAGCGGCAGCATGAGGCGCAGGTTGGCGGCCTCGTTGTAGCAGGGGATCACGCACGAGATGCTGCGCGCGTCGGCGCTGGGCGCGTCGGGCACGCCGGTCTGCGCGAGCGGCTCGGCGGCGGCGGAGGTGGTGTCAGCCGTGCTGGTGCTGACGTTGGCGCCGATGCTGGCGCCGGCGCGTGAATGTCTGGCGGTGGTCGGTGAGATCATGAGGGTCTCCACAGAGAGCTGGTCGCCGGGCTGTCGCCGGATGCGCGGCCAGCTCGCGGTACGAAAAAAAGAAAGAGCCTCCGCGCCATGGCGATCGCGCCGGCGATCACCGTGCCCAGCAGCAGGCCGGCCACGATGTCGACCGGAAAATGACGCCCACGTACACGCGCGCCCACCCCGTGGCGGCGGCCAGCGCGAGCAGCGGCACCGAGAGCCGGCGCAGGCCGGGGCGCAGCATGAAGGCCACCGCGACCATGAACATGACGGACGCGTGCGTGCTCGGCAGCGAGCCGCTGCCCGCATGCGAGATGTACGCCGGGGCCAGCCCCTGCACGAACGGGCGCGAGACATTCAGCGCCGTCGCGATGGTGTGCGCGCCCAGCGAGGTCAGGCCGGCCATGGCCGCGACCACGCACAGATAGACGCGGTCGGCGGGGCGGCGCCACAGCGCGACGGCCACGACGCCCGCGCAGAGCCAACTGCCCCACAGCGCGAACACGAGGGCGACCGGAAGCACCCACGGCGTCGGCTGGGTGCCGGCGGCGAGCCAATGAAAGAGCGAGAGGTTCAGCGCGTTCATGGCGCCACCTCGCGCATGCATGCGCAAACGACAGGCGCAGGGCTGCGCCGGGTGCGGCAAGCGCACCTGAAAAATGTGGACATGGCAGTCCTTTCGACGAGGAAGAGAGAGAACCGCCGCAAGGCGCGGCGGGGGGAGCCGACGCGCGCGCAGGGCGGCGTCGCTTCTCAGATCCCGTAAGGCGGGGCAGCGGTGGGTGGCAAGCGGTGCCAGGGCTGCGCGGGGGGCGGGGCGCCGCCGTGCGGCGGCACGCGTTCGGGCGCTTCGCGCACGATGGACGTGGCGAGTCGGGCCATGGCCACCGCCAGCGGCAGCATCGCCAGCACCATGGCCATGAGCGTGCTCAGCGCGAAGGCGAAGCTGTCGGGGTGGTCGATGCTGGCCGGCGCCTGGGCGAAGACCGTGGTCTCGTGGTCGCTCGGGTGGTCGGCGCGGTCGTCGGCCTCGAACTGGGTGGTGTCGCTGATGCTGCGCACGCGCAGCATCGGTTCGTCTTCCAGGCCGTCGCAGCGGAAATGCACCGCGATGAAGGGCTGCAGAAGAACCAGCAGGATGCCCGCGACGCACCACAGCCTGTGGTGCGCTTCAGCGAAATGACGGACGCGTGCGAGCAGCATGCGCGAATGCTAGGAGATTCGTGTGAACGGAACCTGATCGTGCGGGTCAGCATCCCGCAAGGTATCGACACGCGCCTCGGGTATAAGCCCCGCCCTTCGGCGGGGCCCATCGGCGGCTACAGAACGAAGGGAATGAAGCGCCGCGTGCCGCGCATGTAGTCGCGGTAGGCGTCGCCGAAATGCGCGATGCATTCCTTCTCGTCGCGCAGCGCCGTGAGCACCAGCAGCACCGTGGCCGCGAGCACCAGCGCCAGCGTGAGCCAGCTGAACTGCTTGAGGAACGCGCCCCAGGCCAGCAGCAGCAGCGCTGTGTACATGGGGTGGCGGATGTAGCGGAAGGCGCCGGTCTTGACGATGGCCGAGGTTTTCTCGAAGCCGTAGAGCGCGGGGTCGTCGCTGCGCGCATCGCTCGGCTTGCCCTTGGCCTTCAGCAGGCGCACCGCATGGATCGGCAGCCAGATCGACAGCACGAAGAACGCGCTGGAAACGATCTGCTTGGGCGAGAACGGGTCGTCATGCCACCACGGCAGGTTCACCAGCGCCAGCACCAGCATGCACTCCCACGCGAAGAAGCGGTAGAAGCCGTGCGAGCCGGGCTGGCTCAGCGGGCCGCGCGACACATAGAGCAGCGCGGCCGTGCCGGCGACGAAGGCGAAGATCTGGAACCAGAAGAGCATGGCGGCCGAATTTACACGGCCCCGGGCGCTCAGCCGGCTATAGAAAACCCGCCGTCCACGGGAATGGCGGTGCCCGTCACGTAGTCCGACGCGGGGCTCGCCAGGAACACGGCGGTGCCGGCGATGTCGCCCGGCTGGCCCCAGCGGCCGGCGGCGGCGCGGGCCACCACGCGCTCGTACAGGCCCGGGACCTGGCTGCGCGCGCCGTCTGTGAGCTCGGTCTCGAACCAGCCCGGCAGGATGGCGTTGACCTGGATGTGGTCGGCCGCCCACGAGAGCGCGGTCGACCTGGTCAACTGCACGATGCCGGCCTTGCTCGCGGCATAGGCCGGCGCGTAGGGCGCGCCGAAGATCGACATCATCGAGCCGATGTTGATGATCTTGCCGCCGCCCGCGGCCTTCAGGTGCGGGTGCGCGGCGCGGCTGCACAGGAAGGCGCTGGTGAGGTTGGTGTCCATCACCTGCCGCCACTCGGCCAGCGCGAGCTGGTCGACGGGCTTGCGCACCGTGGTGCCGGCGTTGTTGACCAGGATGTCGAGCCGGCCGCAGCGCGCTGCGGCCTCGTCGAACAGCTTTTGCACCGAGGCCTCGTCGCTCACGTCGACCTCCAGCGCGAAGCTGTCGCTGCCCAGCGCCTTCAGCGCCTCGACCGCGGCGGCCGACTTTTGCGCGTTGCGCGCGGCCACGACCACGCGCGCGCCGGCCTTGGCCAGCCCCTGCGCCATGCCCAGGCCGATGCCGCCGTTGCCGCCCGTGACGATGGCGACCTTGCCCGTGAGGTCGAACATCGCCGTCATTGCGCCACCGCCTCGGGCTTCTTGGACACCAGCGTCAGGATGTCGTAGCTGGCGACCAGCTCGCCGTCCTGGTTGGTCACTTCCACGTCCCAGGCGACCACGCCCTGGCCCTGGCCGGTGGCGTCCTTCTTGTTGCGATCGATCTTGCGCTTGCAGGTCAGGCGCGCCTGGATGGTGTCGCCGATGCCCACGGGCTTGGTGAAGCGCAGCGTGTCCAGGCCGTAGTTGGCGAGCACCGGGCCCGGCGACGGCGAGACGAACAGGCCGGCCGCGGCCGACAGCACGAAGTAGCCGTGCGCGATGCGCTTGCCGAACGGGCTCTGCTTGGCCGCCACCTCGTCGAAGTGCATGTAGAAATAGTCGCCCGAGATGCCGCCGAAGGCACGATGTCGGCCTCGCCGACGGTGCGGCGGTGCGTGAGCAGCGAGTCGCCGATGCGCAGGTCCTCGAAGTAGCGGCGGAAGGGGTGCACCTCGCTCTCGCGCACGGCCGCGCCGCGCACGTGTTCGCCGGTGATGGCCGCCAGCATGGTGGGCGAACCCTGCACGGCGGTGCGCTGCAGGTAGTGCTTCACGGCGCGCAGGCCGCCGAGTTCTTCGCCGCCGCCCGCGCGGCCCGGGCCGCCGTGCTTGAGCTGCGGCAGCGGCGAGCCGTGGCCGGTCGATTCGGCCGCCGCTTCGCGGTCCAGCACCAGCAGGCGGCCGTGCCACGCGGCGGCCACCGGAATGGCCTTGGCCGCGATGGCCGGGTCGCGCGTGACCAGCGTGCCCACGAGGCTGCCGCGTCCGCGCGCGGCCAGCGCCAGCGCTTCGTCGATGCCGTCGTAGGGCATCAGCGTGCTCACGGGGCCGAAGGCCTCGACGTCGTGCGCCGCGTCGTGTTCGAGCGGCTTGCGGCTCAGCAGCAGCGTGGGCGCGAAGAAGGCGCCGCCGGCCACGCCGTCGCCGACCGGCGAGAAGCCGTCGCGCTCGCCGTACACCAGCTCGGCGCCCTGCAGCAGCGTGGCCACGCGCTCGGCCACGTCGGCCTGCTGGTCGCGCGAGGCGAGGGCGCCCATGCGCACCTCTTCGCGCGACGGGTCGCCGACCACGGTCTTGGCAAGCCGCGCGCGCAGGCGCTCGGCCACTGCGTCCAGGTGCTGGCGCGGCACGATCGCGCGGCGGATGGCCGTGCATTTCTGGCCGGCCTTGATGGTCATTTCGCGCGCCACTTCCTTCACGAAGAGATCGAACTCCTCGTCGTCGGGCGTGACGTCGGGCGCAAGGATCGCGCAGTTCAGCGAGTCGGCCTCGGCGTGAACGGAACCGACTGGCGCACCAGGTTCGGGTGCACGCGCAGCTTGGCGGCGGTGTCGGCCGAGCCGGTGAAGGTGACCACGTCGGGGCCTTCGAGCCGGTCGAGCAGATCGCCCGTGCTGCCGATGACCAGCTGCAGCGCGCCCGCCGGCAGGATGCCCGACTGCACGATCAGCCGCACCACGGCTTCGGTGAGGTAGCTGGTGGCCGTGGCCGGCTTGCCGATGCACGGCATGCCCGCCAGGAAGCTGGGCGCGAACTTTTCGAGCAGGCCCCACACCGGGAAGTTGAAGGCGTTGATGTGCACCGCCACGCCGCCGCGCGGCACCAGGATGTGCGTGCCCGCGAAGCAGCCCTTCTTGCCGAGCGGAAAGGCCGGGCCTTCGTGCACGAGGTTGCCCGAGGGCAGCTCGTTGGTGCCGATGCCGGCGTAGGCGCTGAGCGTGCCCGCGCCGCCTTCGATGTCGATCCAGCTGTCGGCGCGCGTGGCACCCGTGTGGGCCGAGATGGCGTAGAGCGTTTCCTTGTTGGCGGCGATGTACTTGGCCAGCGCCTTCAGGCGTTCGGCGCGCTGCTGGAAGTCGAGCGCCATCAGCGCGGGGATGCCGGTGCGGCGCGCATAGGCCAGCGCTTCGGCGAAGTCGATGGCCTCGGCGTGCGTGGCGGCCACGGGCTGGCCGTTGACGGCGCTGCGCAGTTGCTGGGCGGCCTGCTGGCCGATCCAGCGGCCGGCGATGTAGCTTTGGAGGGTGGTGGTCATGTGGGGTGTCCTTTCGTCGATGGGGGCAAGCGGCGTGGGTTCGGCGCAGTGCTTTATCGACTGCCGCTTGCCCCACCCCGGCCCTCCCCCGGAA
>NZ_MOWM01000237.1 GCF_016082275.1 Variovorax sp. E3
CGTGAAGCCGGTGCCGGTGGCGCCGCTGGTCACGCGCACGCAGGTGCAGTCGTCGCGCGCCACGGTGCGCGTGGGCATCGACCTGCTGGCGGGCGACGTGGTGGTGGCGCGGGCGCATGCGCTGCTGCTGGCCGGCAACGCGCTGGCGCTGCCGGCGGGCCTGCAGGGCTGGCCGCAACAGCAGCTGCGGCCATTGCCGCGCGACTGCAACGAGCGCGTGCGCATTCCGGGCCTGCCCGACGGCGTGTCGTTCTACGGCAGCGCCGTGGAGTCGCGCGTGGCCGAAGGCGACTCGACGCAGCCCGGCCCCTGCGGCGCCTGGTTCCGGCTGGCGGTGCCGCTGGTGGCCGGCACGGCCAACTCGCCCGCCATGCGCACGGCAGCGGCGGCCGACTTCGGCAACGGCCTGAGCTGGGTGCTGCCGGCCGAGCGCTTCCTGTTCACCAACGCCGACATGAGCCTGAACCTGTTCCGCGCGCCCGAGGGCGAGTGGATCGGCCTGCGCTCCGTCACCGAGGCGCACGGCCACGGCGCGGGGCTGACCGTGTCCCACCTCTACGACGAGCGCGGCCCGGTCGGACTGGCCACCCAGACGCTGGTGCTGCGCGAACGCGCCGCCTCCTGAACCCCGAATCGAACCTCGAACGACACCGCGAGCCCATCATGACCACACCGACCATCGGCCTCCACCCCGACAACCAGGCCCCCGAGCTCAAGGACTACAACGTCTACACCAGCGACCCCGTGCTGCGGGGCGCGGTCGCGCGCGGCGGTGCCGCGTGGCGCGACGAGGAGCTGGTGCGCCAGGGCGCGGAATACGGCGCAGAGGCCACGCTGCGCGCCGCCGAGGACGCCAACCGCCACGAGCCCGAGCTGCACACCCACTCGCGCACCGGCGAACGCATCGACCAGGTGAAGTTCCACCCCGCCTGGCACACCATGATGGCCATCGCGCGGCGCAACGGCATGGCCAACCTGCCGTTCTTCGACGAGCGGCCCTCGGCCTGGGTGGGCTACGGCGCGTCGCTGCACATGCACAGCCAGATCGAGTCGGGCTCGACCTGCCCGACCATCATGACCAAGGCCTGCATCCCGGTCATGCGCCGCAATGCCGCGCTGTATGCCGACCTGTGCGAGAAGCTCGCGTCGAACGAACACGACCCCCGCGACATTCCGCTCGCGGGCAAGACCTCGATGACCGTCGGCATGGGCATGACCGAGAAGCAGGGCGGCAGCGACGTGCGCACCAACACCACGCGCGCCGTGCCCGCGGGCAGCGGCCCGTGGGGCGACGAGTTTTTGATCACCGGCCACAAGTGGTTCTTCTCGGCGCCGATGTGCGACGGCCACCTGGTGCTGGCCAAGACCGACGCGCACGGCTCGTCGTGCTTCTTCGTGCCGCGTTGGCGGCCCGACGGCACGAAGAACCCGATCCGCATCCAGCGGCTGAAGGACAAGGTCGGCAACCGCTCCAACGCGAGCAGCGAGGTCGAGTTCGACGAGGCCTGGGGCGTGCGGGTGGGCGACGAGGGCCGGGGCATTCCGACCATCATCGAGATGGCCACGGTGACGCGGCTGGACTGCGCGCTCTCCAGCGCCGGCTTCATGCGCCATGCCTTCGCGCAGGCGCTGCACTACACGCGCAACCGTTTCGCCTTCGGCAAGGCGCTGGCCGAGCAGCCGGTGATGACCGAGCTGCTGGCCGACATGGCGCTCGAGTCCGAGAGCGCCACCTTGCTGGCGATGGGGCTGGCCTCGCGCTTCGGCTCCGACGCGCCGCTGGACACGGCGTGGCGCCGCCTGCTCACGCCCGCCGCGAAGTTCTGGAACTGCAAGCGCGCGGTGGCGCTCACGGGCGAGGCGATGGAGGTGTTCGGCGGCAACGGCTACGTGGAAGACGGCCCGATGGGGCGGCTGTTCCGCGAGGCGCCCGTCAACTCGATCTGGGAAGGCTCGGGCAACGTGATGTGCCTGGACGTCCTGCGCGCCGTGTCGCGCAACCCCGGCGACGTACAACTGGTGCTCGACCAGCTGCAGGACATCGCCACCGGCGAGCCCCGTCTGCAGGACGAACTGCAGGCGGTGCGCAGGATGACCCAGCTGCCGCCGCTGGAGCTGGAGCGGCAGGCGCGCCGCTTCACACAGCGGCTGGTGCTGGCGACGCAAGCCTGCCTGATGCTGGAGCACGCCAGTGCAGAAACCTCGGCCGCCTTCCTGTCGAGCCGCTTCGATCGCGATTGGGGCCCGGTGACCGGCATCAGTTCCGGCACCAGCGACCCGGCCGCGCTGCTGCGCGCGGCCTGGCGCTGAAGCGAAGAGCGTGCGGTCTCAGCGCCGCAGCAGCGCCTGCCGCAAGAGGCGCGCGGCGCGGTTGCGGATGCGCCCCGGCATGCCGCGCATGGTGCTCGTGCGCGGCGCCACGCGGGCGGTGGCGCAGGCCCAGAGAAAGTCGTGGAGGATGGGCGAGTCGTCGACCGTCTCGGTGCTGCCGTACTTGTGGAACTCGGGGTGCCACTGGGTCGCGGCGATGTAGCTGCGGCCCCGGTCGGGCCGGCGGCGAATGGCCTCGGGCACGCGGTCGGGCAGGCTCCAGGCCTCGATGTCGAAGCCGGGCGCGATGTCCTTCACGCCCTGGTGGTGGATGCTGTTCACGCGCGCGGTCTTCAGGTCGGGGAAGAGCTTGGACAGGCGCGTGCCCTGCACCACCTCGATCTGGTGGAAGTTCTGGTCGTAGGTCACCGGGTCGCGGTGGCGCAGGCCGCCCGCGTGCTGCGCCTCGATGTCCTGGTAGAGCGTACCGCCGAAGGCCACGTTGATGAGCTGCAGCCCGCGGCACACGCCGAAAATGGGCTTACCGGCCTCCTCGAAGGCTTCGACCAGCGCCAGGTCGTAGAGGTCGCGGATGCGGTCGCCGATCCACGCGTCCTTGAGCGGCACCTCGCCGTAGCTGCCGGGCCACACGTCGGCGCCGCCGTGCATGACCACGCCGTCGAGCCACTCGGCATAGTGCGACAGCTTGGTGTCGCCGCGCGCGGTTTCGCCGGTGGGGCAGGGCACCATCACCACCATGGCGCCGGCGGACATGAGCCAGTGCGCGATCGATTGCTCGACGTACTGCAGCGTCTTGTTGGTGAAGAGCGAACGGGCCGGGTCGGCATGCGAGAAGCAGGCGGACAGGCCGATCTTGAGCCGGGCGGAAACAGGTTGTGTCATCGCGGGACTGCCGACGGTGCGAACCGAGCGAGGGATGCGAAAAGGAAAATCCATTGTGGCTCGTTGGCCTCTCGCACGGGGTCGGACGACACGCCAAGTATGCTTTCAACGCTGCCCCAACGAATAAGGAAGACAAGCCAATGAAGACGATCAAGGGTCCGGCCATTTTTCTCGCGCAGTTCGCGGGGGACACGGCCCCGTTCAACACGCTCGACGGCATCGCGGGCTGGGCCGCCGGCCTCGGCTACAAGGGCGTGCAGATCCCCAGCTGGGACGCGCGCCTGTTCGACCTTCAGCGCGCCGCCGAGAGCAAGACCTACTGCGACGAGGTGAAGGGCACGCTGGCAAGGCACGGCCTGGAGATCACCGAGCTTTCGACCCACTTGCAGGGCCAGCTGGTGGCGGTGCACCCGGCCTACGACGCGGGCTTCGACGGCTTCGCGGCGCCCGAGGTGCGCGGCGACCCGGTGCGGCGCCAGCAGTGGGCGGTGGAGCAGCTGCACTTTGCGGCCAGGGCATCGGCCCACCTGGGGCTCACGGCGCACGCGACCTTCTCGGGCGCGTTGGCCTGGCCGTACCTGTACTCGTGGCCGCCGCGCCCGCCGGGCCTGATCGAGGAAGCCTTTGACGAACTCGCGCGCCGCTGGCGGCCCATCCTCGATGCCTTCGACGCCGTGGGCGTGGACGTGGGCTACGAAATCCACCCCGGCGAAGACCTGCACGACGGCGTGAGCTACGAGATGTTCCTGGAGCGCGTGAACAACCACCCGCGCGCCTGCCTGCTGTACGACCCGAGCCATTTCATGCTGCAGCAGCTCGACTACCTAGCCTACATCGACCACTACCACGAGCGCATCAAGATCTTTCACGTGAAGGACGCCGAGTTCAACCCGACCGGCAAGCAGGGCGTGTACGGCGGCTTCCAGAGCTGGATCAACCGCGCCGGGCGCTTCCGCTCGCTGGGCGACGGGCAGGTCGACTTCAAGGCGATTTTCTCGAAGATGGCGCAGTACGACTTCCCGGGCTGGGCCGTGCTGGAGTGGGAGTGCTGCATCAAGCACCCGGAAGACGGCGCGCGCGAGGGCGCGACGTTCATTGCGGACCACATCATTCGGGTGGCGGACCGGGCGTTCGACGACTTTGCGGCGGGTGGGGTGGATGTGGCGGCCAACCGGCGGATGCTGGGCCTGGGCTGAGGCCGGCATCGGCAGCGCCGCTCAGCGATGCAGCGGGCAGCCGTTGCGCTCGCCGCGATAGCCTGACGATGCGGCGTAGGCAGCCTTGCGCGCGCGCATCACGTGGCCCAGCGGCCGGTGCGCGGCCAGCGCGTGCCAGGGGTTGAAGGCCATGCCGTCGTCGATCTCGCGTGCCAGCGCCTCGCTCCAGCCGTCCTGCGGGTCGGCGGTGATGCGCGCGACGGGGACGAAGGGGCTCAGCGCCTGCGGCCATTCGACCGAGGCGTCTTCCACGGGCATGCGCTCCAGGTCCACGCACAATTGCGCGCGCAACTCCCACACGGCGGGGTTCGCACGGATGAAATCGGCCACCGCCTCGCGCGTGCCGTCGGGCTTGCCGGCGAGGTCGAGCGGGGCGTTCTCCAGTGCCAGCAAGGCGGGCGACACGGGCGCCAACTGCAGCTTGGCGATGTAGATGCCGTAGCGCATCGGCACCTGCGTGAAGAAGGTGGCGCCCAGCGGATGCGTTTCGGGGTGGCCGCCCAGCGCGATCAGCGTGCCGCTTTGGCCGCCGAAGGTCTCGACCGCCTTTTCCACGCCCTGCAACACGCCCGACAGCACGCGCTTGGCGTTCGGCGCCCGGTCGGTGGTGCCGGCGAGCAGCTTCAGGCTGCGCAGGAAGCCCTTGGCGTCGGGCGAGGGAAACACCGGGCCGTCGACGAACAGGAAGTCTTGCGTGGTGCCGCCTTCAGCACCCTCGACGCGCGGACCTTCGACGTCCAGCACCTTCAGCGCCATGCCGCGCGGCAGCGAGACGCGGTCGTCGAGCACCTCGGCAGGCGGCGTCGACAGGCGCATGACCACCAGATAGCGGCGTGGCGATGCGAAGAGCCCCTGCGCCAACGGCTCGGGCAGGCCGTCGAGCACACGCAGTTCGCCGAGCAGCAGGCCGTGGCTCTTGGCGTGCACCGCGCGCATTGCATGGCCGGTGTGGTCGGCCATGGTCTTTTGCATGTCGACGAGCGTGGCCACGAGGTCGGTCTGCGTCTGCGCCTCGTCGTCGCGGAAGGTTTCCACGGCGGGGTCGTAGCGCACCGGGGCCGTGCAGAGGAGTGCGGTCGTCGTGTTCATGCCGCGATTGAGCGCAGCGGCACCCGGGCCGGCTGTAGGAGCGCAACGCCAAAGCGTGCGCTCGAACGCCTGCGCGGGCGGGCTCAGAGCAGTTGCACCAGCCGCCGGACCGCCCCGTCGATCTGCGCCTCGCCGATCAGCCCGTAGCCGAACGCGAGCCCGTTGGGCACGCCCGGCGCGTGCGCATCGAGCGCAAAGCGCGACAGCGGCGGCAAGGTGATGCCGGCCGCGGCGGCGCGCTCGACCACGGTGTCGGCGCGCGTGTCGCCGCGCAGCCACGCCGACAGGTGCAGCCCGGCGTCGGAGGGAATCGCCTCGAGCGCCCCGCGCCATGCCGCGCCAGCGCGTCGAGCAGCGCGGTGCGGCGCGCCCCGTACAGCTTGCGCATCTTGCGGATGTGCCGCGCCAGGTGCCCTTCGGCGATGAAGGCCGCGAGCGCCTCCTGCCCCAGCACCGGGCCGTGCCAGTCGGCCAGTTCGCGCGCCCGCACCAGCGCCGCGCGGGCCCACGGCGGCGCGACCACGAAGCCCAGGCGCAGCGCGGGAAACAGGCTCTTGGAAAAGGTGCCGACGTAGAAGACCGACTCGGCGCGGTCCAGCGTCTGCAGCGCGTCGAGCGGGCGGCCGGCGAAGCGGAATTCGCTGTCGTAGTCGTCCTCGATGACGACCGCGTTGCGCGCCCGCGCGAAGGCCAGCAAGGCGGCGCGGCGCGGCGGCGACATCGCGACGCCGGTGGGGAACTGGTGCGACGGCGTCACGCAGACCACGCGCGCCTCGGGCGGAATGCGCTCGACGCACAGGCCCTCGGTGTCGGTCGGCACGGTGACCACTTTCGCGCCCGCGGCCAGCATCGCCTCGCGCAGCGACGGGTAGAACAGCTGCTCGACCGCGACCACGGTGCGCCCCGGCACGACGAGGATGCGCGCGAGCAGCCCGAAGGCCTGCTGCGCGCCGGCCGTGACCACGATGTCGTCGGCGGTGCAGCCGACGGCGCGCGTGAACGACACGTGCCTGGCAATGGCTTCGCGCAGCGCGGCCTGGCCCTGCGGGTCGGCGTAGTCGGCGGTCTGCCGCGCGACGTGGCGCAGCGCCCGGTCGGACAGGCGGCGCCAGATGTCGAAGGGGAAGGCGCTCACGTCGGGCAGCCCGACGCGGAAGTCGTCGCGCGACGGTTGCGGCTGCAGCGTGGGACCGAGGTCGGCGCCGGGCACGTGGAGCGGCACCAGCCGGGGGTCGCGCCTGGCTGTCGTGCTCTTGGTGGCGCGGCCGCGCCGGGAGGCGGGCAGCGTGTCGGCCACGTAGGTGCCGGCGCCGGGGCGCGCGAGCAGGTAGCCCTCGCTCAGCAGCAGGTCGTAGGCAGCGAGCATGGTGTTGCGCGACACGCCGAGCCGCTGCGCCAGCGCGCGCGTGGCGGGCAGGCGCGCGCCGGGCTGCAGCCGGCCGTCGAGGATGGCGGCGCGCAGCTGGCGGTGCAGCTCGCGCAGCAGGTCGCGCGAACCGGCGCCCGGCAGGCGGATGGCGAGTTCGAAAAGTGGCTCCATGAACTTCGCCGATTGTGGTTCTTTGAAGGAGCCAATTGCAAGCCTATTCTGAAGTCCTTGAACACTGCTTCCACGGAGTCCTTCATGAACGACACGGCGCTTCTTTCGACATCGCAACCGCCCGAACGCCTGCCCCTGAGCCTGGGTTGGCTCGCACTGGCGCCTTCGCCATCGGCACCGAAAGCTTCATGGTCGCGGGGCTGCTGCCGGTGCTGGCGGCCGACCTGCGGGTCAGCCCCACGCGGGCCGGCCAACTGGTGCTGCTGTTCGCGCTGAGCTATGCGATCGGCTCGCCGCTGATGGCCGCGCTGTTCGCGCGCTTCGGCCGCCGGCCGCTGCTGATCGCGAGCCTGGCGACGTTTTCCGCGCTCACGCTGGCGGCGTCGATGGCGCACGGCTTCACGCAGCTGGCACTGGCGCGCATTGCGCTGGGGCTGGTGGCCGGCGTGTTCTTGCCGACCGCAAGCGCCGTGGCGGCGGCGATGGTGTCGCCCGCGCTGCGCGGCCGGGCGCTGGCGATCGTGAGCGGCGGCGGCACCGTGGCGGTGGCACTCGGCGTGCCGCTGGGCGCGTG
>NZ_MOWM01000238.1 GCF_016082275.1 Variovorax sp. E3
GCCCGGCGCGGGCCTGCGCGCCGCCGCCGCGTGGGACCTGCCGCGGCTGGACCAGGCGCTGGCCGTGGGCGACATCCGCAAGCGCTACATGAGCGAAGGCATGCTGGCGTTTCCGTCGACCGTGCGCCCCGGCATCGAGAGCGCGCTGAACGCGCACTTCGCGCAGCTGGTGGTCGACCAGGTGGCCGAGGCCGCCACCGGCGCGAACGACGGCATGCGCCCCGTGTCGGGCGCGATGATGGCCACCGACACCCAGGCCGCGGCCTACGAGGCCTCGCGCCAGCGGCTGGCCAAGGTGCAGGCGCTGCTGTACGAGCTGGGCGCCGGCCCGCGCGCCGAAGACCTGCGCGCCATGGTCTCGCGCGACGCGCTGCAGCGGCTCGAGGGCGTGGACGAAGCCTTCAACCAGTCGGAGCTGTACGCCATGCGCGGGCGCGACTTCCAGGGCTGGCGCGGCGAGCGCGGGCCGATGCTGGTGGCCTTCGGCGTGTCGGACACGGGCTCGCTCGCGGCCTACCTGGGCCAGCAGTTCAACCGCACCGAAACGCTGGGCAAGCTGGCCGACGGCTACATCGCGGCGCTGGACGGCGCGGGGTCGGGCTCGGTGCTCGCGCAGCGCTGGCAGGCCATCAACCGCGACCTGGAGCGCTACCGCCTGAAGAACCCGAACAGCAGCCTGCTGCTGCTCGAGCAGTTCCTGGGCACCACGGGCGCCGAGATCGACCGCGAGACCTGCGCCGCCAAGCTGGCGGGCAAGGCGCCGGCGGCGCGCATCGGCGACTACTTTGCCGACCGCCACCAGCAGATCTACAGCGCCCTGCTCGCGCGCTGCTACGAGCTGCAGTTCGGCGACCAGCAGGAGCTGTGGACGCAGTTCTCCACGCGCTTCAACCGCTCGCTGGCGGGACGCCATCCGTTCGGCGCGGCCACCACCGCGCGCGCCTTCGACCTGGCCGACCCGGCGGACGTGAACGACCTGTCGCGCGCCTTCGACCCGCTGGCCCGCGCGCTCAAGGAAAACCGCGCCGACGGCGCCGTGCGCACTGCGGCCATGCCGGGCGCGGCGGCGCGCCGCTTCGCCGAGCAGTTCGGTCGCGCGCGCGACTTTTGCTGCCGCTGTTCCCGACCGACGACGGCGGCACGCCGGGCTACGACCTGAGCGTGGACTTCCGCGTGAACACCATGGCCGAGATCGAGGGCAACAAGATCATCGACTGGTCCTTCGAGGTCGGCGACCAGGTGCTCAGGCAGCGCGACGCGCCGCGCACGCTGCGCTGGGAATACGGCATGCCCGTGGCGCTGGTGCTGCGCATCGCGAAGGACTCGCCCGTGGTCGCGCGCGCCGACCCGCAGCAGCCCGCGCTGCTGACCGACGGCCAGAGCGTGAGCTTCCGTTTTGCCGACCCGTGGGCGCTGCTCACGCTGGCACAGCGGCAGCGCGAAGGCGAGTCGCTGCAACGGCCCGACGGCCGCTCGCAACTGCTGAAGTTCGAGTTCCCGCTGGTGGCCCAGTCGGCCGGCGACACGGCGCAAACACCGGCCGGCGGACGCGCCCGCGTGTTCCTGCGCGTGGCGGCCAGCCCCGCCGGCAAGAAGAACCCCTTGGCATGGCCCGCCGCGTTCCCCGCGCGCGCGCCCGAATGGAACACGCCCTGATGGCCGCCCTGCTCTCCCCCCTGCTGGACGCCGAAGCCGCCGACGGCTTCGCGCCCGACCTCGCCGCCTTCCTGGCGCCGCTGGAAATCGAAGGCCCCGCCGGGCCGTCGCTGCGCTACGACCCGGTGTACGCGCGCATCCGCGACGCGCGCACCGAGGAAGACGCCAGCCTGCCGATGGGCGAATGGACGCGCCCGCTCAAGAAGGCCGACTGGCGCGCGGCCGAGATGCTGTGCACCGAGCTGCTGCAACGCCGCAGCAAGGATTTGCAGGTGGCCGCGTGGCTGACCGAGGCGTGGGTGCATCGGCACGGCATCGACGGGTTGACCGCGGGGGCGCGGCTGCTCGAAGGGCTGGTGCGGGAGTTCTGGGAGGGGGTGCATCCGCGCATGGACGACGGCGACAGCGAAATCCGCGCAGCCGCTTTCATCTGGACCAACGACACGCTCGCGCAGACGCTGCTGCTGCATGTGCCACTGGTGCCGTGGCCCGACCTCACGCCGCCGTTCATCAACCTGTGCGAGTGGCAGCGTGCCATCACGAGCGAGTTCGGCACCGCCTCTGCTCGCGCGAAGGCCGCGAAGCAGGACAGCGGCACGGCTGTTCCCGTTGCGTCGCGGCAGGAAATCCTCGACCAGGCCGGGTACGACGTGTATGCGCTCGCCTTTCTCGACGACCGGCTCGCGCTGGCATGGGAAGCCTGGGACGGCCTGGCGGCGCTGCTCGACGAGCGCCTGGGCGCCAGCGCGCCCAGCCTGTCCAAGGTGACGGACATGCTGGCCCAGCTGCGCCAGGCGGTGCGCAGCCTGCTGCAGGGGCGCGACCCGCGCGACGAAGAAGAAGAAAAAGAAGAGCCGGAGCCGGCCGCCGCGGCGCAGGCGCCATACGCCGACTGGGCAGCGAACGCCTGCGCCCTTCCCGCCACATCGATGGACGACCACCTCATGAGCGAAGCTCCCTCACCCTCCTCCTTTGCCCCTCTTCCCGCCGGCTCGCTCCTCCCGCAAGCCGTGGCGAGCGGCCAGATCGGCAGCCGCGCCGAGGCTTACCGGCTGCTCGAACTGGCTGCCGCCTATCTGCTGCGCGAAGAGCCGCACAGCCCTACGCCTTACCTCGTGAACCGCGCGGTGGCCTGGGGCCGCATGCCCCTGCCGCAGCTGATGCAGGAAGTACTGCGCGAGGACGGCGACTTGAACCGCTTCTTCTCGATCATCGGTGTGAGGCCGGACGCGTAGGGCGAGGGGTCGGGTTCTGTTTTTCTGAAACGGGGTGAGCGCCGGGCCGGCGCTCCCTTCCACACGAAAGGTATGACATGCCATTCAGCAAAGATCACGTCGACGAAGTCATGGTGCAGGGTGCTCACATGAGTGGGGACCGCAACTCCATCGCAACGGCACTGAGGTTGAAGTCGAAGCTCGGGGTGCTGATCCTCTCCTGCCCCTCCCTGGGTACCCAGCGCCGAACTCCACAAGTTCTACGAATCCATCGTGGGGGCGGACCGGGTGAAACTGATCACTGTCATCAACCCGTCCGACGCCTCCGCCGAGGCGGGCGAAAAAAGCATGAAGGGCGTCTATCGGCAGGTGAGCAAGAGAGACTTCAGGAATCTGCCCGAGTTCATGAAGACCATGATTCCTCGGCCGATCTTCATGCGTTCCGCGACCTTCGGCACAGGTGTCATCGCAGATGCTTTCGAAAGCGACGAACAAGGCACGCAAGGCAAGACGCGTGCCCTTTGGCGGCTGGACAAGGTCCCCAAGAAGGAGGGCACAGGCGTCGTCGACAAACGCCCGGCCTTGCGCGGGTTCCTGGTGGCGCGAGGCTTTCTGCAGAAGCGCGCCTATGTCTTTCTGTTCGCGAAAGAAGGACTGCGAAAGGCCGAAAAGGCGCATCACTTCACGTCGATCCTGACGTGGCGTCTGTTGCATGAAGAAATCGCGCGCACGTCGTCCGTCATTCCCGTGGCCGCGGGCGACAGGATCGGCCTTCGCACGCTGCCCAACCTTGCGGAGTTCTGGAAGGACGCCGATTGGACCTCGCTGTGGTCCGACGTCACGATCGACCCGCGCTCCGCGCAATTGGGCCTGTGGTGCCTGCTGGCCGAGGAATACAAGGGCGTGTCGATCATCGGCATGCGCAGCGGGATGATCGAAGTCCCCGCGCTGCTGGGCATCCGTACGCTCTACCTCGAGGAAAAGCTCAATCAGCAAGCGGAACGCATGGCCAAGTGGACCGGGAAAGTGCCTGGATTCGAGCGCCAAGTCGTGGAAAGACCTGCCGGCATCAAGCAGCAGCTTTACTGGCGCAACGAGAGTGCCAAGAGCTATCAACCCAGCGATGTGTCAAGTCATGCGGCAAACAACAGTGCCCACCTGGCTGGCATGGTGCAGGGTTTTCGATTGGGCCGACCATTCAGGGGAAGGACGAAGTTCACGCCCGCTCCGGTTCTGGAGCAGCCTCAGCGCAAGCGAGGAGAGCCGTTCCTTCGTCCCCAGCCAACCTTTCTGGCGAACACGCGCCTGCCCGCCCCCATCGACGCGGTGAACATCCAGCTCGCCAAGGCGGAGTTCGACAAGATCGTGACCTGGGCCAAGGCCACCCCCACGCCCACCGGCGCGACCACGAGCATTCATGGCTCGGTCGTTAGGACGGTGACCGCGAGGCCCCAGCCGGCGGTAACACCGCCAGGAAGCGACTAACTGCGCGAACCGGGTCCGCGCCTCAGGCGCCGGGCTCGCCCGTCGCGCCTTCGCTGACCAGCGCCCACAGCGCCTCGGCCACCGGCGCCATGTGCGCGAGCTGCCGGTACAGCCGGATGTCGACCGGCACGCGCCAGCCGCCCGCGCCGGCGTCGGCGAGCGCACCGCTGCGCAGGTCGTCGGCCACCAGGCTCAGGGGCAGCCACGCAAGGCCCCGGCCTTCGAGCGCCATGGTGCGCAGCAGCGCGGCGTGGTGGGCGGTGAACACGACCGACAGCGACGCGGCAAAGTCCTTGCCGAATTCGCTGTCCTGCATGGCCCGCATGATCCGGCCCAGGCCCGAGGCCTCGCTATAGGCCAGCACGGACGGTGACTGCCCCGTGCCGAGCGCATGCTGCGGCGCGCCCTTCGCGTCGGCCGCGGCCACGGGCACCAGCACGTCTTCGCTGAGCCTCCGCACGGGGTACTGCGCCTCGTCGAGGCGACCCGGCGCGCCCGCGTGGCCGTGGCACAGCACGAACTGCACGCGGCGCTGCAGCATCAGGTCTTCGCAGGCGAGCGAACTGTCGGAAATGGTCTGGATCGGCCCCATGCTCAAGCGAGCCTCCACGCTGCCCAGCCAGCGCGGAAAGAAGGTCAGCGACAGCACGTGCGTGGCGGCGAAGCTCAGGCTGGCCGCGTCCAGGTCATGCGCGGCGCGGGCCTTGATGCGCGCGGCCTCCAGCGCGGCCAGCACTTCCTGCAGCAGCGGCTGGAAACGCTTGCCCGCCGCGGTCAGGGCGGTGGGGTGCGCGCTGCGGTCGAACAGGTCGACGCCCACCCACTCCTCGAGCGAGCGGATGTGGCGGCTGAAGGCGGGCTGCGCGATGGAGCGGGCCAGCGCGGCGCGCGAGAAGTTGCCGCTCTCGGCCAGGGCCAGGAAATCTTCCAGCCATTCGAGGTCGAGAGGTCGGTTGCCGGGGCCCATGCGCAGCGCGGTTGAATAGTTGTATGCGATTCGAGTATTGGACGGCCCGCCCCCGCCGGCAAAAGATGCACCCATTCCTGCACCTTGAACCACAACGGAGACACAACATGCCTTCCATCGCGAATTATCGCGGGATCATTCCCGCCATTTCCTGCCCCTTCACGGCCGACCACCGCATCGACGAGCCGGCCCTGCGCAAGCTGGCCTCCTGGCTGGCCGGGCACGAGGGCGTGGTGGCGGTCATGACCAATGGCCACACGGGCGAGGTGTTCTCGCTCACGCCGTCCGAGCGCGCCGAGGTGACGCGCATCGTGGCCGACGAACTGCGCGGGCGCATGCCGGTGATTTCGTCGATCGTCTGCGAAGGCCTGGCCGAGGCCGCCGAGCACGCACGCGCCGCGCAGGCCGCCGGCGCGGTGGCGCTCGACGTGATGCCGCCGCACCACTGGCTGCGCTTCGGTTTCACACCCGGCCATGCGCTGCAGTACTTCGAGGCCATCCACCGCGCCGCGCCCGAGCTGGATCTGGTGTGCCATGTGTACCCCGCGTGGACCCGCGCGTCTTACTCGTCGCAGCTGCTGGCCGAGCTGGCGCGCCTGCCCTACCTGCAGGCCTTCAAGGTGGGCCAGCGCGACATGAACAAGTACGCCCGCGACATCCAGGCGATCCGCGAGGCCGATGCGTCGAAGGCCATCCTCACGTGCCACGACGAATACCTGCTGGCCTCCATGGTGCAGGGCGTGGACGGCGCGCTGGTCGGCTTCGCGACCTTCATTCCGCAACTGATCATCGACCTGTGGAACGCGGTGAAGGCCGGCGACCTGAAGAAGGCCATGGCGGTGCAGGCGCTCATCACGCCGCTGAAGGACGCGGTGTACGGCGGCGGCGAGCCCACCGGCGAGGCGCACGCGCGCATGAAGGGCGGCATGTTCCTGGCCGGCGTGCTCGACAACGCCACCGTGCGCCCGCCCACCGAAGCGCCGAACGCGCGAGAGATGGACGCGCTGCGCGCGGCCGTCGAGCAGGCGGGCCTGTCCCGGCGCTGAGCACGCGGGGCCGCGATGCCCCGGCCCGAAAAACACAAGGAGACAAGAGACATGCAACGCAACCATTTCCTGCGGGCCGCGCTGGCCGCCCTTGCGCTGGCCGCGGCGTCCACCGGCTTCGCCCAGCAGCCCTGGCCCAGCCGCCCGGTGCGCATGGTGATTCCGTTTCCGCCGGGCGGCACGCTCGACACCATCGGCCGCCTGCTGGCGCAGAAGCTCGGCGAGCAGACGGGCCAGACCTTCATCGTGGAGAACCGCGCGGGCGGCAACGGCATCATCGGCGCGACGTGGTGTCGAAGGCGCCGGCCGACGGCTACACGCTGCTGTTCAACGCATCGACCTTCGTCACCGCGCCCATGACCATGAAGGCCGTGCCCTACGACGTGGTGCGCGACTTCACGCCGGTGGCGCTGGTGGCCAAGGCGCCGCTGTCGGTGGCGGTGAACAAGAACCTGCCGGTGAGCGACGTGAAGTCGCTCATCGCGTACGCCAAGGCGCATCCGGGCAAGATGACTTTCGCGGTGGGCTCCATCGGGTCGGCGGGCCACCTGTCGACCGAACTGCTCAAGCGCGCGGGCGGCGGGCTCGACTACCTGATCGTGCCCTACAAGGGCACGGCGCCGGCGTTCCAGGACCTGATCGGCGGGCAGATCGACGGCTTCATCGACCCCATCCTCGGTTCGCTGCAGTACCACAAGAGCGGCATGGTGAAGGTGATTGCCGTGACCTCGGCCGCGCGCGCCGCCAGCCTGCCGAACGTGCCCACGGTGGGCGAGAGCATTCCGGGCTACGAGTTCTACAGCTGGTACGGCCTGTGGGGCCCGGCCAGGCTGCCGGCCGCCGTCACGCAGCGGCTGAACGCCGAGGTCAACAAGGCGCTGGGCACCGACATGCGCGAGACGCTGAACGCGCAGGGCCTGCTGCTCACGCCGGGCAGCGTGGACGAGTTCGCGAAGTTCCAGCAGGCCGACATGGAGCGCTCGAAGAAGATCATCGTCGAGGGCAACATCCATGTCGAATGAGGTGGCCCCGCATGCGGTGGTGACGGGCAGCAGCGGCGGCATCGGCCGCGCCATCGCCTCGCTGCTGCTGGACACCGGCTGGCGCGTGACCGGGCTGGACCTGGCCGCGCCCACGCTGTCGCACGCGGGCTTCACGCATGCGGCGCTCGACCTGTGCGATGCCGACGCCGTCGCGCGCGCGGCGGCCTCGCTGCAGGACGCCGACGC
>NZ_MOWM01000239.1 GCF_016082275.1 Variovorax sp. E3
ATGGCTGGCGGTGCCGTCGGTCACGGCGATCAGCTCGACCGGCGTGCCGCTCTCGGCCAACTGCGCGAGCAGGCCGCCGACGGCCAGCACCTCGTCGTCGGGGTGCGGCGCCACGACGACCGCGCGCGAGCCCTCGGGCACGAGCTGGCTCGCGGCGATGGCGGGCAAGCTGTCGAGGCCGGGCCAGTTGCGCCATTCGGTCTCGGTCGTGCCTTCGCCTCGAATGGCGCGGCGCTCCGCGCGCTCTACAGCGTCCATGGCGATGTCTCCTCTGGGGTGTTGTCGGTGGCAAGCTGGCCGAGCGCGGCAAGGTCGCGCTCGGCGTGGCTCTGGCGCAGGAACACGGGCAGGTCGGCCATGCGCGCGCGAACTGCGGCTCGCGGCACAGGGGGCCGGCACCGACCGCGCGGCCGGCGTGGTGCATGACCTCGGTCGCGGCCTGCTCGACCGCGAGCCGGACGCGCATCGCGACGCGCTGGGCGTTGTCTTGCGGGTGGCGGTCGATCCACGCGGCGGATTCGCGCAGCAGCGCGGCGGCGCCGGCCAGGGCGACTTCGATGGCGCCCAAGTGCGCTTGCCGGTGGGCATCGGCCTTCGGGCCCGTGGATTCACGCACGCGATTCGCGATGCCCAGCGCGCCACCGAACCAGCACGCGGCAATGCCCGCCCCGCCCTGCCAGAAACCGGGGCGCCGCACGTAGTCGCCGGGCTCGCCGATCCGCACGGCGCGCGCGTCGTCGAAGCGCACATCGACGCTCGCGCTCGCGGCCATGCCGACGGCGTGCCAGCCTTCGCCGGTCACGCACACGCCGGGCTGGTCCATCGCCACGGCCGCGAGGCACGGCTCGCCTTCGGTGTTCCAGCCGCTGACGACCGCGTGCGTGACGCTGGCCGCGCCGGAACACCAGGCCTTGGTGCCGTTCAGGCGGATGTCGCGTGTGCCATCGAACACCACGCGCGCGTCGGGCGGCTCGGCGCACCATGTGCCCCAGCGTGCGCCCGGGGGAACGATGGGCGCGCCGCCGAGTTCGGACAGGATCGCCAGCGCGTCGGTGTGGCCTTCGAAGAGCTTGACCAGAGAGAGATCGTGGGCGGCCACGGCTGCGAGCACGCGCCAGCGTTGCAAGGTTTGCCCCGTGCCCGGTCGCGGCAAACGTCGAGGCCTGCATCGACCAGATGCTTGAGCGCCAGGTCGTGCCCGTGCCGCAGCGTCAAGGACACAAGGGCATCGGCGGGGGCGGCATCGAACATGCCCTCAAGTTAGAAAAGCCCCGCACGCGATTCCGTCGGCGGGCGGCGTTGCGCCCTGTAGGAGCGCGGCTGCCGCGCGGCCTGGACGACGAACGGGGTCGGCCTCTTCCCACAGGCGCGACGCATCGCTGTGCAACGCCTGCGCGGTGGCCTGCAACCGCTGCGCCGCCGAATGCGGCGGCCACGACATGGACCACTGCCAGCGCTGCGCCGAAGCCTGCCGCCAGTGCGAGGCGGAATGCCGGCGCGTGGCAACGGCCTGACGGGCTCGGCGAGCAGCGGCTGGGCTTCAGCCCTTCATCACCTCGGCGAGGTCCGCCTTCAGCGAGGTCGCGCGTTCGGGCGCGCGGGCCAGTCCTGCATCGACGAACGCCTGCGCCCGCAGGCGATCGCCCAGGTGCAGGGCGATGCGCGCCAGGTGCATCGCATTGCGTGCATGGATCTGGTTCGGGTCGGTCTCGCGCACCAGTTGCTCGAAGCTTTGCGGGTAGCTGCCGTACCGGGCGAAGAACGCGCGCCCCGGCCCTGCCCATTCGCGCACGATCAGCTCGGCATTCGCCTCGGCCTCTTCCTTCGTCTCGCCATAGGCCCAGTCGGCGGCATGCCCGGGCGGTGGCTCCAGCCGGTCGCGGAAGACGCAATGCGATTCCTCCACGTCACCGGGCGCCACGCTGCCGCCGCCTTCCGTCGGCAGGAAGTCGAGGTGCGCGCCAAGATTCAGGTAGCACTTCTTGCCGCCGCTCGCGCCCTGCACGTTGAACACATGGATCATCGGCCCGTCGATGCGCCGAAGCGTCTGGCCCGAGCCTTCGAAGCCTTCGGCCTTCAACACGGGATAGAGTTTTTGCGAGAGCAGCTTGAGGAAGGCGGTGCGGGTCATGGGGTGCGTGTTCTCCGTGTGCGCAGGGTGATCGAGTATCGCAAGGCCTCGGTCGGCGCAATGGCGTGCTGCCAGGCCCAGCGCGCCGGCCCGCGCAGCACGTACACGGAGCGCGGCTCGATCAGGTATTGGAGCGTCGCGGGCCCCGAAGGCGGCAGGCCGGGCACGTAGGGCCTGAACTGCATCACCGCGTCGCCGAGCAGCGAGACGCCGATGATGTCCTCGAAGTCGGGCACGTCGCGGTGCCAGCCCAGCGGCGTGCCGGGCCGGTATTCGGCGATCAGCGCGTGCGTGAGGTCTTCGGGCGCCAGGCCGGCCCAGGCCGCGGCCTTGTCCCGCAGCGGGTGCAGCGTCTCGGGCATCGGCGCGCCGGGCTTCAGGCGGTTGTTGTCGAAGTCGTAGCTGCCGCCAAAGCCGATGCCGCGACGGCGCGCCGTGTATTCCTTGTAGCGCATCTCCTTGAGCGGCAGGCCTTGCACGATGCGCAGCAGCGCGGCCTCTTCGTCGGCCGACAGGAAGCCGCGCTCATAGCGCAGCCCTTCGATGGCGGACGCAGGCGCCTCGCCGAACAGGTCGGGCTGGGCCGCGTGCTCCAGGCGCCTGGCGCTACGCATCGGCCCGGCCTCCCCCTGCGCCCCCACCCAGCTGCACATGCCACCAGCGCGGCAGCAGCTCGCGGATCTCGGCGCGCGCGAAGCGGTCGTCCAGCAAGTGCAGCACGCCCCGGTCTTCCTCGGTGCGGATCACGCGCCCGGCCGCCTGCACCACCTTCTGCAGCCCTGGGTAGAGGTACGTGTACTCGTAGCCCTTGCCGAAGCGCGTCTGCATGCGCTCGCGCGTGATCTCGTTGAGCTCGTTGTACTGCGGCAGCCCCAGGCTGGCCACGAAGGCGCCGATGAGCCGGCTGCCCGGCAGGTCGATGCCCTCGCCGAACGCACCGCCCAGCACCGCGAAGCCGATGCCCTGCCCGCCCTCTTCGAAACGCGCGATGAAGCCATGGCGGTCGGCCTCGCGCATGCCGCGCGTCTGCGACCACACGGGCACGCCGGGGTGGCGCATCGAGAACGCGGCGCAGGCTTTCTCGAGGTAATCGAAGCTGCTGAAGAACGCGAGGTAGTTGCCGGGCAGGCGCTCGAACTGCGCGCCGATGATGTCCGCCACGTTGCGCAGCGAGCCCGCGCGGTCGCGAAAACGCGTCGACACGTCCATGGCCACCTCGACGTGCAGCTGCGCGCTGTGGAACGGCGAGGCCACGTCGAGCAGCGCCGTGTCTTCGGGCAGGCCGAGCGCGTCGCGGTAGAACGCGAACGGCGACAGCGTGCCCGAGAAGCAGGTGACCGACGCCGCCTCCGCAAAGCGACTCTCAAGGAACGGCGCCGGCACGAGGTTGCGGATGGACAGCCGGCGCGCCTGCTGCGTGGCGCCCAGCGTGCGCTCGAACACCGAGTGGTCGCCGAAGGCCTCGGCCAGCCGCGCAAAGTGCAGCGCGTCGAAGAAGAAGCGCTGCAGCGGGCCCTGCGATGCCTCGGGCGTGGCCGCGAAGTACTCGGCCATGGCGGTGTTGGCGGCCTGCAGCGTGCGCAGGAAGCGCTCGGGGATCTCGTCGCCGGTTTCGTAGTCGGCCTGCTGCGACTGCTGCACCGTGTCCCACTCGCGGAACACGCGCGCCAGCGGGCCGCGCAGCGCGGCGGGGGCCATGCGGTGGGCTTCTTCGAGCGCGCCGCCGTCGAGCTCGGCGCTGTACATGCCACGCGCGCGCTCCAGCAGGTTGTGGGCTTCGTCGACCAGCACGGCGGCGCGCCAGTCGGCGCCGCGCATGGTGGCGTAGAGAAAGGCGCTGCTGTCGAAGTAGTAGTTGTAGTCGCCCACGATGGCGTCGGCCCAGTGCGCCATTTCCTGCGCGAGGAAATAGGGGCAGACCTCGTGCGCCAGGCCGATGTCGCGCAGCGCCTGCTTGTCGAGCCACGCCACCTGCGCGGCCTGCTCGCGCGCGGCGGGCAGCCGGTCGTAGAAGCCCTTGGCCAGCGGGCAGGCGTCGCCATGGCAGGCGCGGTCGGGGTATTCGCAGACTTTTTCGCGGGCCGCGAGTTCGAGCACGCGCAGCCGGCCCGGGCCTCGGCCCTTGTCGAGCACACGCAGCGCGTCGAGCGCCACGGGCGGCCCGAGGTCTTGGCCGTGAGGAAGAACACCTTGTCGATCTTGCGGGCGGCGCGCGCCTTCAGCAGCGGAAAGATGGTGGCCAGCGTCTTGCCGATGCCGGTGGGCGCCTGCGTCATGAGGCAATGCCCGCCCGCGCCAGCGCGGTAGACCGCCTCGGCCAACTCGCGCTGGCCGGCGCGGAAAGTGCCATACGGGAACGCGAGCGCGGCCAGCGTGCCGTCGAGCGCGGCGCGGTGCGCGGCTTCGCTCTCGGCCCAGGCGGCATAGCGGCCGCACAGCCGCTCGAAGTGTTCGCGCAGGGCCTCGCGGGTGTGGTGCTCTTCGAGCACGGTCTCGTCGCCGGTCGCCAGGTCGAGGTAGACCAGCGCCACGGTCAGTTCGTCGTGGCCGTTCAGCTCGCACAGCATCCAGCCGTAGGTGCGGGCCTGCGCCCAGTGCAGCGCGCGGTGGTTGCCGCGAATGGCGTCGAAGTCGCCGCGAAAGGTCTTGATTTCTTCGACCCGGCCGCGGTGGCACTCGTAGCCGTCGGCCCGGCCGCGCACATGCACCACGCCGCAGGTGGCTTCGAGCGCGACTTCGCATTCGTAGTCGCCGCCGCGCCGGTGCTGCACCAGCGCGTGGCCGGCCATGCCTTCGAGCGCGCTGGGCGCGGGCACGAAGCGCAGGTCGAGGTCGCCCGCCTTCGCGCCGAAGGCGCACAGCGCCTTGACGGAAACAACGTGCGCAACAGGGGCCGCGACGGGCGGATTGAAGGGGTCGGTGCCCATCTCGCTTTGCTGTATGAAATTACAGTATAACGAGACCTTTACCGCCGTTCCACCTGAAGCACAAGCCGTGACGAGGTCTTCTCCGACAGGGCAAGTGGCATTTATCGGCAAAACTTGACAAGTTTTGCTTACAAATGCGTCCGATGAACACTCCCTCCGCGATCGACCCCGAAGACTTTGACCGCCTGCTGAGCCGCAACCTCAAGCTCCCGCTGATCGGCGGCGTTTTCGGCGCCGTGGTGTTCGTCGGGTTGATCCTGTTTCTGCTCAACACCATCGGCTGGGTCGAGCACACCGACCGCGTGACCCGTGCCGCCAGCGAACTGCAGCGCCAGAGCATCGACATGGAGACCGGCATGCGCGGCTTCCTGATCACCGGCGACGAGAGTTTTCTGGAGCCCTACCAGAGCGCCCTGCCCCGCATCAAGGGCGACACGGCCGCGCTGCGCGAGATGGTGTCCGACAACCGGCAGCAGGTCGAACGGGTCGAGCGCATCGCGGCCCTCCAGACCACCTGGAACGAGTTCGCGCGCAGCCTGATTGCCGCGCGCCGCGCCGGCGAGGACGCCCAGGCCATCGTGCGCCTGGGCCGTGGCAAGCGGCTGACCGACGACATGCGCGCCGAGTTCACCGCCTTCATGGACACCGAGCAGGGCCTGCGCTTCCAGCGCAACAACCAGGCCAACAGCACGGCGTGGTGGGTGATCAGCCTGTTCCTGCTGTTCACGCTGACGCTCACCGGGCTGGTGGCCTACTTCGGCCGCCGCCAGCTGATGCGCCTGTCCGACAGCTACGACGTGGTGCTGAAGGAGCAGGCCGCGCATTCCGACCGCCTGTCGCACGAGGCCTGGCTGCGCGGCGCGCAGACCGAGCTGGTGGGCGAGCTGGTCGGCGAACTCAGCGCGCCGGACATGGGCCGCAAGATTTTGGCGTTCTTCTCGCGCCACCTGGGCAGCTCGGTCGGCGCCATGTACGTGCGCGAACGGCACGGGCCACTGCGCCGGGCCGCGAGCTACGGTTTCTCGAGCGCGGCCGAGGCCACGCCGCAGGTGTTCTCGCCGACCGAAAGCCTGATCGGCCAGGCCGCGGCCGAGCGCCGCCGCATGCTGATCGACCCCGTCAACGCCGACTACCTGAAGGTCAACTCGGGCCTGGGCGAAATGGCGCCCAAGGCCGTGCTGCTGATGCCAGTGGCCAGCGACGGCATGGTCAACGGCGTGATCGAGCTGGGCCTGCCCGGCACGCCCGACGAGCGGGGCAACCAGCTGATCGAGGTGGTGGCCGACGACATCGGCACCTCGCTGGCGGCGGCGCGCTACCGCGAGCAGCTGCAGGACGTGCTGGCCGAGACCCAGCAGCTCAACGAAGAACTGCAGGTGCAGCAGGAAGAGCTGCGCACCGCCAACGAAGAGCTCGAAGAGCAGTCGCGCGCGCTGCGCGCCTCGCAGGCCATGCTGGAGAACCAGCAGGCCGAGCTGGAGCAGACCAACAGCCAGCTGTCGGAGCGCACCGAGGCGCTCGACCAGCGCAACACCGCGCTGCGCCGCGTGCAGCGCGACCTGGAAGACCGCGCCGACGAGCTGCAACGCGCGAGCCGCTACAAGTCGGAGTTTCTGGCCAACATGTCGCACGAGCTGCGCACGCCGCTCAACAGCGCGCTGATCCTGGCCAAGCTCCTGGGCGACAACCCGCAGGGCAACCTGAGCGCCGAGCAGGTGAAGTTCGCGGAGTCGATCTACTCGTCGGGCAACGACCTGCTGGTGCTGATCAACGACATCCTCGACATCTCGAAGGTCGAGGCCGGCAAGCTCGAGGTGGTGCCTGAAGACGTGCAATTGCAGCGGCTCGCGCAGAGCCTGGAGACCACCTTCCGGCCGCTGGCCCAG
Organism: Variovorax sp. E3; assembly: GCF_016082275.1. Classification (GTDB taxonomy): domain Bacteria; phylum Pseudomonadota; class Gammaproteobacteria; order Burkholderiales; family Burkholderiaceae_C; genus Variovorax. The sequence goes on from NZ_MOWM01000239.1 coordinate 6,945, forward strand.
CAGAAGAACCTGAGCTTCCGGCTGGAGATCAGGCCCGACGCGCCGGCCTCTCTGGTGACCGACCGCCAGCGCGTGGAGCAGATCTTGAAGAACCTGCTGTCGAACGCGCTCAAGTTCACCGACCGCGGCGAAGTCGCGCTGGTGGTGTCGGGCGCGCCCGACGGCGGCGCGGCCTTTGCGGTGTCCGACTCGGGCATCGGCATCGACCCGCAGCAGCACGAGCTGATCTTCGAGGCCTTCCGCCAGGCCGACGGCACCACCAGCCGCCGCTACGGCGGCACGGGGCTGGGGCTGTCGATTTCGCGCGACCTCACGCAGCTGCTGGGCGGCCAGCTCACCGTGCAGAGCCAGGCGGGCCAGGGCAGCACCTTCGTGCTGCAGCTGCCGGCCAAGCGCCGCAGGCATCCGGGCACGCATCGCCGGCCCCGGCGGCCATCTACACGCCCAAGCCCGCGCACGCCCCCGTCGGCCTGCGCCGG
>NZ_MOWM01000240.1 GCF_016082275.1 Variovorax sp. E3
GCCGCGGCGATCGCCTGGCTGGGCCGCTATGGCGCGGCCGGCGGCGTGGCGCAGGCCGAAGCAGCCGTTCGCCGTGCCCGGCCGCAGATCGTGCTGCGCGGCGCATGGCTGGCGGCGCTGGAACCCCTGAAGCCGCTTTCGAAGCTGCCGGAGGTACCACGCCATGACTGACAACGAACGCGCCACCTGCACCGCACTGGCCGGCCTGCTGCGCGCCGCCGCACTGCTGGCCCTGTGGGGTTTCGCGCTGACCTGCATCGCCGCGCTGGTGCTCGCGCTGACGCTGCGCTCGCTCTCGACCACCGCCACCATGGCGTTCGGCGCGGTGGTCATCCTGGGCGCGCTGGAGCGCTACTTCGCGTTCCGCCTGCGCTTCGACGCGGCGCTCTTCGACGGTCTTGCACGCGGCACCGTCGCCTCGCTCGACGCGCTCGACAAGGCGCTCTCTTCCCTCGGGCTGCGCGAAGCGCCGCAGCAGCAACAAGCCGCGCGCGCACTGGACGACCGCGTGCAGGGCACCCGCCAGCTCATGCAGCGCCACGCCATCGTGGTGGCCTGCCAGAGCGCCATGTTCCTCCTTGCCTTGATGACACAGGACATCTCTTGACCGACGCAGACAACAACAAGAACGAAGAGCCGCAGCCGCTGCAACAGCAGCAACCACCCGGGAGCACCGTGCTGCGGCGCGGCCTCGCCGTGGTGGCGGGCAAGCTCATCATCGGCGCGGCCGGGCTGCTGACCGGCGTGCGCGCCATCTGGTCGGGCACCAGCCCCAAGGCCGAGCAGACGCTGTACTTCGCCAACCACACGAGCCACGGCGACTTCGTGCTGCTGTGGGCCACGCTGCCGCCCGACCTGCGCGCGCTGACGCGGCCGGTGGCGGGGCAGGACTACTGGGAGGCCTCGAAGCTGCGCAACTTCATCGGCCGCGACGTGTTCAACGCCCTGATGATCCGGCGCGACGGCTCGGGCCAGGGCGGCAACCCGGTCGACCAGATGAAAGAGGCGCTGGAAGCCGGCGACTCGCTCATCATGTTCCCCGAGGGCACGCGCAACACCGGCGACGACATCCTGCTGCCGCTGAAGAGCGGGCTCTTTCACCTGGCGCGCGCCTGCCCCAACGTTCGGCTGGTGCCGGTGTGGATCGAGAACCTCAAGCGCGTGCTGCCCAAGGGCGTGCTGGTGCCGATTCCGCTGGCGTGCACGGTGCGCTTCGGCACGCCCATTGCGCTGGCCGAGGGGGAAGACAAGGTGTCGTTCCTGGCGCGCGCGCGCACCGCGATGCTCGACATGCGGCCCGAGTACGACCGCGTCGAACAGGGCAACGGAGGGAGCGCATCGTGATCGATCTTTCTCCCTTCGCGTGGACCACGATCAAGCTGTTCGGCGGCGTCTTCGGCGTGCTGGTGCTGGCCTCGGCCATCGGCGCGCTGCTCAAGTGGCGCGTGGCGCACGGCCAGGCGCATTCGGTGATCGACAACCTCAACTCGCGCGTCAATGCGTGGTGGGTGATGGTGGCGGTCATCGGCATTGCCTTTGCGTTCGGCAAAGGCGGCGTGATCGTTCTTTTCTACCTGATCTCGTTCTACGCGCTGCGCGAATTCATCAGCCTGGCCTACACGCGGCGCGGCGACCATGCGGCGATCGCGCTGGCCTTTTTTGTCGCGCTGCCGGGCCAGTATTTCCTGATCTGGATCGACTGGTACGGGCTGTACTCCATCTACATCCCGGTCTACGCCTTCTTGCTGCTGCCCATTCTTGCGGCGGTGGGCGGCGACACGCAGCGTTTTCTGGAGCGCACCTCGAAGATCCAGTGGGGTCTGATGGTGTGCGTGTTCTGCATCAGCCACGTGCCCGCGCTGCTGACCTTGCAGATTCCCGGCTTCGAGGGCCGCAACCTGCTGCTGATCGCGTTCCTGGTGATCGTGGTGCAGGGCAGCGACGTGCTGCAGTACGTGTGGGGCAAGCTCTTCGGCAAGCGCAAGGTGGCGCCGGAGCTGTCGCCCTCCAAGACCTGGGAAGGCCTGATCGGCGGCGTGGCCAGCGCCACCGCGCTGGGCGCGGCGCTGTACTGGGCCACGCCGTTCAACCCGTGGCAGGCGGCGCTGATGGCGCTCATGATCTGCCTCATGGGCTTCTTCGGCGGGCTGGTGATGTCGGCCATCAAGCGCGACCGGGGCGTGAAGGACTGGGGTTCGATGATCGAAGGCCACGGCGGCATGCTCGACCGGCTGGACTCGGTGATCTTCGCGGCGCCCATCTACTTCCACGCGCTGCGCTACTGGTGGGTGCCCTGAAGCCATGGCCACCGTGAGCAAGACGGAACGCGTCGTGCACGACACGCCGCTCGAATGCGCCGATGCCGCGGCGTGGGCGCACTGGCTCGCGCGCCACCACGCCACCGCCGCCGGCGTGTGGCTGCGCATGGCCAAGAAGGCCAGCGGCATCGCCTCGGTCGACTACGCCGGCGCGCTCGAAGAGGCGCTGTGCCACGGCTGGATCGACGGGCAGCGCAAGAGCGACGACGCGCAGTATTTCCAGCAGCGCTTCACCCCGCGCACCGCGCGCAGCATGTGGTCGCAGATCAACCGCGCCAAGGTGCTCAAGCTCATCGAGGAAGGCCGCATGCGGCGGCCGGGCTGGCCGAGATCGAACGCGCGAAAGCCGACGGGCGCTGGGACGCGGCCTACGAAGCCGCGAGCGTGGCGACCGTGCCGCCCGACCTGCAGGCCGCGCTGGACGCCAACAAGAAGGCCGCGAAGTTCTTCCTGACGCTGAATGCGCAGAACCGCTTTGCCGTGCTGTTCCGCATCCAGGGCGCGAAAAAGCCCGAGACCCGGGCGCGCCGCATCGAGAAGTTCGTGCAGATGCTGGCCAAGGGCGAGAAGCTCCACCCCTGAACGCGGGCGTCGCTACGCGCCCTTGCTGACCTCGAGCGCGTGCTCGCCGGGCTTGTACGAGCCCATGGCGGCGCCGGCGTTCCACAGTTTGAGCGCACCGGGCAGCATGAGCCGGCTGCCGAGCCTGGCAACGCCGCGCTTGCGGATCTCGCGGTTGAGGCGGGACGAGAACGACGTGATCCTGGCGAAATCCCAGGCTTCGGCGGCGCCCAGGTCGGTGATGGTGTGCGCCCACGCCTGTGCACGCGCCAGCGAGTTGTGGTTGGTGTGGGAGTTTTCCAGCCGCGCGCCACCTTCGGCCGCCGTCTCCAGGTACAGCTGCACCAGGCCCCAGCCGTCGGCCGTGTAGCGGAAGGTGGCGCCGTCGCAGGCCTGAGGGTCCAGCGCCACGCGGCGCGGCTCGAAAGGCGGCCCCGCGTCGTGCACACAGAGCTGGAGACGCACGCAACGCCATCGTCGGCCATCGGAATAAGTGCGCTCGAACTGCGACAGCACCTGCGCCGCCGACCGGAACTGCCGCAGCGGCTCGCCCATGTCGGACGAGAGTTCGTAGACGTCGCAGGCCTGCTCGGCGAAGATCCACTCCAGCAGGCCCTCGTGGTCTTCGGCCGTGGCGTAGAAGTCGCAATTGGGCATGCGCGCTCCTGTCGCCCTACTTCGCCAGCGACTTCAGCGCCAGCTTGATGCCCTCGCTCACCGTCGCGTCCTTGGGCAGCGCCTTGAGCGCGAGCGCGGCTTCCTTGTCGCTGTAGCCGAGGGCGACCAGCGCCTGCAGGATGTCGGCCTGCGCGTCGGAGGCGGCGTGCGCGGGCAGGCCGATGTCGGCGCCGAGCTTGCCCTTGAGCTCCAGCAGCAGCCGCTCGGCGGTCTTCTTGCCAATGCCCGGGATCTTCACCAGCCGGCCCAGCTCCTGCGTGGTGATCGCCTGCGACAGCTCGCCCACGCTCATGCCCGACAGCAGACCCAGCGCGGTGCGCGGGCCCACGCCGGTGATCTTGATGAGCTGGCGAAAAGCCGCACGCTCCTCGGCGGTTCCGAAGCCGTAGAGAATCTGCGCGTCCTCGCGCACGACGAAGTGCGTGAGCAGCGACACACGCTCGCCGGTGCCGGGGAGGTTGTAGAACGTGCTCATCGGCACGTCGACCTCGTAGCCGACGCCGTTGCAGTCCACCACCACCTGCGGCGGATTGCGTTCGGCCAGCGTGCCAGTCAGTTTGCCTATCATGGGTGCCCTTTTTCCTTGAAATGTCCGGCGTGATTCTGCGACACACCTTTACCCCACTGAACAATTCGCGCCTCGGCCACCTGTGCGGACCTCTGGATGCACACCTGCGCCGCATCGAGGAAGCCCTGGGGGTGAAGATCGCGCACCGCCACGAGCAGTTCAAGGTCGACGGCCCCAAGGCCGCCGCGCAGCGCGCCATGGACGTGCTGCAGGCGCTGTACGAAATTGCCCAGCGCGTGATCGACCCGGCCGTGGTGCAGCTCACGCTGGCCGGCGACGGCTCCATGACCGAGGGCGACGACGACGCGGCCATGCTGGTCACCCGCCGCGCCGACCTGCGCGCGCGCACGCCCACGCAGGCCATCTACCTGGACAACATCGCCAAGCACGACATCACCTTCGGCATCGGCCCGGCCGGCACCGGCAAGACCTATCTCGCCGTGGCTTGCGCGGTCGATGCGCTGGAGCGCGCGGCAGTGCAGCGCATCGTGCTGACGCGCCCGGCGGTGGAAGCGGGCGAACGGCTGGGCTTTCTGCCCGGCGACCTGACGCAGAAGGTCGACCCGTACCTGCGCCCGCTGTACGACGCGCTGTACGACCTGATGGGCTACGAGAAGGTGCAGAAGGCCTTCGAGCGCAATGCGCTGGAAATCGCGCCGCTGGCGTTCATGCGCGGGCGCACGCTGAACAACGCGTTCGTGATCCTGGACGAGGCGCAGAACACCACGCCCGAGCAGATGAAGATGTTCCTCACGCGCATCGGCTTCGGCGCGCGCGCGGTGGTGACGGGCGACGTGAGCCAGATCGACCTGCCCAAGCAGCAGCTGAGCGGGCTGATCGACGCCGAGCGCGTGCTCAAGCGCGTGAGCGGCATCGCGATCACGCACTTCACGAGTTCCGACGTGGTGCGCCACCCGCTGGTGGCCAAGATCGTCGACGCCTACGACGGCCAGCGCAAGCGCGCGGGAGGCCACTGACATGGCGGCCTCCCGGCTTCCGGCGCTCTCGCTGTCGCTGCAGTTCGGCCGCTTCAAGGGCGTGGAGCGGCACCGCGCCGCGCTGCCGCGCCACAGCGTGACGCGCTGGATCCGCCATGCGCTGGACATCGACGGCGAACTCACCGTGCGCATCGTCGATGCCGACGAGGGCCAGCGCCTGAACCGCGAATTCCGTGGCAAGGACTACGCCACCAACGTGCTGACCTTCGACTATGCGCAGAGCCCGCTGGTGATGGCCGACCTGGTGCTGTGCGCGCCGGTGGTGGCGCGCGAGGCCAAGGAAAACCGCAAGACGCTGGCCGACCACTACGCGCACCTGCTGGTGCACGGCACGCTGCACGCGCAGGGCTGGGACCACGAGACCAGCGAGGCCGACGCCGACGAGATGGAGGCCTACGAAATCGAGATCCTCGCGGGGCTGGGCATCCGCAGCCCGTACGGCAAGTAACCGCGGCCGGCGGCTACGCCGTCATCTGCAGCGGGATCGTCACGGGCCCGTCGTTCAGCAGGTGCACCTGCATGTCGGCGCCGAACTCGCCGGTGGCCACCACCACCGGGTGCGTAGCGCGGGCCTGCGCCACGAAGTATTCGTAGAGCCTGCGCCCTTCGTCGGGCGGCGCGGCCTGGGTGAAGCTGGGGCGGTTGCCGCCGCTCGCGTCGGCCGCCAGCGTGAACTGGCTCACCACCAGCAGGCCGCCCCCGATGTCCTGCACGCTGCGGTTCATCTTGCCGGCCTCGTCGGCAAAGATGCGCAGCTTGAGGATCTTGGCGAGCATGCGGTCGGCCAGCGCATCGACGTCGCCGCGCTCGGCGCACAGCAGCACCAGCAGGCCGGCGTCGATGGCGCCGACGGTGCGCCCGGCAATGTCGACGCGCGCATTCGCCACGCGTTGCAGAACAGCTTTCATAGGGGGTGGTGTTCGCCGGCCTGGGTGGCGCGGGCTTCCATGGTCAGGGGCAGGAGCTGGATGGTGACGCGCAGGCCGGGCACGGCGTCCATGAGGGCCTGCTCGAGCTGGTCGCGCAGGGCGGCGGCGTGCTGCAGGGTCCAGTCGCCGGGCACGTGCATGTGCAGGTCGGCAAAGCGGCGCTGGCCGGCGCTGCGGGTCACCATGTCGTCGAAGCGCAGCCGCGCGCCCTCGGGCGTGCGGGCCACGAAGGCATCAAGGGTGGCGCGCACGGTGGCCAGGGTCTCGGGGTCGAGGGCCTCGTCCATGAGCCCCTGCGACGAGCGCCACACCAGCTTCACGCCCTCGCGCACGATGTTCAGCGCCACGCCGATGGCCAGCAGCGGGTCGAGCCAGAGCCAGCCGGTGAGCTGCACGCCGACGATGCCGATCACCACGGCAGCCGAGGTCCAGACGTCGGTCATGAGGTGGCGGCCGTCGGCCTCCAGCGCAATGGAGCGGTGCGCGCGGGCCGCGCGGAACAGCACGACGGCCAGCGCGGCGTTGAAGCCCGAGCTCAGCACCGACAGCGCCAGGCCCCAGCCCACCTGCTCCAGCGGCTGGGGCGACAGCAGGCGCTGCACCGACACCCAGAGGATGGCGATGGCCGCGCCGACGATCAGGATGCCCTCGAAGCCCGACGAGAAGTATTCGGCCTTGTGATGGCCGTAGGGATGGTCGTCGTCGGCCGGCCGCTCGGCGATGGTCACCATGGCCAGCGCGAACATCGCGCTGGCGAGGTTGACGAAGGACTCCATGGCGTCCGAGATCAGGCCCATGGAGTTGGTGATGTAGCCGGCCGTTCCCTTGAGCACGATGGTGATCAGGGCAACCGCGACGGAGACGCGAAGCAGCGTTTTAGGGGTCAGCGTCATTCGGGGTCATGGGAAATTTGGACAGATGGCCACGCAAAAAGCGGTAAAAGGCCGCAAGATCCGACTGAATTATCGGCCCCGTGTCCATATGTAACGCCTTCGCCTTAATATTTGTGACTATTGCGAAACATTCCTTCGCAGAGAAGTCAGACGATGAAAAAACCCCTGATCGCCTTGTGCGGCCTCGCCATTGTGGGCTCGGTCGCGTGGGCCCAGACGCCCGCCGCCCCACCCGCCCCTGCCGCCGCCGCTTCGGCCCCGGCACCCGTGGCCGCACCCGCTGCTGC
>NZ_MOWM01000241.1 GCF_016082275.1 Variovorax sp. E3
CGCGGCGGCAGCCACGCCGCCGGCTGCGGCGCCCCCTCCCGTGGTCGCGGCGCCGGTCGGCATTCCGGCCGCGCTGCAGGAGCGCGCCGACGCCCTGCTCGCCGCGCACCGGCAGATGATCGTTCTCATGACCGGCGAGCGCACGCTCGACGCGGCCGAGAAGCGCGCCGTGGGCGCGGTCGGGCAACTGCTGTTCCATGACATGCAGGAACGCCAGCAGGCGCTGATCGCACAGGCCGGCGAAATGACCGACCCGGCCACGGTGCCGGCGCTGAACGCGCTGCTCGACCGCATCGAGAGCGAGCCGAGCTGGTTCGACGCCGACCGCCTCGCGTTCAAGGAATTCCTGACCGAGCTGAGCACGCGCTACGCCCAGGCGCAGTCGCTGCCCGGCCTCAAGCTGGGCCGCCGCGCGAGCGAAGACCTGGCCGTGCTGGCCGAGATCGAGCAGGCCTACGACCGCGAGCTCAAGGACGTGTTCGGCCGTTTCGCGCAGCGCGGCATCGAGCCCCAGCGCGAAAAATGGTCCGACTACGTGGCCAAGCTGCAGGGCCTGTATTCGCGCGACAAGATCCTCAAGGACTTCGGCGCCATCGTTCCCTACACCCAGCCGGCCGGCGGCGCCAAGGAAAAGGAAGGCGCCGACACACGCGAGATCTTCGGCACCTCGCTGCCGCCCAAGACCGTGGTGCTGACCTTCGACGACGGCCCGCACGCCAAGCACACCGACGAGATCCTGGAGATTCTCAAGCGCTACGACGCGCCGGCCATCTTCTTCGAGCTGGGCCGCAACCTCGGCAAGCTCGATGCGCAGGGCAAGGCCCAGCTGGGCGCCAACGGCGCGGTGGCCAAGCGCGTGCTGGCCGCCGGCCACGTGCTCGCCAACCACAGCTTCAGCCATGGCGTGATGGCCAAGATGACCGACGACGTGGTGCGCACCGAGGCCTCCGAAACCGAGGCCCTGCTCGACGCCACCGGCCGCCCGCAGTCGACCCTGTTCCGCTTTCCCTACGCGCGCGCAACGAAGACAAGCTCAGCACGGTCGAGGCGCTCAAGCTGCGCTCGATGCTCTGGACCGTCGACTCCATGGACTGGGCCGACCCGGTGCCCAAGTCGATCGCCGACCGCGTGCTGGCCGAGGTCGACAAGGCCAAGCGCGGCGTGATCCTGTTCCACGACATCCAGGGCCGCACCGTGCAGGCCCTGCCCACGGTGCTCGACCAGCTGGTGGCCGACGGCTACCGCTTCGCAACCTGGCGCGACGGCAAGTTCGTGGTCAGCGCGTCCAAGCGCCCGACGCCGGACGACGGCGTGGCCTCGGCAGGCACCGGCGGCGACACGCTCTACCGCGACAGCCACGCGCTGGTGATCGGCATCGACAAATACGCCAAGTGGCCCGGCCTGCACCACGCGGTGCCCGACGCCAAGTCGATGGAGCAGTTGCTCGTCACGCGCTTCGGCTTCAAGCCCGAGAACGTCACCGCGCTGTACGACGGCGAGGCCACGCGCGCCAACATCCTGCGCGCGCTCAACGACAAGCTCACCGACAGCAAGCGCGTGAAGCGCGACGACCGCGTGCTGGTGTTCTTCGCCGGCCACGGCAGCACGCGCAAGCTCGCGAGCGGGCGCGACGTGGGCTACATCGTTCCGGTGGACGCGGCGCTGGACGACCTGGCCTCCGACGCCATCTCGATGCCGCAGCTGCAGGAGGTGGCCGAGGCGCTGTCGGCCAAGCACGTGCTGTTTTTGGTGGACGCCTGCTACTCGGGCCTGGGCCTCACGCGCGGCGGCGGGCCGCGCGGCAGCAAGAATTTCCTGAGCGACAACGCGCGGCGCATCGGCCGCCAGATGATCACCGCCGGCGGCGCCGACCAGCAGGTGGCCGACGACGGCCCCGGCGGCCATTCGGTATTCACCTGGACGGTGCTGCAGGCGCTGTCGGGCAAGGCCGACCTGAACGGCGACGGCGTCATCACCGGCACCGAGCTCGCGGCCTACGTGGCGCCGGCCGTCGCGGCTATCGCGCGGCAGACGCCGGCTTTCGGCAGCCTGCCGGGCTCCGAAGGCGGCGAGTTCGTGTTCGAGCTGCCTGTCGATCGCGAAGGCCTGAGCGGCGACAGCCAGCAGCTGGACGCCGCCGCGAGCCAGGTCAACAAGCGCATCGACGAGGCCAACGAGCAGGCGGTGCATGCCGCGGCCCTATCCCAGTCGTCCCCGTCAACCAAGCCGGGCAAATCCGACAAGGGCGACAAGGGCGACAAGGCGGCCATCGAAGTGGTCGTAAAGAACCTCGAAGGCGCCGATACCAAGCTGACCATGCCGGCCGCCGCGCCGCTGCCGCCGCGCGTGGCCGCCCAGCGCGCCAACGACCGCGGCCTGCAGCTGTACCGCGAACGCCGCTACGAGGAAGCCGAGGCCGCCTTCACCGAGGCGCTGAAGCTGCAACCGCGCTTTGCGCTGGCGGCCAACAACCTGGGCTTCCTGTACTTCAAGCGCGGCAAGCCGGTGGAAGCCGCGCGCTGGTACGAGCAGGCCATCGAGATGGACGGCAGCCGCGCCCTCGCCTACCTGAACCTGGGCGATGCGTACCTGCAGGCCGGCAACGACGCCAAGGCGCTGGCCGCGTACACCACCTTCGTCGGCCTTGCACCGAAGCACGCGCGCGCCCCGGCGCTGCAGACCTGGATCGCCACGCCCGACGCCGCGCACCGCCCCCACTGCCACCCACGAACTCATGACCACCATGACCCACACTTCTTCCTTGCTGCGGCGCCTGCGCGCGCCCGTCCTGGCCGCCGCGCTCGGCGTGCTGCTCGCGGGCTGCGTCGGCGTCTACAAGTCGGACGTGGTCAGCATCAACAGCAGCACGCGGCTGGACGACACGCCGCGCATCGCGGTGCTGTCGGCCTTCGAGCCCGAGCTGAAGCTGCTACTCACGCGCCTGCAGGGGCCCAAGAAGCACACGGTGAACGGCGTGGAGTTCACCACCGGCACGCTCGAGGGCAAGCCCGTGGTGCTGTTCCTGTCGGGCATCAGCATGACGAACGCCACCATGAACACGCAGCTGGTGCTCAACCGCTTTCGCGTGACCAACATCGTGTTCAGCGGCATCGCGGGCGGCGTGAATCCGCAGCTGCACGTGGGCGACGTCACCGTGCCCGCGCAGTGGGGCCAGTACCTCGAAGTGCTGATGGCGCGCGAAACCGCGCCGGGCAAGTACAGCGCGCCGCCCTTCATCACCGACGCCACGCTGCCCAACTTCGGCATGATGTTCCCGCGCCCGGTCGAGGTGCGCTCGGCGGCCAGCCCGCAGATCGTGCGCAAGTTCTGGTTCGAGGCCGACCCGAAGATGCTCGAGGTGGCGCGCAGCATCCGCAACGTCGAGCTGGCCAACTGCGGCGCCGGCAAGTGCCTGCCGCGCAAGCCGCAGCTGGTGGTGGGCGGCAACGGCGTGTCGGGCCAGGCCTTCATGGACAACAAGGCCTACCGCGAATACACCTACAAGACCTTCCAGGCCAACGTGCTCGACATGGAAACCGCGGCCGTGGGCATGGTCGCCTACAGCAACGGCGTGCCCTACATTGCCTTCCGCTCGCTCAGCGACCTGGCGGGCGGCGGCGACGGCGAGAACGAGATGGGCACCTTCATGAGCATCGCGGCGGACAACTCCGCCAAGGTCATGCTGGCTTTCCTCGCCGCCTGGAAGTGACGGCGGCTCCAGCGCGCCCGCTTCGCCTTGTTCTGCTTCCGGGCATGGACGGCACGGGCGACCTCTTCGAGCCATTGAAGGAAGCCATGGGCGCGCACGCCGAGATCGACGTGGTGCGCTATTCGGGCACCGAGCCGCAGGGCTACGGCGAGCTCGAACGGCTGGTGCGCGCACGGCTTCCCGACGCGCAGCCCTTCGTGCTGCTGGGCGAATCGTTCTCGGGCCCGCTGGCCATCTCGATCGCGGCCGAGCCGCCGCCGGGACTGCGCGGACTCATCCTGTGCTGCAGCTTCGCGCGCAGTCCCAAGCCGGGGCTGGCACTGCTGCGCGGCGGCCTGCTCGAACTGTCGATGAAGCTGCTTCACGCCCCCATGATGGCCGCGCCCATGCGCCACATGCTGCTGGGCCGCTTCGCCGACCCGCGCCTGGCGGCGATGCTGCAAGGCTCGCTGCGCAAGGTCTCCGGCGCGGTCATGACGCATCGCATGAAGGAAGTGCAGCGCGTGAACGTCGTCGACAAGCTGCCGCGCGTGCGCGTGCCGACGCTCTACCTGCAGGCGATGCACGACCGCGTGGTGCCGGCCCGTGCAGCGCAGGTCATCCAGCGCGCGCTGGACGGCCTGCGCATCGTGCAGCTCGAAGGCCCGCACGGCCTGTTGCAGACGGCACCCGCCGCCACCGCCCGCGCCATCGACAACTTTTGCCGCGAGCTCGGCCACCCCGAGCCCGCCACCCCATGAACCCTCTCGTGCTCCGGCTCGCCGGCATCACCAAGCGCTTCGGCAGCCTGGTGGCCAACGATGCCATTTCCCTCGACCTGCAGGCCGGCGAGGTGCTCGCGCTGCTCGGCGAGAACGCGCCGGCAAGTCGACGCTGATGTCGATCCTGTTCGGCCACTACGTCGCCGACGAAGGCGCCATCGAAGTCTTCGGCGCGCCGCTGCCGCCCGGCAACCCCAAGGCCGCGCTGGCCGCCGGCGTGGGCATGGTGCACCAGCACTTCACGCTGGCCGACAACCTCAGCGTGCTCGACAACGTGATGATGGGCACCGAGCCCCTGTGGCGCCCGGTGTCGCAACGCGCGGCGGCGCGCGCCCGGCTGCTCGACGTGGCGCAGCGCTTCGGCCTGCCGGTGCAGCCCGACGCGAAGATCGGCAGCCTGTCGGTCGGCGAACGCCAGCGCGTGGAAATCCTCAAGGCGCTGTACCGCGGCGCGCGCATCCTGATCCTCGACGAGCCCACGGCCGTGCTCACGCCGCAAGAGAGCGAGGCGCTGTTCGCCACGCTCGCGCAGATGGTGGCGCAGGGCCTGTCGGTCATCTTCATCAGCCACAAGCTCGGCGAGGTGTTGCGCGTGTCGCACCGCGTGGCCGTGCTGCGCGGCGGCAAGCTGGTGGCGCAGGCGCGCACCGCCGACACCACGCAGGCGCAGCTCGCGCTGTGGATGGTCGGCCACGCGGTCGAGGCGCCGCAGCGCCGGCCCGCGAAGTCGGTGGGCGACGCGGTCTGCGTGCTCGATCACGTGAGCACTGCCGCCGGAAAAGACGGCGGGCAGGACAGGCTGCGCGAGGTGTCGCTGACGCTGCGCGCCGGAGAAATCACGGCCATCGCGGGCGTGTCGGGCAACGGGCAGGTCGCGCTGGCCGAGTTGCTGAGCGGCACGCGCCGGGCCGTCTCCGGCACGGCGCAGTTGATGGGCCGCGCACTGCCGCCCTCGCCCGCCCGGCTGGTGCAGCGCGGGGTGGCGCGCATTCCCGAAGACCGTCACGCGGTCGGCGTGGTCGGCGACCTGCCGGTGTGGGAAAACGCGGTGTCGGAGCGGCTGCGCAGCCCGGTGTTCTCGCGCTGGTCGTTCTTCGTGAAGCGCGCCGCCGCGCGGCTGCATGCGCGGCGCATCGAAAAAGCATTCGACGTGCGCGGCGCCGGGCTCATGGCGCCGGCGCGTTCGCTCTCCGGCGGGAACATGCAGAAGCTGATCCTGGGGCGCGCCCTGCTCGCGCCCGAGCAGCCCGAAGCGGCCAAGGGCGACGACAACAAGAAGTACCCGACCCGCGCGCCGCGCCTCATCGTCGCGCACCAGCCGACCTGGGGCCTCGACATCGGCGCGGTCGCCTATGTGCAGCAGCAGCTGATCGCCGCGCGCGACGCAGGCGCGGCGGTGCTGGTGATTTCCGACGACCTCGACGAAGTGCTCACGCTCGGCGACCGCGTGGCCGTGATGCACGGCGGCCACCTCGGCGAAGCGCGCCCGGCCGCGGCCTGGACGCGCGAGGCCATCGGCTTGGCCATGGCCGGCGCCACGGCGACTCAACGCACGGGAGCCCCGTCATGATGCGGCTCGAAAGACGCCACGAAACCTCGCGCGCCGCACTGGTGCTGGCGCCCGTCGGCGCGGTCGTGTTCACCATGATCGTCAGCGCGCTGCTGGTGCTGTGGGCCGGCGCGCCGGTCGGCCGCACCTACGCGCTGCTGCTGCAGGGCGGCTTCGGCTCGGTGTTCGCGTGGAGCGAAACGCTGACGCGCGCCATTCCGCTGATCCTCACCGGGCTGGCGGCCACGGTCGCTTTCAAGGCGCGGCTTTTCAACATCGGGGCCGAGGGCCAGCTCTACGCGGGCGCGCTGGCGGCCGTGGCGGTGGGCGGCATGCACGGCGGCACCGGCTTCGAGCTGTCGCCCTGGGTGCTGTTCCCGCTGATGATGCTGGCCGCCGCCGTGGCCGGCGCGCTGATGCTGCTGGGCCCGGCGCTCATGAAGAACAAGCTGGGGGTGGACGAGGTCGTGACCACGCTGCTGATCAACTTCATCGTGCTGTTGGGCGTGTCGGCGCTGCTCGACGGGCCGATGAAAGACCCGAGCGCCATGGGCTGGCCGCAGAGCGTGTCGCTGCAGCCAGACCTGGAGTTGGGCAAGCTGATCGCGCAGACGCGGGTTCACACCGGGCTGCTGTGGGCGGTGTCGCTCGCGGTGACGGTGTGGGCGGTCTTCAAGTACACGGTGCTGGGCTTCGACATCCGCGCCGTGGGCGCCAATGCGCGCGCCGCCGCCTTTGCCGGCGTGCCGGTGACGCGCACCGTGGTCATGGTGGCGCTGCTGTCGGGCGCGCTGGCCGGGCTGGCCGGTGCCATCGAGGTGGCGGGCCGCACGAGCTACGTCACGCTGGACATGTCGCCGGGCTATGGCTACACGGGCATCGTGATCGCGATGCTGGCCGGGCTGCACCCGCTGGGCGTGATCGCGGCCGGCGTGTTCGTGGCGGGCGTGCTGGTCGGCGCGGACACCATGAGCCGCGCGGTCGGCGTGCCGACGTACATCGCCGACGTGATCGTCGCCGCCTCGCTGATCGCGGTGCTGGTGGCGACGCTGCTGACGCAATACCGTGTGCGGATGAAGAAATGAACATGGCCGTCGCTTCTTCCGCCTTGCTCCTTCCCCTCC
>NZ_MOWM01000242.1 GCF_016082275.1 Variovorax sp. E3
CGGCCTGGGCACGCTGGACGAGCGGATGCTGATCCTGGTGGACATCGACCGGCTCATGTCGAGCCAGGAAATGGGCCTCATCGAGGCAGCCGCCACCGCCTGACCTTTGCCGGCGCCGCGGTCGCAAGGCCGGGGCCGGTCTCCTTCCTTTCGCCTTCAAGGCCTGCACCATGAACTTCTTCTCGAACCTTCGCATCGGCATGCGGCTCGCCGTGGCCTTTTCCGTCGTCCTGGGCCTGGTGGTGATTTCCACCGCCTTCGCCCTGGTCTCCGCGCGCAACAACGCGGAAGCCACGCGGGTCATGATGCAGAGCCCGCTGGCGAAGGAGCGGCTCATTGCCGACTGGTACGTGCTGACCTACTCGGCCATTGCGCGCACTTCGATGATCGCGCGCACCACCGACGACACACTGCCGGTGACGTTCGCAGACGTCATTTCCGACAGCGTGAAGAAGGGCTCCGAGACCATGGCGAAGGTCGAGAAGCTGCTGGTGACGGACGAGGAGAAGGAAACCTTCAAGTCCATCGTCGCGCTGCGCGCCAAGTACCAGACGGCCAAGGACGAAGTGGGCAAAGCCAAGGCGAGCGGCAATGCGGAAGAAACGGCGCGCGTTTTCAAGGACACCTTCCAGCCCGCCGCCAAGGCGTATGAGAGCCGCGTGCTCGAACTGCTGGCCATCGAGCGCAAGGCGATCGACGACATGAGCGCCGCGATCGACGCGGCGAACGGGCGCAGCTTCAACCTGCGGCTTTTCCTGACGATGGCGACGGTGGTGATCGGCGCGATCTTCGCGTACTTCATTTCGCGCAGCATCGTGCGTCCGCTGACGCGGGCCGTGGAAGTGGCGGAAACGGTGGCCGCCGGCGACCTGAGCGCCGACATCCGCGTGGAGAGCCGCGACGAAACAGGCCAGCTGATGCAGGCGCTGAAGGACATGAACGCCAGCCTGGCCAAGGTGGTGGGCGAGGTGCGCACGGGCACGGACACGATCGCGACGGCGTCGAGCCAGATCGCCACGGGCAACCAGGACCTGTCTTCGCGCACGGAGCAGCAGGCCAGTTCGCTGGAGCAGACGGCGGCTTCGATGGAAGAGCTGACCTCGACCGTGAAGCAGAACGCGGACAACGCGCGGCAAGCCAATCAGCTGGCTGTGTCGGCTTCGGAAGTCGCGGTGAAGGGCGGCAGTGTCGTGTCCCAAGTGGTCGACACCATGGGCTCGATCAATGCGTCCTCGAAAAAGATCGTCGACATCATCGGTGTCATCGACGGCATTGCGTTCCAGACCAACATCCTGGCGCTGAACGCGGCGGTGGAAGCTGCACGCGCTGGTGAGCAAGGTCGTGGCTTCGCAGTGGTCGCATCGGAAGTTCGTAGCCTGGCGCAACGCTCGGCCGCAGCGGCGAAAGAAATCAAGACCCTCATCGGCGACTCCGTGGAGAAGGTCGAAGAGGGCAGCAAGCAGGTCGAAGAGGCCGGCCGCACCATGGACGAAATCGTCGGCAGCGTGAAGCGCGTGACCGACATCATGGGCGAGATCACGGCCGCGAGCCAGGAGCAGACCTCGGGCATC
Source organism: Variovorax sp. E3 (assembly GCF_016082275.1). Classification (GTDB taxonomy): domain Bacteria; phylum Pseudomonadota; class Gammaproteobacteria; order Burkholderiales; family Burkholderiaceae_C; genus Variovorax. The sequence goes on from NZ_MOWM01000242.1 coordinate 1,572, forward strand.
GAACAGATCAACCAGGCCATCACGCAGATGGACCAGGTGACGCAGCAGAACGCCGCGCTGGTCGAAGAGGCTTCGGCCGCCGCCCAGTCGCTGCAGGAACAGGCGGGCAGCCTGTCGCGCGTGGTCGGCGTGTTCCGCCTGGAAGGCGGCCGCGCCGTCGGCACGGCACATCAATTGGCATTCACTGCATCAGCGGTCTGAACGGGGAAAAAACAATGCAGTGGTTCCAGAATCTTCGCGTCACCATCCGGCTGATCCTCAGTTTTCTCGTCGTGGCGGCAATCGGCGCGGCCATGAGCGCGCTCGGCATCTTTCACATGGGGCGCATCAGCGCCTCCACGGAAGCGCTCTATGCCAACGAGCTTCGCGCCCTGCAGGCCGTGCAGGAAGCCAACATCCGCCTGCTGTACGCGAGCCGCGCCCAGATGACGCTGTTGTCGGCCGGCACGCTCGGCGAGCGCAATGCAGGCGCGGACGAACTCAAGGCGTCCATCGAGAACCTGTCGGCGCGCGCGCCGAGGTCAAGTCCTTCTTCGGCGAGACCGAGCAAGGAACGAAGCTCTTCAGTCAATTCGAAACGCTGGTCGGTCCGCTGAAGACGCACATGAATGATTTCGTGGCGCTGTTGAAAAAGCAGCCGCTGGACAGTACGCAGTTCGAAAACCAGGTGAGCGAGGACAGCGCGCGCCTGCTGAAGGAATCGCGCGGTGTGGAAGAAGTGCTCAACGGCATGGTCGTCTACAGCAAGGACCTTGCGCGCGTGCGTGCCGAAGAGGCCGATGGAACCTACAAGACCTCCCGGCTGATGATGCTGGTGATGGCGCTGGCCGGCATCGCGGTCAGTATCGGGCTGGGCGTGGTGGTGGCGCGCCTGATCGGCCGGCAGCTCGGCGGCGAGCCGCAATACGCCGCCGACGTGGTCGGCCGCATCGCCGACGGCGACCTGTCGCTGGCCGTGGAGGCCGACGCCGCGCACGACGCCAGCCTGCTGCGCTCCATCCAGCGAATGCAGGCGCAGCTGACCTCGATCGTCGGGAAGATCAAGGCGTCGAGCGAAACCATCGCCACGGCATCGAACCAGATCGCATCGGGCAACCAGGACTTGTCTTCGCGCACCGAACAGCAGGCCAGTTCGCTGGAGCAGACGGCGGCTTCGATGGAGGAGCTGACCTCGACGGTGAAGCAGAACGCGGACAACGCGCGGCAAGCCAATCAGCTGGCCGTGTCGGCTTCCGAAGTGGCGGTGAAGGGCGGCAGCGTGGTCTCGCAGGTGGTGGGCACGATGGGCTCGATCAATGCGTCGTCCAAGAAGATCGTGGACATCATCGGCGTCATCGACGGCATCGCTTTCCAGACCAACATCCTGGCGCTGAATGCGGCAGTGGAAGCGGCGCGCGCGGGTGAGCAGGGCCGTGGCTTTGCAGTGGTTGCATCGGAAGTGCGCAGCCTCGCACAACGTTCCGCAGCCGCCGCCAAGGAAATCAAAACCCTCATCGGCGACTCCGTGGAAAAGGTCGAAGAGGGCAGCAAGCAGGTCGCGGAAGCCGGCCGCACCATGGACGAGATCGTCGGCAGCGTGAAGCGCGTGACGGACATCATGGGCGAGATCACCGCCGCGAGCCAGGAGCAGACCTCGGGCATCGAACAGATCAACCAGGCCATCACGCAGATGGACCAGGCGACGCAGCAGAACGCCGCGCTGGTGGAGGAAGCCTCCGCCGCCGCGCAGTCGCTGCAGGAACAAGCCGGCAGCCTCGTGCAGGCCGTGAGCATTTTCAAGCTGGACACGGGCCACGAGGCCGCGTCCCACGCACGTGTGCCGGCGTTGCCGGACCCACACGACAACAACAAGCCATCGTTGCCCGCCACACCGCAGCTCGCGGTGGCCGGCGCCGGCGACTGGCGCGAGTTCTGAGGACCGCGCCGAACCCGACGACTCGGTACCGGCCTTCGGGCCACAAGGAAAAATCATTAAAACTTTCTACAACCTCAAAATCGCGACCAAGCTGCTTGTGTCGTTTCTTGCCGTCCTTGTGCTGACGGCCTGTGTCGGCGTTCTCTCGGTGATGCAACTGGGCAAGGTGCACGACATGTCCACCGACCTGGCGACCAACTGGATGCCGGCCACGCGCTCGCTGCTGGAGATGAAGAACCTGGTGTCGCGCTACCGCACGCAGGAGCTGCAGCACGTTCTGTCGGGCTCGTACGACGAGATGGCCGTCTACGAGAAGTCGATGGACGAGACCTGGAAGAACCTGCAGAAGCGCCGCGAGGACTACGAGAAGCTCATCTCCGAGCCCGAAGAGCGCGAGATCTACCCGGCGCTGCCGAAGCTGCTGGACCAGTACGCGCTGGAGCACAACAAGATCATCGCCATGTCGCACACGCAGGACAGCGATCAGGCGACCACGCTGATCCGCGGCAAGTCGCTGCAGCTGAGCCGCGAGATCTCGGGCACGCTCGACAAACTGACCGAGGTGAATGTGAAGGGCGCCGTCCGCGCCGGCGAAACGGCCGACACGGTGTACGGCGAGGCCCGCGTCTGGGTACTGGGCCTGCTGGTGGTCAGCGTGGCGCTGGGCCTGGTGCTGGCGCTGTGGATCGCCCGCATCGTCTCGCGGCCGCTGTCTGAAGCGGTGAAGGTGGCGCAGTCGGTGGCCGGGGGCGACCTGACCAGCCGCATCGAGGCGCGCACGACCGACGAGACCGGCATGCTGCTCGAGGCGCTGAAGGGCATGAACGACAGCCTCGTGAAAATCGTCAGTGAAGTGCGCACGGGCACGGACACGATCGCGACGGCGTCGGGGCAGATCGCCTCGGGCAACCAGGACTTGTCTTCGCGCACCGAAGAGCAGGCGAGTTCGCTGGAGCAGACGGCAGCTTCGATGGAAGAGCTGACCTCGACGGTCAAGCAGAACGCGGACAACGCACGCCAGGCCAATCAGCTGGCCGTGTCGGCGTCCGAGGTGGCGGTGCGCGGCGGCAGCGTGGTCTCGCAAGTCGTGGACACGATGGGCTCGATCAATGCGTCGTCCAAGAAGATCGTCGACATCATCGGTGTCATCGATGGCATCGCATTCCAGACCAACATCCTGGCGCTGAATGCGGCTGTTGAAGCTGCGCGTGCAGGCGAGCAAGGCCGTGGCTTCGCGGTCGTTGCATCTGAAGTTCGCAGCCTCGCGCAGCGCTCGGCTGCAGCAGCGAAGGAAATCAAGACCCTCATCGGCGACTCCGTGGAGAAAGTCGAAGAGGGCAGCAAGCAAGTCGCCGAAGCCGGCCGCACGATGGACGAGATCGTGGGCAGCGTGCGCCGCGTGACGGACATCATGGGCGAGATCACGGCCGCCAGCCAGGAACAGACCTCGGGCATCGAGCAGATCAACCAGGCCATCACGCAGATGGACCAGGTGACGCAGCAGAACGCCGCGCTGGTCGAGGAGGCATCCGCCGCCGCGCAGTCGCTGCAGGAACAAGCCGGCAGCCTCGTGCAAGCCGTGAGCATCTTCAAGCTCGACGGCCACGCCACGGCCCCGCGCACCAGCTTCACGCGCCTCACGCCCATCTCGAAGCCCGCCAAGCCGGCGCCCAAGGCACCGGCCAAGGCGCTCCCCACGCGCCGCGCGGCCGCTTCCAGCGCCGCGCCCCAACTCGCCATGGCCGGCGACGCGAAAGGCGACTGGACGGAATTTTGATTCCCGGGGTCTCAAGACCGGCGGGCCCGTGCCGATAACGAATCGACAACGCCGTATCTCGCGGCGAGATTCGCTCCAGTTCTGAAAGAAGAAAACGAAATGAGTTTGAAGAATCTGAAAATCGGCACCCGCCTGGGCCTCGGCTTCGCGGCCATGCTTGTGTTGATCGCGGTCATCGCCGGCACCGGCATGCTGCGGCTTGCCAACGTGGGCAGCGCCACGGACAACATGATGAAGCAGGCGCTGGTCAAGGAGCGCCTGGCCAACCAGTGGTCCAACCTGCTGGGCCCGACGATCGTGCGCTCCTTTGCCATGGTCAAGGCGACCGACCCCGCTGTGGTGGCCTACTTCGGCAAGGCCCGCGCGGACAGCTCGGCGCTGATCAACCCGGTGCAGAAGAAGCTCGAGGAAATGCTGACCTCGCCCGAAGAGAAGAAGCTCTACGGCGACGTGGCCGATGCGCGCGCCGTCGTGCTGGAGATCATCGAGAAGATCAACAAGCTCAAGGCCGACGGCCAGAGCGCCGCGGCCATGGAACTGGCCGACACCAAGTTCGCGGCCGGCCTGGTGGTCTACGAGAACGCCGTGGCCAACCTCGCCGCGCACCAGCGCGACAAGATCGACGTGGTGGCACAGGGCATCGCGGCCGACTACTCGGCGGGCCAGACCACGCTGATGGTGCTGTCCGCCATTGCGCTGGTGCTGGGCGCGCTGTTCGCATGGCGCCTGAGCGTGGGCATCGTGCGCCCGCTGGGCCACGCGGTGGCGGTTGCGGAAACGGTGGCCGGCGGCGACCTGAGCGCGACCATCCGCGTGGAAAGCCGCGACGAAGCGGGCCAGCTGATGCAGGCGCTGAAGGACATGAACGCCAGCCTGGCCAAGGTGGTGGGCGAAGTGCGCACGGGCACCGAGACGATCGCCACGGCGTCGGGGCAGATCGCCTCGGGCAATGAAGACCTGTCGTCGCGCACCGAAGAGCAGGCCAGCTCGCTGGAGCAGACGGCGGCTTCGATGGAAGAACTCACGAGCACCGTGAAGCAGAACGCGGACAACGCGCGCCAGGCCAACCAGCTGGCCGTGTCGGCGTCCGAAGTGGCGGTGCGCGGCGGCAGTGTGGTGTCGCAGGTCGTGGACACGATGGGCTCGATCAACGCGTCGTCCAAGAAGATCGTGGACATCATCGGCGTGATCGACGGCATCGCTTTCCAGACCAACATCCTGGCGCTGAATGCGGCTGTTGAAGCTGCGCGCGCTGGCGAGCAAGGCCGTGGCTTCGCCGTGGTCGCCTCGGAAGTGCGCAGCCTGGCGCAGCGCTCGGCTGCAGCAGCGAAAGAGATCAAGACCCTCATCGGCGACTCCGTGGAGAAGGTCGAGGAAGGCAGCAAGCAGGTCGAAGAGGCCGGCCGCACCATGGACGAGATCGTCGGCAGCGTGCGCCGCGTGACGGACATCATGGGCGAGATCACCGCCGCAAGCCAGGAACAGACCTCGGGCATCGAACAGATCAACCAGGCCATCACGCAGATGGACCAGGTGACGCAGCAGAACGCCGCGCTGGTCGAAGAGGCCTCGGCCGCCGCGCAGTCGCTGCAGGAGCAGGCCAGCAGCCTGGTGCAGGCCGTGAGCATCTTCAAGCTCGACGCCAACGCCGTGGCCACCACCCGCCCGGCCTTCACCCGCGTCACCCCGATTCCCAGGCCGGCGAAGCGCGCCCAAGCGCCCCGCCAAGGCACTCCCCGCGCGCCGCGAGCGGGCACCCG
>NZ_MOWM01000243.1 GCF_016082275.1 Variovorax sp. E3
GCGCGCGCCGGCAACATCTACGGCGACGGCTCGGGCGCGGGCCCGGCCGAGCACTTCGCAAGCACGCTGGACCGCGCCACCGTGCGCGCCCAGGCCGCCGCAGTGGCGCACGGCATCGGCCGCCTCGCGCTCTGAGCACCGGCCACACGCATCAACCCCTCGGCATCACCTCCATCCAAGGAACCACCATGTCCGACAAGCAAGTCCTCTACACCGGCAAGACCCACACCACCGGCGGCCGCCAGGGCGCCTCGCGCAGCAGCGACGGCCACCTCGACATCCAGCTGTCGCCCCCCGGCGGCAACGGCACGGGCACCAACCCCGAGCAGCTGTTCGCGGCCGGCTGGTCGGCCTGCTTCATCGGCGCGATGGGCAAGGCCGCCGGCACGCTGAAGATCAAGCTGCCGGCCGACCTGTCGGTCGACGCCGAGGTCGACCTCGTGCTGCAGGAAGGCCAGTACTTCCTGGCGGCGCGCCTGAACGTGAGCCTGCCGGGCCTGGACCGCGACACCGCGCGCGCCGTGGTCGACACCGCGCACCAGACCTGCCCGTACTCCAAGCTCACGCGCGGCAACATCGACGTGGAGCTCAACCTGGTTTGAGCTGAGCCCGGCTGAAGTGCGCGCGCCCGCCTGTTCAACCAGGCGGGCCGCGCTGCCGATGGCGAAGACGCGCCTAGCCGGCCCGCCCGATGATGGCCACGCCGAACACCACCACGCCCAGCGCCAGGTTCACCATCACCAGCTTGCGCACTGTGTTCAGCCGCGCCGCGGCCACGGGCCACGCGCTGTCTTCGACCGCGCGCCGCAGCGCCCGGAACACCGATGCGCGGATGTAGACGTAGATGGCAGCCATCACGATCGCGATGCTCATCATCGCCTCGACGCGCCAGTGCACGCCGCGAAAACCGCCGGTGGCCAGGATCATGGTCACGCCCGTCACGAACAGCAGCGTGACCGACGCGTCCACCCCCACGAAGAAGCGCCGCAGCGTCGCGGCCATCATGCGCAGGCGCAGCGGCGGCTCCAGCGTGGCGACGGCGGCGGGGCGCACCGCGAAGTGCAGGGTCGCCATGCCGCGACCCAGAAGGCGGCGCACAGCAGGTGGATGAAAAGCGGGATGACGTAGGACATGGGGCCCGATCAGAACACCGAAAGGGCCGCCCGCGCAACGCCGCCCCTCATGTCCCCCGTGCCCCTCATGCCGCGACGCGCCGCCCCCGCGCCGGCGCGCGCATCGGCTTCTCCTTGCCGGGCACCTCGTCGGCATAGCGCCGCATGTCGGCCACCACGCGGCGCAGCAGCTCCGCCGCGGCCGGCGACAGCATGCGCCCGTGGCGCGACACGATGTGCGAGCGCCCCTGCGACAGCAGCGGGTTCTTCATCGGCAGTTCGATCAGCTCGGGGTTGCTGGCGTTCGGCGTGAGCGAGATGCGCGTGCCCAGCGTGTAGCCCAGCCCGGCCGACACGAAGTGCCCGAGCGCGCTGAACGACGAGGTGGTCAGCATCGAGGGCAGGCGCACGCCCTCGCTGATCTCGGCCGCCTCGATGTGCTGGCGCACGCCGAAGTGCCGGTGCAGCGTGGCGCCGGGGTAGGGCAGCAGGTCGGCCAGCCTGAGCGGGCGGCCCAGCTGCGCGAGCGGGTGCGAGCGCAGCACCATCGTCTGGATCGGCTGCGGGTGCGAATGGTGCGAGGTCAGCCGCTCGTCCTTCGGCGGCTGGAACAGCAGGCCGATGTGGGCGCGCTCCTCGACCACGCGGCGCACGATCTCGTCGGTGCTGGCCACGTCGAGCTCGATGGTGATCTTCGGGTGCGTGGTCATGAAGTCGCGCAGGCTGCGGCGCATGAGCCAGTCGACATAGCCTTCGCCCGCCACGATGTCGATGTGGCCGCGCTCGATCTTGCGGATGCTGTCCATCTGCGCCATGAGGTGCTGCTTCTGGCTGTTCTGGCGCCGCACGTAGCCGGCCAGCATTTCGCCCGCGTCGGTGGCCACCACGCCGCGTCCGTGGCGCTCCAGCAGCGGCACGCCGCACTCCTGCTCGAGCAGGCCGATGGCCCGGCTCACGGCCGAGGGGTCCATGTCGAGCACGTCGGCGGCGCCGCGCACCGAGCCGCTGTCGAGCACCTGCATGAAGTAGCGCACGCGGCGCGTGTCGAGCTTGTCGTCCATGGCCCGGTCTCCTGAGTGTTGCATTCAATGCATCGAATATCCCCATTTGCGGTCATTGATGCAAGCGGCCCGCGCGCCGAAACTCGCCGGCATTCCGCCAGAAGAAGCCCCACCCATGACCTCTGCCGCCTCCGTTCTTTCGTCCGCCGCGCCTTCCAGCGCCTCCGGAAAACTCAAGCTCGCGCTCGTCACGCTGGCCATCGTGGCCCTGGCCGAGCTGATCGGCCCGGTGCAGTTCAGCGTCGGGCCGGGCAAGGTGGCGCTGCTGCCGATGCTGTGGGCGCTGCTGATCGCGGCCGTGTGGGGCATTGCGCAACGTCGCGTGCCGGGCGTGGTGCGCGTGGCCACGCCCGAGCAGAGCTTTGCCGGCGGCCTGCTGAACGCGGGCCTGCTGCTGTTCGTGGTGAAGCTGGGCCTCACGGTGGGCGCCGCGCTGCCGCAGATCAAGCAGGCCGGCTGGGCGCTGCTGTTCCAGGAGTTCGGCCATGCGCTGGGCACGCTGGCCCTGGGCCTGCCGCTGGCGCTGCTGCTGGGCATCAAGCGCGAGGCCGTGGGCGCCACCTTCTCGGTGGGCCGCGAGGGCAACCTCGTGATCATCGGCGAGAAGTACGGCATGGCCTCGCCCGAAGGCCGAGGCGTGCTGGCCGAATACATCACCGGCACCGTGCTGGGCGCGCTCTTCATCGCGGTGCTGGCGGGCTTCATCGCCAGCCTGCACATCTTCGATCCGCGCTCGCTGGCCATGGGCGCCGGCGTGGGCTCGGGCAGCCTCATGGCGGCGGCGTTGGGCGCCATCGCCGCGCAGCAGCCGGCCGAGATGCTGCCGCAGCTCACGGCCATCGCCGCCGCGTCGAACCTGCTGACCACCGTGGCCGGCTTCTACTTCACGCTGTTCCTGTCGCTGCCGCTGTGTTCGTGGCTGTACGGCAAGCTGGAGCCGGTGCTGGGCCGCTTCTCCAGGCGCGGCGCGCAGGACGCGGCGGGCGCCGGTGCCATGTCCCAGGTGGCGCAGGGCGGCCTGCCGCACGGCGGCGCCATGTCGCTGCGCGACACGCTCATCGCCTGGGCCGTGGTGGGCGGCGGCGTGCTCATCGGCAATTCGCTGACCTACAAGGTGCCGATGCTGGTGTCGCTCGAAGGCATGGCCGCGGTGGTGCTGATCGCGCTGGTGGTCGAGGGCATCAAGCGCCTGGTGCCGCGCCTGCCGATGGTGCTGGTGCTGTCGGTGGTGGCCACCGTGGCGGGCATTCCGGGGCTGTTTCCGTTCTCGGACGTGCTGATCGCCATCACCGCCAAGCTCAACTTCCTGGCCTTCACCACGCCGGTGCTGGCGCTGGCCGGCTTCTCGGTCGCCAAGGACCTGCCGGTGTTCCGCCAGCTGGGCTGGCGCATCGTGGTGGTGTCGCTCACCGCCACGGCCGGCACTTTCCTCGGCGCGACCCTGATCGCAGAATTCTTCCATTGACCCGACAACCCACGAGAGAGACCCACCCCATGTACCGCGACCCCGAAATCGCCGAAGACACCCGCGCCCGCATGCTCAGCTGGCGCCGCGACATCCACGCCAACCCCGAGACCGCCTTCGAGGAGCACCGCACCGCCAACGTCGTCGCCAACGCGCTGATGCTGATGGGCCTGCCGGTGCATCGCGGCCTGGCCGGCACCGGCGTGGTCGGCACGCTGAAGAACGGCGACGGCCCGAGCATCGCGCTGCGCGCCGACCTCGACGCGCTCAACATGCAGGAGTTGGGCACGCAGGCGCATGCGTCGAAGTGCGCGGGCAAGATGCACGCCTGCGGCCATGACGGCCACACCGCCATGCTGCTGGGCGCGGCCGAGCACCTGTCGCGCCACAAGCCCTTCAAGGGCACGGTGCACTTCGTGTTCCAGCCCGCCGAAGAGAACGAAGGCGGCGGCCGCGTGATGGTCGAAGAGGGCCTGTTCGACCAGTTCCCCGCCGACGCCGTCTACGGCATGCACAACTTCCCGGCGCTGCCGCGCGGCCAGTTCGCCATTCGCAAGGGCACGATGACGGCCTTTCTCGACACCTTCGAGATCGTCGTCACCGGCAAGGGCAGCCACGGCGCCATGCCCGAGACGGGCATCGACTCGGTCGTGGTCTCGGCCCAGCTCATCAACGCGCTGCAGACCATCGTGAGCCGCCGCACCGGCGCCACCGATTCGGCCGTGGTGAGCGTCACGCAGATCCACGGCGGCGACACCTGGAACGTGATCCCCGAGACGGTGGTGCTGCGCGGCACCGTGCGCACGCTCGACGCCGCCATCCAGGACAAGACCCAGGCCGCCATGCAGCAGATCTGCGACGGCGTGGCCGCCACGCACGGCGCCAGGGTGGCGCTCGCGTACCGGCGCGGCTACCCCGGCGTGGTCAACACGCCCGCCGAGACCGACGCGGCCATCGCCGCCGCCGCGAGCCTGGTCGAGCTCGCGCAGGTGCACACCGACATTCCGCCGGCCATGGGCTCGGAAGACTTCGCGTTCATGCTGCAGAAGCGGCCCGGCGCGTACATCGGCATCGGCGGGGGGGAGGGCCCGAACGACCCGAACGTGCACAACCCGTACTACGACTTCAACGACAACATCCTGCCGCTGGGCGCGGCTTACTGGGTGGCGCTGGTCAAGCGGCAGCTTCCGGTCGCATGATGCGTTGATGCTCTCCGCTTTCGACATCTTCAAGATCGGCATCGGGCCGTCGAGTTCGCACACCGTCGGGCCGATGCGCGCGGCGCTGATGTTCGCGCAGTCGCTCGAACAGCGCGGCCTGCTTGCGCAAGTGGCGCGGCTGCATGTGGACCTGTTCGGCTCGCTCGGCGCCACCGGCCACGGCCACGCGACCGACCAGGGCGTGATCCTCGGCCTGTTCGGCGACGCGCCCGACACCGTGCGCCCCGAGACCGTGCAGCCCCGGCTGGAGGCGCTGCGCCGCACCGGCCAGCTGAGCCTGCTGGGCACCACGCCGATCACCTTCGACCGCGTGCGCGACATCGCCTTTCGCGGCGAAGAGTCGCTGCCCGAGCACCCCAACGCCATGCGCTTCACCGCCTTCGCGGCCGACGGCGCCGTGCGGGCCGAGGCCACGTATTTCTCGGTCGGCGGCGGCTTCGTCGTCGAGGGCGGGCAGGCCGTGGCCCAGACGGTGGCAACGGCCGCCGCCGTGCCGCACCCGTTCACCACCGGCGACGAGCTCATGGCGCAGTGCGCGGTCACCGGCCTCTCGGTGGCGGAGCTGGTCATGCGCAACGAATGCGTGTGGCGGCCCGAAGCCGAGGTGCGCGCCGGCCTGCTGCGCATCTGGGGCGTGATGCAGCAGTGCGTGCAGCGCGGCTTCGGCATCGACAACCCGCTGGCCGCGCAATCGCTGCCCGGCCCGCTGCGCATGCGCCGCCGCGCGCCCGAACTGAACCGCGAACTGCTGGCGCAGGCCGGCGCGGCCGATCCGCTCGCGGTGATGGACTGGGTCAACGCCTTCGCCATGGCGGTGAACGAAGAGAACGCCGCCGGCGGCCGCGTCGTCACCGCGCCCACCAACGGCGCGGCGGGCGTGGTGCCGGCCGTGATGCACTACTACCAGCGCTTCGTGCCGCAGGCCAGCGACGAGGGCATCGTCGACTTCCTGCTCACCGCCGCGGCCATCGGCATGCTCTACAAGGCCAACGCCTCCATCTCCGGCGCCGAGGTCGGCTGCCAGGGCGAGGTGGGCGTGGCCTGCTCGATGGCGGCGGGCGCGCTGGCGGCCGTGCTCGGCGCCACGCCGGCGCAGGTCGAGAACGCCGCCGAGATCGGCATGGAACACAACCTGGGCCTGACCTGCGACCCGGTCGGCGGGATGGTGCAGATCCCGTGCGTGGAGCGCAACGCGATGGGCGCGGTGAAGGCCATCAACGCGGCGCGCATGGCGCTGCGCGGCGACGGCAGCCACTACGTGTCGCTGGACGCGGTGATCCGCACCATGAAGCAGACGGGCGAGGACATGAAGTCGACCTACAAGGAGACCTCGCTGGGGGGGCTTGCGGTGAACGTGGTGGAGTGCTGACGGAGGCTGCGTCAGAATGGCCGGCTCACTGTCCTGAACACAGAAAGCCGAGGCCCCATGACCCGCACCGTCGCCGAAAAGCGCGCCGCCTTCCGCGCCCTCCACGAACAAGGCTGCTTCGTCATTCCGAACCCCTGGGACACGGGCAGCGCCCGCTATCTCGAAGGCCTGGGCTTCAAGGCGCTGGCCACCACCAGTTCCGGCTTCGCGTGGTCGCAGGGCTATGCCGACGGCGCCTTGTCGCGCGAATACATCCTCGCGCACCTGGGTGAACTGGTCGAGGCGACCGATCTGCCGGTGAACGCCGACTTCGAGAACGGCTTCGCCGCCGACGCGCAAGGCGTGGCCGGGAGCGTGCGCCTGGCCATCGAGACCGGCGTGGCGGGCCTGTCGATCGAAGACTCGACCGGCAACGCGGCCGACCCGCTCTTTCCCCTCGACGTGGCGGTGGAGCGCATGCGCGCCGCGCGCAAGGCCATCGACGCCTCGGGCGCCGACGTGATGCTGATCGGCCGCGCCGAGAACTTCTTCGCTGGCCGCCCCGACCTCGACGACGCCATCGCGCGCCTGAAGGCCTATGCGAACGCGGGCGCCGACTGCCTCTATGCGCCCGGCATCAAGACCCGCGAGCAGATCGCGGCCGTGGTCGCGGCCGTGGCGCCCCGGCCGGTCAACCTGCTGGTGGGCGGCGCCAGCGAACTCACGATGCAGGACATCGCCGAGCTCGGCGTGCGCCGCGTCAGCGTGGGCGGCGGCAT
>NZ_MOWM01000244.1 GCF_016082275.1 Variovorax sp. E3
TGGGCGCGCGGGGGCCGACGATGGGCGCGCTCGGGTTCACCGGCGGCTGGTTCGACAGCGCGCCCGGCACGCCGCCGGGCGGCCCGCCGTTGTGCTGCGCCGATTCGCTGGACTGCTGGCTGCGCACGGCGGCCTGCGTCGGGTCCTGGTTGGGCTTGTACTTTTCGTCGGTGTGCTCGACCACCGCGAAGTCGATCTCGGCCGCCACCTGCGCGCGCACGTTGCTCGCGCCCACGATGGGCTGCAGGATGGCCTCGATGCGGCGGATGTAGTTCTGCTCTATTTCCTGCGCATATTTGAGCTGGCTCACGTCCAGCCCGCGGTCGGCGCCGCGCGCGGACGACAGCAGGTTGCCGCGCTGGTCGACCACCGTCACGCTCTTGGCGTCCAGGTCGGGCACGCTGCTGGAGACCATGTGCACGATGGCGCTGACCTGGCCTTCGTCGATGCTGCGCCCGCGCATCAGGTTCAGCACCACGGAGGCCGAGGGCTTCTTCTGGTCGCGCACGAACAGCGACGGCTTGGGCAGCGCCAGGTGCACGCGGGCCGACTCGATGGTGCCGATCGACTCGATGGAGCGCGCCAGCTCGCCTTCGAGGCCGCGCTGGTAATTGATCTGCTCGGCGAACTGGCTGGTGCCGAACTTCTGGTTGTCCATCAGTTCGAAGCCGACGCCGCCGGCCTTGGGCAGGCCCTGGGCCGCGAGCTTCAGGCGCGTCTCGGCCACCTTGTCGCCCGCGATCAGGATCGCGCCGCCGCCTTCGGCGAACTTGTAGGGCACGTTCATCTGCTGCAGCGACGCGATGATCGCGCCGCCGTCGCGGTCCGACACATTGGTATAGAGCACCTTGTAGTCGGGCGCGCGGCTCCACAGCATGACGCGGCGGCCGCGGCCACCAGCGCCGCGCCGCCAATGATCATCGGCAGCTTGGGTTGGGCGCGCAGTCGCTCCAGGATCGGTGGCAGGCCGTTGCCGGCCGCCGGCAGCTCGCCGGCGGGTGCCGTGGTGCTCATGCGGGCACCTTGGTCATGGCCGGGCGGCCGCGGGGGTCGAGTGCCATGGTGAGAGAGGGGATTCGGTGTTGAGATGTCATTCCGGAGGGCCGGTGATGTCGTCCGCGGCCTGTTCGTTTCGCGAACGATTGTCAACAGACGCAAGGAATTCGATCGGTCGAACAGCCGGGGTTTTTGCCCTCAGTTGGGCGCTTGAATCGGGGTCTTCCCTTGATACGCTGCATGCAGGTGGAGGGGCTCTGGACCCTCCTTGTCAAGTCACGCAGAAGTGTTCAAAGAGGAAGAACCCCATGTCGATCAGCGCCATCGAATCCGTCCTGCAGCAGATGCGCGTCACCGCGCTCAACACAGGCATCGCGCCCACGGGCGCCGCGCCCGCCGAGGCCGGCGGCTTTGCCGCCGAGCTCAAGCGCTCCATTGCGAATATCAACGGCGCCCAGCAAAGCGCCTATGCGCAAGCCGAGTCGTTCGAGCTGGGCAAGCCCGGCGTCGCCCTGAACGACGTGATGGTCGACCTGCAGAAGGCCAACGTGGCGTTCCAGACCGGCCTGCAGGTGCGCAACCGCCTGGTCACCGCCTATCAGGAAGTCATGAACATGCAGGCCTGAGGGCGGCGGGTTGTGTCGCGGATGGTTCGTGGAACTTTTTTGTACGCCGGCCTAAATGTTTGAAAGACGTGGCCGATAACCAAATCAACGATGGCTTGAGTCTGACAGCAGGAGCGGGTCCAGCGTTACGGCCTCGTGCCGGTTTCCACAACCTTCGTATACCAGGAGTCGAAAATGGCATCAGTCATTAACACCAATTCTCTTTCCCTGCTCACGCAGAACAACCTGACCAAGTCGCAATCGGCGTTGAACACGGCGATCCAGCGCCTGTCGTCGGGCCTGCGCATCAACAGCGCCAAGGACGATGCCGCCGGCCAGGCCATCGCCAACCGCTTCACTGCCAACATCAAGGGCCTGACGCAAGCAACGCGCAATGCCAACGACGGCATCTCGATCGCTCAGACGACTGAAGGCGCGCTGACCGAAGTCAACAACAACCTGCAACGCATCCGCGAACTGTCGGTGCAAGCCGCCACGGGCACGAACTCGTCGACCGACCTGGACTCGATCCAGTCGGAAATCGGCCAGCGCCTGGACGAAATCAACCGCGTGTCGACCCAGACCCAGTTCAACGGCGTGAAGGTTCTGTCGGCTGACGCCGGCAAGCTGACCGTTCAAGTCGGTGCCAACGACGGCGAAACCATCGACATCAACCTGCAGGAAATCAGCGCCAAGACCCTGGGTCTGGACAGCTTCAACGTGAACGGCAAGGGCGCCGCCAACAAGGGCGCTACCGCTGCCGACCTGCTGGTCGACGGCTGGGCTGCACAGCCGACCGTGAACGGCACGACGCCTTACACCAAGACGCTGACGGCCGCCAACAACGGTGCCAAGGCCGACGACGTCCTGGGCAAGATGCAGGACAAGGGCACGGTCGTGGTTGGCAACGCCACCTACACCTACAGCGCCGCAAGCAAGAGCTACACGGCTGCTGAAACGGGTCGCACGGGCGCTGCCCTGACGAGCTCGCTGACCCCGCCCGCCGGCACGACCACGACCGCGACCGTCACGCTCGGCACGAAGTCGATGGACGTCAAGATCGACAGCAACGGTGCAATGACCGACGCTGCCGACGGCTCGGCGCTGTTCCTGGACGCGTCGAAGAACCTGACGAAGACCAACACCGGCGGTACCGCTGCCGCCGCCAACGTCAGCAACGTCACCACGGCCATGGCCACCGGCGACACGATCCGCATCGGCGCAACGGGCACGACCTTCACCGGCACGGCCACCGCCGGCGCCCTGGACGTCACCAAGGAACCCGCTTCGGCTTCGGCTGTCGCTGCCCTGGTGAACTCGGGTGTTGCTTCCACGATCGACATCGACGGCGGTGGCGCCACGGCTGCCTACACGGTGGCTGCCGCGACCGGCGCTGTTGCCCAAGGTACGCAAGTGTTCGTGGACGTCAGCGGCGCGCTGACCACCACGGCTGCCCAGACCCTGAACCTGCACAGCAACGGCACCGTGACCGACGCGAACGCCAACGTCGTGTACGCCGACTCGTCCAAGCCCGGCAAGCTGACGACCAACGCAGTCAGCAACGTGACGGCAACGGCCGACCCGCTGAAGGCACTGGACGACGCCCTGTCCAAGGTCGACAAGCTGCGCAGCTCGCTGGGTGCGGTGCAGAACCGTTTCGACTCGGTGATCGCCAACCTGGGCACCACGGTGACCAACCTGTCGTCGTCGCGTTCGCGCATCGAAGACGCTGACTACGCCGTGGAAGTGTCGAACATGACCCGCGCGCAGATCCTGCAGCAAGCCGGTACCTCGGTGCTGTCGCAAGCCAACCAGACCACGCAAGGCGTGCTGTCGCTCCTGCGTTGATCGACAACGGCTAGCTAGAAGCAAAGCAATGCCGGGCCCCACCCGACAAGGGTGGGGTCAGGCCGGTGCAGGTCCCCCGAACATGTCGGGTCTGCCTGCGCTGCTCTCTGCGGCCATGCGCCATCTCCCGATGGCGCGAGGCCGCAGAGGACAGCGAACACAACGAACAAGGTGGAAATGATGTCGAACCCCGTGCCAGCAACCCTCGCGAAGGACAACCCGTGGACGCAGCTGCTCGTCGGCGGCGCCGCGGGCGTGGGCGCGCGCGGGCTGGGCGCCGCAGCCAAGGGCGAGGCCAGGGACGAGGCGACACCGGTGCAGGTCGAGCAGGCGGTGCACCACGTGAACACGGCGCTCTCGCTGCGCGAGGTCGGCGTGCGCTTCGAGGTCGACAAGGACACCGACAAGCTCATCGTCAAGGTGGTCGACAGCACCAGCGGCGAGGTCATTCGCCAGATTCCCAACGAAGACGTCCTGCGCATCGCGAAGCTGATGAGCGACGGCAACGGCCTGCTGGTGGACCACGCGGCCTGAGGCCGCACCCGATTACTCATCTGCAGCAGCAGCACTCATTCAGGAACACATTCACATGGCAACGATCAGCAGTCTCGGCGTCGGCTCCAACCTCGACCTCGCCACCTTGCTCACGCAACTCCAGACCGCCGAGAGCCAGCCGCTCGTGGCACTGCAGGCCAAGGCCAAGAGCTACACGACCAAGCTGTCGGCCTACGGCACGATCCAGAGCGCGCTCAGCACGCTGCAGACGGCCGCCAAGAAGCTGGGCGACCCGGCGCTGTTCCAGAACGTGACCGGCACGCCGACGGTCAGCGGCATCCTGGCCGCATCGGCCACCGACGCGAGCGCCGCGGGCAACTACACCATCGATGTGTCGCGACTGGCGCAGCCGCAGACCGTCATCAGCGCGGGCCAGGCCGACAGCAAGACCGCGATCGGCAACGGCAAGATCACCATCGACTTCGGCCAGATCACGGGCGGCACGCTCGATCCCGCCACCGGCAAGTACACCGGCGCCACCTTCACCGCCGATGCGAGCCAGCCCGCCAAGTCGATCACCATCGATCCGACCAACAACACGCTGGAAGGCATTCGCACCGCCATCAACAACGCCAAGGCCGGCGTGACGGCCAGCATCGTGAACGACGGCAGCGGCACGCCCAACCGCCTGGTGCTGACGTCTTCGACGACCGGCGAGAAGTCGAGCATGCGCATCTCGGTCGACGGCGACGCCCCGCTGCAAGGTCTGCTGAACAACGACCCGGCCGGCACGCAGAACCTGAAGCAGACCTCGGTGGCGCAGAACGCCCTGCTGAACGTGAACGGCATCGACGTCACGAGCTCGACCAATACCGTCAAGGAAGCCATCCAGGGCGCCACGCTCACGCTGGTGAACACCGGCAAGACCGGCCTGTCGCTGAAGGAAAACACCGCGAGCGTGAAGACGGCCATCACCGATTTCGTGAACGCCTACAACGCGCTGCAGAGCACGGCCAAGTCGCTGACCGCCTACGACGCCACCACCAAGACCTCCTCGGCGCTGACCGGCGACTCGACGCTGCGCAACCTGCAGACGCGCATCCGCCAGGCGCTCACCACGCCGCAGTCCGGCGGCGACATGAAGGTGCTCACCGAGATCGGCGTGGCGTTCCAGAAGGACGGCACCCTGGCCGTGGATTCGACCAAGCTCGACAAGGCGCTGTCCACCAACCTGAAGGCCGTGGCCAACCTGTTCTCCAGCGCCACCGGCAGCACGGGCGGCTACGGCAAGCAGATCGACGCGATCGTGACCGACCTGAACACCGGCGCCCTGAAGGTGGCCAGCGACGGCGTGACTTCCACCATCAAGCAACTCGACACCCAGTACGACGCCATGCAGGTGCGCGTGGACTCGACGGTGGCCCGCTACAAGGCCCAGTTCAACCAGCTGGACGTGATGATCAACAGCATGAACAACACCAAGGCCTACCTCACGCAGCAGTTCAACGCGATCAACGGGACCAAGAGCTGATCACGGGAACCCAGGAGATTCCGATGTACACACCTCACCAATCCGGACCGGCGCGGGCGCCTATGCGCGCGTGGGCGTGGAGTCCACGGCCATGAGCGCCACGCCGCTGCAGCTGATCATGATGCTGTTCGACGGCGCCAAGACCGCCATCGGCGCGGCCCGCCACCACATGGGCGCGGGCGAGATCGCACCGAAGGGCAGCGCGATCTCCCGGGCCATCAACATCGTCGACAACGGCCTGAAGGCCAGCCTCGATGCGCAGGCCGCCGGCGAAGCCGGTGGCGAACTCGTGAGCAACCTCTCGGCCCTGTACGACTACGTCGTGCGGCTGCTGCTCCTGGCCAACGTGCGCAACGACGTCGGCTCGCTGGACGAGGCCGACCGTTTGCTCGAAACCATCGCTTCCGCCTGGCGGGAGATCGACAGCCAGTCGCGCGGTTGAAGCGCGGCAACACACAGAAAAAAGACAGGGAAAAGATGGCAGTCCGGAGTGAGATCGTTCATTGCTACGAGCAACTTGCGTCCAGTATTTCTTTGATGCTGGAGCTGGCGCGTGCAAAGGAGTGGGGGCGGCTTCCGGAACTGGAAGCCCGCTGCTGCACCATCGTCGCGAGGCTGAGGGAAATCGAACCCCTCACGTCGCTGGACGAGTCGCAGCTGGAACACGCGCTGCACCTGCTGGACCGCATCCGCGCCGAACAGGCCGAGCTGTCGGGCTTGGTGAAGCCCCAGCTGGACGACCTCGTGCGCCGGATGGGCTACCTGAACCAGCAGAAGAGTCTCGACCGTGCCTACGGCGTGATGACGCACTGACCGTCCACGGAACGCACGCACCATGACTGTCATCGCCGGACTGCTCGACGCGCTGCTCGCCGCAAGGCTGGCGCCGCGCCTCGATGTGCTGGGCATCAAGGGCGAAGCCGCCATTGGTGCGCCGGGCGCGGTCATCGGCGTGGACAAGGTGGCGAACGACGTGCGGCTGCCGTCCAACGCGGCGCTCGACCGGCTGATTCCGGCGGGCACGTCCGGCGGTGCCTCGGGCGGCGCGGGCGGCTCGCCCTCGGCGCAGACGCAGCTGTCGATGGCGGCGCGCGTCATCAGCGCGGTGCTGGCCGACCTCGGCGCGACACCGGGGCCGGTGCGCGGCGCTGCGCCGATGCTCGGCGCGGGCCAGCCACCGGCGGCCACGGCGCTGGCCGGCACGCTGGCGCAGACGGTGTCGGACAGCGGGATGTTCTACGAATCGCACCTGGCGCAGTTCGCGGCCGGCGGCCGCACCCTGGCGCAGATGGCGCAGGAGCCGCAGGCGAAGTGGCCCGCGTCGACGGCCGCCGCAAGACCGACTGCCGCGGCTGCCGCGGCGGTCGTGGCGCAGGCACTGGTCCAGCGTCCGCGCTGGCCGACCTGCCGGAAGCCGCGCTTGCGGCTTCGACGGCGACCACCGCGGCGATGACCGCAGCAACCACGGCGGC
>NZ_MOWM01000245.1 GCF_016082275.1 Variovorax sp. E3
CGCCGACGCGCACGCCCAGGTTCGTGCCCGCCGTCACGCTCAGCGTGCCGGCCGCGAAGCCGCCGCCGCCGCCGCCGCGCTGGGTCGGGTAGTAGTCGGTGTTGGGCCCGCCGCCGCCCGCGCCCCAGGCCTTGATGAAGATCGAGCTCACGCCGGTCGGCACGGTGAAGGTCTGGTCCGCGCCGCTGTACGTGACCTGCACGCACGCGCTGTAGCCCGCCTGCGGCGTGCAGGCCACCTGCCCCGCCATGGCCGCCGCGCCCAGCAGCGATGCCGCCAGCCCGAGCGCGCCCATCCACGCCGCGCGCATGCCGCGCATGCGCATGCGCATGCGCGTGCGCGTGCCCCGCCGCGACGAATCACTTCTTGCCGTCATCTGCCTCCACCGCCGCGCGTTCCGCCGGCTTGCCCTTCGCACCCGCCGACGCAAAGCCCAGCGTGGTCTCGTCGAACTTGAAGCGCAGGCGGATGTACGCGCCCTTGCTCGTGTATTCGTTGGCCGTCAGGTCGCGGTCTTTCAGCCCCACGAAGTTGTAGCCCGCCGACACCCACAGGTCCTTCATGACCTGGTAGCCGATCTCGACGCCCGCCGTCTTCTGCAATGCGCCGCCCTTGCCGTAGAGCAGGCCGGCCTGCACGCCGAAGTCCCAGTCCTTGTCGATGTCCTGCGTGAAGCGGCCCTGCAGCAGGTGCGCCCAGTAGGTGCTCTTGAGCAGCCCGTCGTCGGTGCGCGACCACTTGGCCGCATAGCGCCCGTTGATCACCGTGCCGGGGCGCGGGTTGTAGTTGACGTGGGCCGACACGATGTCGGCGCTGGTCGTGCCCGGCAGGCTCGCGTTGCCGTAGCCCGAGCCGAACACGCTGCTGCCGTCGAGCGCGCCAGTCGAGCTGCCGCTGCCCACCACGCGCTCCGAGCGGCGCTCGTAGCGCATCAGCGCGTTCCAGCTGTCGGTGTCGACGGGCCGGTAGGCCAGGCCGACCTGGTGGCGCGACAGGTGGCGCTCGTTGCCGGCGTTGCTGCCCTGCCCTTCGCTGTCGCTGATCACGCTGCGCGCGAGCAGGCTCCATGCGGGGTCGAGCTTGTAGCCGAAGCCCGCGCTGAAGAGCCGCGTGTCGGCGTCGTCGCCGCGCCGGCCTTCGAGCACGCCGCTGGCCTTGATGCGGTCGGCGATGTATTCGACACCGCCCGTGACGGCCGTCGACTGGCCCAGCCCGCCCGCGTAGCCCGTGCCGTTGTTGCCGCTGTTGCGCAGGCCGCCGAGCTGGCGCGTGTGCTCGATGCCGCCCGTCAGCCGCCACCGGTCGTCGAGCTTGAAGGTGTTGCGCACGCCGGTCGCCGCCTGCGCCGCGCGGCCGTCCAGGCTGTCGGCCAGGCGGTACTCGCTGTACACGCGACCGCCTTCCATGTAGCTGCTCTCGACGCCGAGGATGCCCACGTTGTTCGACTGGCTCGCCGTGAGTTCATCGCGCCCGTACAGGCTCGACACCAGCTCGTAGCGGCCGTAGACGCGCGTCTTCTCGGTCACCGCGTAGTTGCCGCCCACGGCCAGCAAGTGGCGGTCGGACTTGTGGATGTCCTGCTCGCCCTCGACGAACACGTTGGCCTGCGGCAGGCCCGGCACCGGCGCCGACAGGCGCGCGCGCACGGTCGTCAGCGTCTGGCTGTTCGCGTTGGCATTGGCCGCGCCGCCCAGCGGCGTCACGTTGTTGGCGCCCACGCTGCTGCCCAGGTTGCCGCTGTAGGTGGAGATCTGCCCGTAGTCGAAGCCCGAGCCCGAGCCGGCGCCGTTGCCCAGGCCCGCGCCGCTCTGGCCATGGCGCAGGCCCACCTCGCCCACCAATTGCTCGCCGAACTTCTTCTGCACGCTGGCGGTGAAGCCGCGGCGGCTGCCCTCGAGCAGCGCGTCCTGGCTGTAGAGCGCCTCGCCGCGCAGGGCGGTGGTGGCGTCGAGCCGGTACTCGGCGCGCGCCGAGGCCTCGGTGCGGCCCGCCGAAAAACTCGCGCCGGGGTTGTCGAAGCCGGTGCTGGTCTTGCTCGCGAGTGCGACCACGGCCAGCTCGGCCGTCTGGTGGCGCAGCTCGACGCGGCCGCCGCTGCCGTTGCCGTTCTTGTCGGACTCGGTGCGCACCCACTCGCCGGCCATGGTGGTGTTGTCGCCCACACGGGCCACCGCCGTGAGCGCGCCGAGCTTGCGGCGGTTCTCGGGGTTCTGGTCGGTGCTGGCGACCACGCCCAGCTGCAGGTTGTCGCCCACCTTTACCTGCACGTCGGTGCCGGCCACGGTGAACTTGGGGCCGCCCGCATCGACCTCGTAGGTCACGCGGATCGACTGCGGGTTGAGGTTCGCGTCGGCCGACGCAATGGCGTGCGTGAACAGCACGCGGCGCGTCAGCGGCTCGATGGTGTAGTCGACGAAGCGCACCGCCGCCGTGCGCTGCAGCACGATGTTCGGCTGGTTGCGGTCGCGCACCACGATCTCGACCTGCTCGCTGTTGTCGACGAACTCGCCGCCGTTCGCGCTCAGGTAGTAGGGGCCCGAGGTGCCGACGGCGCGAAACTCTTCCACCTGCTGCGTCTGCGCGGTGCGCGACACGTAGCTGGTGGCGCGCACGCCGCCGTCGTCGTACACATGCTTCAGGCCGGTGAGCGAACGGTTGCCCTGGCTCAGGTTGCGCACCTCGGTGCTGCTGGCGGTGGTGAAGTCGCCGTACAGCAGGTAGGAGCGGTTCCTGTCGATGCGCACATAGAGCTTCTGCGTGCTCTGCGCGTCGAAGCCCTTGACCGACGAGTCGCCGTACACCGGGTAGAACTCGTCGGGGCGGATGTCGCGGAAGAGGCGGTCGTTGCGCGCCTTGTCGGAGTCGTAGGCCGCCGTCAGCAGGTACTCGCCCTTGACCGTGCCCTTCAGGAAGAAGGCGGTGCGCGCGGCGCCGCGGCGCGTCTTGCCCTCGTCGGCCAGGCCCGTGAGCTCGGACTCGAAGGCCGCGCCGGCCGGCATGGCGCCCAGCGGCACGCCGCCGCGCCTGGTGAAGTCGAGCACGCCTTCGACGATGCCGACGCCGATCATCGGCCGCATCTCGGGCAGCAGCGGCAGGCGCACTTCCTTCACGAAGGCGCCGGCCGTCACGCGCAGGCGCGCATCGCCGGGCTCGCCGGGCGGCAACAGGCGGAACTCGGCCGTGCCGCCGTCCATGAAGACCTGCGTGCCGGGCTCGGCGGGGTTCAGGTCTTCGTCGAGCCAGCGGCCGCGATCGGTTTCCAGCGTGAGCTGCGTGCGCGCGGTCACGGGCACGCCGGCCGCGTCGGTCAGGCGCACCTTCACGACCACGGGCGTGCGCAGATCGGCCTGCGCCGACGCGGGCACCTCGACCTGGATGGCGCCGAGCTTGTCGGGCGCGACGACGCGAATCTCCCGCGCGCTGCCGCGCACGTTGCCGAACGGGTCCACGCCTTCGAGCTGCAAGCGGTTGTCGCCCGGCTGCAGCACCACGCCGATGTATTCCCACGCGCCGATCTTCCTTGCGTCCAGCTGCGTCTTCTTGCCGACGCGGCGCTCTTCGATGGCCTTGCCGTTCACGCGCAGGCGCAGCGCGAGCCCCGCCTCGCCCTTGACGCGCACGTTGACCGAGGTGCCGGGCAGCGTGTCGCCGTCCTTCAGGTCGATGAAGCCGAGCGTGTTGTCGGCCACCTGCGGCAGCAGCGCCTCGAGTTCGATCGGGCTCGGCGCGGCCTGCGGCAGCAGCGGGTTGGCGCGCGGCTCCAGCATCTGGCCGCTGGTGTTGACGGGCCGGCTCGCGAACGCGCCGACACCCGTCGCGCCGCCGCCCGTGGCCGATGCGCCCTGCACGCTGGCGGGCAGGCCGTTGAGCGCGGCGAACAGGCTGCCGGCGGGCGTGGCAGGTGCGCCGTTGCTTGCGCCGAGCGTGCCGCCCGCCGTGCCCGTCGCGCCGTTGACGAAACTGCTCGCGTTCGCGGGCGCGGCCGGCAGCGCGATCAGCGGGGCCGAGCTGGCGGGCGTGGTGCCGGTGCTGCCGCTGGACAGCGCCTGGCCGCTGGCGGGCAGCGCGCGCATGTCGCCCACGGGCACCACGCGGCCTTCGGGATCGAGGCGCACGCGCACCTGCGCTTCGGCTTCGGTGTCGGGAATGGCGGCAATGGCCGCGCGCCGCGCGATCACCTCGTTCATCACGCCGGGCGTGTCGCAGTTGGCGACCGGGAAGTTGGCCTTGTGGAACTCGCCCTTCTTGAGGTCGACGAAGCGGCTCTCGGGGTTGCCGGCGTTGCGGTTGTCGAGCACGTCGAGCCGCGCGCCCGCGGGCAGCGTGGTCGGGTCCACGCGCAGCACGTGCGTCACGGGCTTCAGGCCGTACAGGCTCCACTTGCCCTCGACGTCGGTGATGACGTGCGTGCCGTCTTCCATGTACAGGCGCACGCCGGGCACGCCGATTTCGTCGACGCCCTCTTGCCGCCCGTCGCGCCGGCAGTCCATGTAGACCTTGCCGAACATGAAGGCGTCGTCGGAGAACACGCCGCCGGTCACGCGCGCGGTCCAGCTCGCGAGGTTCGACTGCATCAGGCCCGAGGTGGCGCGCGCGCGGTTCACGGCGTCGCCGTTGGTCGGCGCACCGACGCCCACGCGCACGCGGTAGCGCAGCACCACCGACTGGTCCGCGGCCAGGGTCACGCCGGGCAAGTCGAACACCAGTTTCGGTCCCGCGCCGCCCGCCGGGTTGGCCGACACCGCGCCGTTCAGCCGCGCGCTGTTGGCCACGTAGGCAAAGCCCGGCGGCAGGCTGTCGGCCAGGCTCACGCCGCGCACCGGGAAGCCGGTCTTGTTGGTGACGACCAGCGCGTAGTCCATGAAGTCGCCGAACTCCACCTCGCGCTTGCTGCCTTCCTTGCGCAGCACCAGCCCGAGCACGTTGCCGGGGTCCAGCGGGATGTGGTTGTGCATCACGTCGCAGGCCATGCCGGTGGCGTCGAAGCCGGAGTTCACCGAGAAGTAGTGCCGGGTCGAGTCCGAGCCCTGCGGCGGCCCGGTGCTGGGCGCGACGGCGCCGCAGGTGTCGAAGGTGCCCGGCGCCACCGGGATCAGCTGCGACGGAAACACGTAGCCGCTGGCGGCCGGCACCGTCACACCGAGCCCGAAGGTGCACGAGCCCGTCACGGGCGGCGACTGCAGGAAGAACTGGTAGCCGCCGTCGGCACCGGTGGTCATGGACACGCTGCCGTCGGCGTTGAACACGTAGCTGCCCGACGACCCGCCGTACAGCTGGTCGGGCGTGATCGGCCCCGGCGTGCCGGTGCTGCACGAGGTGCGCGAGAAGGTGACGACCGCGCCCGGCACCGGCTGGCGCGTGACCGCGTTGTAGACCGTGCCTTCGGGGTCGGCCACCAGCGACTGCGCGATGCTGGCGCTCGCCACCACCAGCATCGCGGGCGTGACGTTGATGGTGTTCTGGTCGAAGGCGCCGGCCCAGGCCTTGTTGCTGATGGCCAGCCGGCTGCCGGCGGCGGCGGACTTGAGCGTGAGGCGCACGCTGAACGACATCTCCTCGCTCTGCCCCGGCGCGAGCGCGCGGCTGCCGTCGGTCAGGCTCAGCGAGGCCTCGGTCGGCAGCTTGGTGGGGTCGCTGCTCGCGAGCCCCTCGCGCTCGCACGGCGCGCGGCCGGTGAAGGCGCCCGCCGGCGTGAGCAGGCCGTTGCGCGCCTTCGGCGGATCGATCAGCTCCCAGCCGGCGACGAGGCCGTCGGGCTTGTCCATGTCGAAGGTGCAGTTCAGGTTGTCGATCAGCCGCACGTTGGGCGCGAGCGCGCTGCCGGTGTTGCTGACCTTGAGCCGGTAGTCGAACTCGTACACGCCGTTGGCCACGTGGCGCGGCAGCGAGACGGTCTTGAGCAGCGCGAGCGTGGGCAACTGCGTGGACACCGGCGTGGGCGAGGCGTCGTTGTTGGGGTTGCCGTCGCCGTCGACGTCGGGGTTGCTGCCGTTGACCGAATCGTCGAACACCGTGGGCACGCCGCCGGCCGAGAGCGCGGCCTGCGCGCGCGCCGTGTTGTAGAGCGTGGCGGCGCGGCCGCCGACGTTGAAGCGCACGTCGAAGCGCACCGTGAACTGCGCGCCCACCGGCAGCACCGCGCCGGGCGCCAGCAGGTTCTGCGCGGCGGCCGTGCCGGTGAAGGCCGCGTTGGCCGTGGCCACGGTGCCGCTGATGGCGTTGCCCTGGTTGTTGAGCACCACCAGCGTGCCGGGCACGACGGTGTACTGGTTCGCGGCCGGCGCGGCGGCCGGCGTGTAGCTGCCGAAGCGCGGGGACTGCGACGTGCCGCTGCCTTCGAGCACGTCGCTCACCTGCACGCCGTGCAGCCACGCGGCGCCGTAGTTGCGCACGTTGACGTCGAAGGTGACGGTGGCGGTGCCGTCGAGCTGGCCGTCGGCGCCGCGGTTCATGCGCGGCGCCGACGCGGCCTTGGCCACGCCGATGCGGCCCTGGCTCGAGGTCATGACCACCGTGTTCGACGGCACCGCCACGGGCGCCGCGCCGTCGTCGTAGAAGCCTTGCGCGGTGTTGCGCATCTCGCCGCTCTGGTCGCCGCGCACCTGCACGCCGAACTGCATCACCACCGACGCGTTGCGCGCCAGCGGCGCTGGAATGCCGATGGCCACCTCGACGGCCGAAGCGTCGTCGGCGGTGCGGTAGCTGAACTCGGCATCACCCGGCAGGCGGTACAGCCGCAGCGCGCCGGCCGCGGTGCTCTGCAGGCTGCCCGCGATGTAGCGCGTGCCGGCGGGCACCACGTCGCGCAGCAGCACCAGGCTCGTGGGCGCGCCGTTCACCAGCACGGGCGTGCCGGCCGGCGCGGCGGCGGCCACGGGGCGGGC
>NZ_MOWM01000246.1 GCF_016082275.1 Variovorax sp. E3
TCCGCGCTGTCCTTGACGACCACGGTGCTGCCAGGCTCGGCCGTGCCGATGATGGTCTTGCCGTTGCTCGCATCGACCACAGGTGCCGTCGGCGCCTTGGCGTCCACGGTGAAGTTGGTCTTCGGGCTGGAGTTGCCGACCTTGTCTGTCGCGACGGCGTTCAGCGCCGCGCCATCGGTGGGCGGATTCACCGGCGTGATGCTGTACTTGCCGTCGACACCCACGGTGGCACTGCCAATCACCTTGCCCGCGCCGTCGCTGACGACCACGGTGCTGCCTGGCTCGGCCGTCCCGGTGATGGTCTTGCCGTTGCTCGGGTTGACCACGGGTGCTGTCGGCATATCGACATCCACCGTCAGCACGAAGTCTTTCGACACGCTGCCCGCGTTCCCTGCTGCGTCGAAGATCCTGGCGCCGTAGGTGTGCGTGCCGGGCTTCGTCTCTGCGAGGGCGAAGCTCCATGTGTTGCTGTCCACGCGCGCCGTCCCCAGCAGGGTCGTGCCTTCGAAGACCTTCACCACATCGCCGTTGACCAACCCCGCGACCGTGCCCTTGAGCACCGGCGTGGTGTCGTTGGTGCTCGTGCCCGATGCGAAGTCGCCGACCACGGGCTGCGCGTCGTCCGCGTAGGCAGTGATGGCCACTGCGTAGTCTGCGGATGTCGGGCCCTTGCTATCGATGACCACGGTCTGCGACTGCGCCGTGTTGGGAACGCCCGCGGCGTTCACCACCCGGGCCTGGAAGGTGTAGCTGCTGTCGGCCAGCGTGTTGCCGCGGTTGTCGTACTGGTACGCGGTGCCGACGAGCGTGGTGTCGTTCCAGGTCTTGCCGTTGTCCAGCGAGATCTGCACCTTGGCGCCGGCCTCCAGCTTCGCGTCCACCGTGGCCGACACGACCAGCGTGTTGTCACTGGTGATGAAGTCGGTGCTGCTGGTGCCGGTGTCGTCGCCGATTGCGCTGATGCTCGCCTTGACGCTCGAAGGCGTCAGGTTCACGTTGACCACGAAGGGCGCCGAGGCTGCGCTCTCGTTGCCCACGGCGTCGACGGCCTTGAAGGTGATCTTGTGCTCGACCGCCGTCAGCGCCGGGTTCGGCGTGAAGCTCCAGTTGCCGCTCTTGTCGACGGCGGCGCTGCCGATCAGGCTGGCACCGTCATAGACATTGACGGTGTTGGCCGCCGGGGCATTGCCGCTGAAGGTGGGCGTGGTGTCGTCGGTGACGGCGCCGCTTGCCAGCGGGCCTTGCACCAGACCGACGTCGTCGTTCGCACCGCTGACCGTCGGCGCGGCCGGCGGCGTGGTGTCGATGGTCAGCGCAAAGGTGGCGGTGCCGTTGGTGCCGGCGGCGTTGGTGGCCGTGGCGGTGTAGGTGTGAAGACCTTCGGCCTGCTTCGGCAGCACGAAGCTCCACTTGCCGTCGGTGCCTGCCGTGGTCGAGCCGAGCAGGGCCGCACCTTCCTTGACCGTGACGGTGGCGCCGGCTGTGGCCGTGCCCTCGAGCTTGGGCGCGGTGTCGTCGGTTGCGCCGCCGGAGGCGAGGTTGCCCCTGACGCTGCCGACGGCGTCCACCGCGTTCGTGATGCTCACGACCACATTGGAGGTGTCGACCGTGAAGCCCAGCGGCGCGCTCGGCACGCTGGTGTTGCCAGCCTTGTCGGTGAGCGTCAGCGTGATGCTGTGCGCGCCCGAGCCCAGTGGCGTGGCGGGCTTGAAGCTCCAGCTGCCGTCGGCGTTGGGCGTGGTGGTGCCGATGAGGGTCTTGCCGTCATACAGCTTGATGGTGTCGCCCGCCGTTGCACCGGTGCCGCTGAAGGCGGGGTTGGTGTCGTCGGTGGTACCGCCGGCTGCAATCGCGCCTTGAACCGCGCCCTGGCTGTCCTTGGCGGCGACCACGGCCGGTTGGTCCGGTGCCTTGGTGTCGAGCGTGATCTCGTAGGCGCCCGTGGCGGGGCTGGCGCGGCCCGCTTCGTCCACTGCAACGGCCGTGAACTTCTTGAGGCCGTCGCCGCTCAGCGTGCCGGTGGTGAGGCTCCAGGTGCCGTCGGCGCCAACCGCGACCGATGCGACCGCGGTGCCGTTGCTGTAGACGGTCACGGTGGTGCCCGATTCACCGGTGCCGCGGAAGGTGGGCGTGGTGTCGTTGGTGCTGGCGCCCGGCGGCAGGTCGGCGGTGCCGTTGCTTGCGCTGAGGATGGCCGGCGCCTTGGGCGCATCGCCCAGCAGCGTGAAGCCCCATGGCGAGGTGGCCGCGCCGACGTTGCCGGCCGCGTCCACGGCCTGCGCCGTGAGGCTGTGCGCGCCGGACTTCAGCGGCAACGCGGGCGTGAAGCTCCATGTACCGTCGGCGTTCACCGCCGCGCTGCCGATCAGCGTGCCGTTGTCGAGCACGTTGACGCTCGCCACTTCCGAGGCATTGGCAACGCCCTTGAACTCGGGCTTGCTGTCGTCGGTCTTGCCGCCCTTCGCGATGCTGCCCTTGACCGTGCCTTCGTCGTCGATGAGGTCGAGCTTCGAGACGTCCAGCACGGCCGGTGCGGTGGTGTCCACGGTCAGCTTGAAGTCGGCCGATGCCGTGCCCACGTTCCCGGCCGCATCGACGATCTTTGCGGTGTAGGTGTGCGCGCGGCCGGCGTGTTTGCAAGTTGCAGGGACCAGGCACTGCCGCTCAGTTGAGCGGTGCCCAGCAGGGTCGTGCCCTCGAAGACCTGCACCACATCGCCATTGACCAGACCCGCGACCGTGCCCTTGAGGAGCGGCGTGGTGTCGTTGGTGCTGGTGCCCGAGGTGAAGTCGCCCTTGACCGGATCCACGTCGTCCGCATAGTTCGTGATGGCCACGGCGTTGTCGCTCGTGGGCTTGCCGCTGTCGATGACCACGGCTTGACGGGTCGTCGCGCCGGGGTTGCCCGCCGCGTCCACCACGCGCGCCAGGAAGCTGTGGGTGCCGTCGGGCAGCGCGCTGGCTCTGTTGTCGTAGCTGTAGGTGTTGCCGCTGACGAGCGTGGCGTTGTGCCAGTTCTTGCCGTCGTCCAGCGAGACCTGCACCTTGGCGCCGGCCTCCAAGGCCACGTCCACGGTGGCCGAGATGATCAGCGTCTGGTCGCTGGTAACGAAGTCGGTGCTGCTGGAGCCGGTGTCTTCGTTGATGGCGCTGATGGTCGCCTTGGCCTTGGGCGCCGTGAGGTCGACGTTGACCACGATGGGTGCCGAAGGCTTGCTCTCGTTGCCCACCGGGTCGACGGCCGTGAAGCTGAGCTTGTGCTCGGCCTCGGTCAGCGGCGTGACGGGCGTGAAGCTCCAGTTGCCGTTCTTGTCGACGGCGGTGCTGCCGATGAGGCTGCCGTTGTCGTAGACCTTGATGACGTCGCCGAACGTGCCGCCGCTGCCGCCGAGGCCAGGCGTGGTGTCGTCGGTGGCCGTGCCGCTGGGCTGCGGGCCCTGCACGAATCCAACGTTGTCTTCGAAGGTGCCATTGACCACGGGAACAGCCGGCGGCGTCGGGTCGATGGTCAGGCCGAAGGCGGCGTCACCCTTGGTGCCGGCGGCGTTGACGGCCGTGGCGGTGTAGGTGTGAACGCCTTCGCCTTGCTTGGGCAACTCGAGGCTCCAGCTGCCGTCCGCGCCCGCCGTGGTCGAGCCCAGGACGGTCGTTCCTTCGCTGACTGTGACGACAGCGCCGGCGGTGGCCGTGCCCGCGAGCGTGGGGGTGGCATCGTCGGTTGCGGTGCCGGAGGCAGGTCGCCCTGGACGGCACCGAAGTTGTCGACGGCCTTGGTGATGCTCACGATGACCGCGGAGGTGTCGACGCTGAAATTCAGCGGCGTGCTGGCAACGCTGGTGTTGCCGGCCGCGTCGGTGAGGGTCAGCGTGATGCTGTGCGCGCCCGCGCCCAGCGGCGTGCTGGGCTTGAAGCTCCAGCTGCCATCGGCGGCTGCGGCGATGGACCCGATGCGCGTGCCGCCGTCGGACAGCGTGACGATGTCGCCCGCCGTTGCGCCGCTGCCGCTGAAGGCGGGGATTGCATCGTCGGTGGTGCCGCCCGCGACGATCGTGCCCTTGACCGCGCCCTGGTTGTCGGTGGCCACGACGGTGGCCGGCTGGGCCGGGGGCGTGGTGTCCAACACGATGTCATAGGCGCCCGTTTGCGGGCTCGATCGACCCTGGGTGTCTACCGCGGTGACCTTGAGCGTCTTGACGCCGTCGCCGGTCAGCTGACTGGTCAGAACGATCCAGGTGCCGTTGGTGCTCACGACGCCCGACCCGACGGCATTGCCGTTGGCGTACACGGTCACGACCGTGCCGAGTTCACCGGTGCCTTGCAGCAGGATCGTGCCGTCATTCGTGCTTGCGCCGGGTGCCAGGCTTCCGTGGTCGTTCATCACGGCGGTCACGGCCGGCGCCTTCGGGGCATCGCCCAGCAGCGTGAACGGCCATCCCGATGTGACCTGGCCGACATTGCCGGCCGCGTCGACAGGCTGGGCATTGAGGTTGTGCGCGCCCGGGGCCAGGGGCAGGTCGGGCGTGAAGCTCCAGTTGCCGTTCTTGTCCACCGGTGCGTTGCCGAGCAGCTTGTCGCCGTCGTACACGTTGACGCTGGCCACGTCCGACGGGTCGGCAACGCCCTTGAATTCGGGCTTGCTGTCATCGGTCTTGTCGCCTTGCTTGATGGTGCCCTGGACCGCGCCTTCGTTGTCGACCAGGTTGAGCTTCGAGGCGTCCAGCGCGCCCGGCGCGGTGGTGTCCACCGTGAGCGTGAAGGGCGCCGAGGTGATGCCTGTGTTGCCTGCGGCATCGACGATCGTGGCGCTGTAGGTGTGCAGGCCGGGCTTGGTGTCCGCGAGCTGGAGGGTCCATGCATTGCCGTTCAGGACGGCCTTGCCCACCTGAACTGTGCCCTCGAAGACGTACACCTCGTCGCCCTTGACCAGGCCCGCGACCGTGCCCTTGAGCAGCGGCTTCGTGTCGTTGGTGCTCGTGCCCGTGCCGAAGTCGCCGGTGGCCAGCGGCACGTCGTCCGTGTAGGCCGTGATGGCCACGCTGTAGCCGTCGGCCGCGCTGGGCGCGTGCGTGTCGACCACGAGCTGGAACGGGTCGGAGCCGGTGATCTTGTCGCCGGCACCACTGAGGAGTTCCGCAACGTAGGTATGGGCGCCGTCCGGCACCGTGTCGAGCTTGAATTCCCAGGACTTCTTGTCGGCCAGGATCGTCGCGGTTCCCAGCAACACACCGTTCTCGTGAATGAGGATGTAGTCACCCTGGTCCGGACCCGAGAGCACGCCGTGGAGCACCGGCTTGGGGTCGTTGGTGGTTTTCCCGTCCGTGAGCATGCCGGTGTTCGGCGCCACGTTGTCTTCGAACCCCGTGATCACGACCACGAAGTCGCCCGAGTCCCCTTCGGGAGCGGCCACCGTGAAAGAGAAGTCGGCGGACCGCAGCCCCTCGTTGCCGGCCGCGTCCACGACGATGGCGTGGAACGAATGGGCGGCATTGTTGGGCAGCTTGTCCAGCTGATAGCTCCATGTGCCATCGGCCCCGACCTTGGCGTTCCCCAACAAGGTCGTTCCCTCGTAGATGTGCAGGAAATCGCCGGCCACCAGCCCCGACGAAGTGCCCTTGAGCAACGGCGTCTGGTCGTTCGTGATGGTGCCTTGGCCGAAGTCGCCAGTCTGCGCTTCGACGTTGTCGTAGTAGGAAACGACGGCCACCTTGTAGCCAGCGACCGGGCCGACTGTGTCGACGACGGATTGCGCAACGAACGTGCTTTCGTTGCCTGCAAGGTCCTTGCTCTTCACGGTCACGACATACGGGCCGTCTGCCGTGGGCGCAGGAAGATCGATCGATACCGAGCCACGGGTCACATCGTCCGCGGACAGCGTGATGGTCTTGGTGGTGGTGCCGCTCGCGACGGTGATGACATCGCCCACGGCAGCGCCGGACACCAGCGTGACCTTGACGCCGACACCCGCCTTGACTTCGGCTGCATTGAGCAGCCCGTCGCCGTTCGTGTCGGAAGTGAAGGCAACGCTGATTTGCGGGGCCTTGCCGTCCACGGTGACGGTGGTGGCCGTACTGGGGTTGCCAGCCTTGTCGGTGGAAACGACGCTCAGCGTGTCGCCGTCGCTCGAGGGCGTGCCCGGCTTGACGTCGTAATGCCCACTGCCGTCGGCCACGGCGCTGCCGATCACCTGGCCCTTGCCGTCCTTGACGGTGACGATGCTGTCGGGTTCCGCGGTGCCGGAAACGGTACCGCCGTTGGTGGGGGCCACGGTCGGCGCGACGGGCGCCACGTGGTCGCCGCCAACAACACTGACCGGCGGCGAGACATTGCCTGCCGGGTCGATCGCGGTGATGGCGCCCTTCTCACCTTCGGCCACCGGATTCGGTGTGATCTTCCATTCGCCGTTCTTGTCCACCGTGGTCGTCGTCGGGCTGCCACTGCCGTCAATGACGGTGACAGTGGAACCCGGCTCGCCCGTACCGCCCATGCCGGTGCCGTTGTTCACGGTGACGGTCGGCGCGACGGGCGCCGTATGGTCTCCGCCGACGACGCTGACCGGCGGCGAAACATTGCCTGCCGGGTCGGTTGCGGTGATGGAGCCCGTCTGACCTTCGCCCACCGGGTTCGGCGTGATCTTCCAGTCGCCGTTCTTGTCTACCGTGGTGGTGACTTGGCCGCCGTCACCCTTGATGGTGACGGTCGAGCCGGGCTCGCCCGTGCCGCTCAGGCCCGTGCCGTTGTTCCCGATGACGGTCGGTGCGACAGGTGCCGTGTGGTCACCGCCGACGATGTTCACCTGCGGCGAGACGTTGCCCGCC
>NZ_MOWM01000247.1 GCF_016082275.1 Variovorax sp. E3
CACCGAATGGCGCTCGTTGGGCGCTGCCCCCATCCCGGCCTTCCCCGGAAGGGGAAGGAGCAAGAGGTGCGGCCATGAGCACCGTGCAGCGCTTCTCGCGTTCCTCGCTCCCCGTCATGCCCTGGAAGAACGGCGGCGGCACCACGCAGGAAATCGTGAGCTGGCCCCAAGGCGCGGCGCTCGACGGCTTCGGCTGGCGCGTCAGCATCGCGACCATCGCGGCGGACGGCCCGTTCTCGGTGTTCCCCGGCATCGACCGCAGCATCATGCTGCTCGAAGGCGACGGCGTGCGCCTGTTCACGCACGACGGCCGCATCCACCGGCGCCTGGACATGCCGTATCGCCCCTTCGCCTTCAGCGGCGACGAGGCCATCGACTGCACGCTGCTGGGCGGCGCCTCGAGCGACTTCAACGTGATGACGCGGCGCGGCCAGTGGCGCGCCGAAGTCCAGGTGCTCGACCACGCCACGCCCATCGAGGCCGCGCCGCACGGCGTGCTGCTGGTGCTGCGCGGCGAATGGCGGCTGAACGACGAACGCTGCCGCGAAGGCGAGGGCCTGCACTGGGCCGACGCGACGACACTGCAGGCATGGCAGGCCGCGCCAAATCGCGACGACGCGCGGCTGCTCGCGGTCCGCATCGTGCCTGCATGAACCCGTAGACCTGCGCGAACCACGGAAGAACAGACGATGAAATCTGCAGCAAGCGAATTCCCCTCGGCCGACGGCCTCTGGACCGGCCTGCGGCTGGCCCCCGGCGCGGCGCCCGGCGTCGCGCTGGACGCCGATGCACAGGCCGCCATCGTGGTGGCGCAAGGCACGGTCCGCTGGGTCGGCGCGCGCGGTGCGCTGCCCGCCGAGTTCGCGGGTCTGCAACGCGCGACGGCGGCGGCGCGCTCGTCACGCCGGGCCTGGTCGACTGCCACACGCACCTCGTCTACGGCGGCCAGCGCGCCAACGAGTTCGCGATGCGGCTCGCGGGCGCGACGTATGAAGAAGTGGCCAAGGCCGGCGGCGGCATCGTCTCGTCGGTGCGCGCCACGCGCGAGGCCGATGAAGACACGCTGTTCGCGCAAGCCGCGCCGCGGCTCGAACAGCTGCTGGCCGACGGCGTGTGCGCCATCGAGATCAAGTCGGGCTACGGCCTGTCGCTCGAACACGAGCGCAAGCAGCTGCGCGTGGCGCGGCGCCTGGGCGAAGCCCATGGCGTGACAGTGCGCACCACCTTCCTCGGCGCGCACGCGCTGCCGCCCGAATACGCAGGCCGCAGCGGGGACTACATCGACCTCGTCTGCGAGCAGATGCTGCCCGCGCTTGCCGCCGAAGGGCTGGTCGACGCGGTCGACGTGTTCTGCGAGCGCATCGCCTTTTCGCTCGCGGAAACCGAGCAGGTCTTCCAGGCCGCGAAGGCGCTGGGCCTGCCGGTGAAGCTGCATGCCGAACAACTGTCGGACATGGGCGGCGCGGCATTGGCCGCGCGCTACGGCGCGCTGTCGTGCGACCACATCGAGCACCTGTCGGC
Organism: Variovorax sp. E3; assembly: GCF_016082275.1. Taxonomy (GTDB): domain Bacteria; phylum Pseudomonadota; class Gammaproteobacteria; order Burkholderiales; family Burkholderiaceae_C; genus Variovorax. Next base: position 1,522 of record NZ_MOWM01000247.1, read on the forward strand.
CGAGGGCATTGCCGCGATGCGCCAGTCGGGCACCGTGGCCGTGCTGCTGCCCGGCGCCTACTACACGCTGCGCGACACGCACCTGCCGCCCATCGACGCGCTGCGCGCCGCGGATGTGCCGATGGCGGTGTCGACCGATCACAACCCCGGCACCTCGCCGGCGCTGAGCCTGCTGCTGATGGTGAACATGGCCTGCACGCTGTTTCGCCTCACGGTGCCCGAGGCGCTGGCCGGCGTGACCGTGCACGCGGCGCGCGCGCTGGGCCTGCAGGACACGCACGGCGCCATCGCGCCCGGCATGCCCGCCAACTTCGTGCTGTGGAACGTGCGCGAGGCCGCCGAGCTCGCGTACTGGTTCGGCCAGCAACCCGTGCGCACCGTGGTGCGCCAAGGCCGTATCGCAGCAGGAGCGCAGGCATGACACACACGCTTTTCGCAGCCGATGCGCTGCTGCCCCAGGGCTGGTCGAAGAACGTCCTGCTGGCGTGGAACGACGCGGGCCAGCTCACGCGCATCGAGCCCGGCGCGCAGCGACCCGCCGACACGCCGGCCGCCAACGGCCCCGTGCTCCCCGGCATGCCCAACCTGCATTCGCACGCCTTCCAGCGCGCCTTCGCGGGCCTGACCGAACACCGCGCCGAGCAGCACGACAGCTTCTGGAGCTGGCGCACGCTGATGTACCGCTTTGCCGCGCGCCTGGGCCCGCAGCACATGGAAGCCATCGCGACCTGGCTCTATGCCGAGATGCTCGAGGCGGGCTACACCAGCGTGTGCGAGTTCCAGTACGTGCATCACGACGTCGACGGCCGCCCCTATGCCGACGACGCCACGCTGAGCCTGGCGCTGCTGCGCGCCGCGAAGAAGACCGGCATCGGCTTCACGCTGCTGCCCGTGCTCTACCAGACCGGCGGCTTCGGCGACCAGCCGCCCACCGAGGGGCAGCGCCGCTTCATCCGCTCGACCGAGTCGATGCTGCGCCTGCTCGACGCGCTCAAGCCCGCGTGCGACGCGCAGGGTGCGCGCCTGGGCCTGGCGCCGCATTCGCTGCGCGCCGTGCCGCCCGAAGGCCTGCGCGATGCCATCGCGGGGCTCGAGGCCATCGACCGCACGGCGCCCATCCACATCCACATCGCCGAGCAGACGAAGGAGGTGGATGACTGCGTGGCCTGGAGTGGCCTGCGTCCGGTCGAATGGCTGCTCGACCACGCGCCGGTCGATGCGCGCTGGTGCCTGGTGCATGCCACGCACATGAACGACGCCGAGTACGAATACGCGGCGCAGAGCGGCGCGGTCGCGGGCCTGTGCCCGACCACCGAGGCCAACCTGGGCGACGGCATCTTCGACTTCTCCAAGTGGCGCGCGCACGGCGGCGCCTGGGGCGTGGGCTCGGACAGCCACGCCAGCGTGAACGCGGCCGAAGAGCTGCTGATGCTCGAATACAGCCAGCGCCTGGGCAAGCGCCAGCGCAACGTGGGCGCGAGCGCGGCGCAGCCGCATGTCGCGACCGCGCTCACGCTCGAGGCGGTGCAGGGCGGGGCGCGCGCGTCGGGCCGCGCCGTCGGCGGGCTGGCGGCGGGGCAGCAGGCCGACTTCGTGGTGCTCGACGCATCGCACCTTGCGCTGCAGGGGCTGTCGGCGCCCGATATGCTCTCGGCCCACGTCTTCGCGAGCCACCGCACCTCGGCCATCGACGCCGTCTGGGTGGCGGGCCGGGCCCGTGTCTCGGGCGGCCGCCACATGCTGCACGGCGAGGCCGCGGCTGCCTTCGTGGCCGCGCGCACCCAACTACTCAAGGACTGACCCCACACCATGGCCTTCACCACCACCGAGCCGCCGTTTCGCTTTCGCCAGGGCACGCGCCCGCTGCTGATCTCGATGCCGCACGTCGGCACGCACGTGCCGCCCGCGCTGGCCGCCCGCTTCACCGACGAAGCGCGCCACGTGCCCGACACCGACTGGCACCTTGAACGGCTCTACGACTTCGCCGACGCGCTGGGCGCCTCGGTGCTCGTGGCCACGCACTCGCGCTACGTGGTCGACCTGAACCGCCCGCCGGACGGCGCCAGCCTGTACCCGGGCCAGAGCGTCACCGGCCTGTGCCCGGTCGACACCTTCGACGACACGCCGATCTACGCCGACCCCGCCGACCTGCCGGGCGACGATGAAGTCGCCGCGCGCCGCGATGCGATCTGGGTGCCGTACCACCGGCAGCTGCAGGCCGAGCTCGACCGGCTGAAGGCCGTGCACGGCACCGCCGCGCTGTGGGACGCGCACTCGATCCGCTCGGTGCTGCCGCGCTTCTTCGAGGGCAAGCTGCCCGACCTGAACCTGGGCACCGGCAAGGGCATCAGCTGCGACCCGGCGCTGGCCGAAACGCTGTTGGGCATCGCCAAGTCGGCCACGGGCTACACCGGCGTGCTCAACGGCCGCTTCACGGGCGGCCACATCACGCGCCAGTACGGCAACCCGGCCGGCGGCGTGCACGCGGTGCAGCTGGAGATGACGCAGTCCAGCTACATGCAGGAGCAACTGCCGTTCGACTACCTGCCCGAGGTGGCCGCCGGCGTGCAGCCGCATGTGCGCAAGATGCTGGAGGCGGTGCTGGCTTTCGTACAGCGGTAGTGGCACTGCGGCGATTTACGATCGGGGAATGAAAGACAGCCCCTCTCACTTGGCGATCCGGACACTGGTCATCGCGATGTCGGTCTTGACGGTGCAGGCCGCGCATGCAGTGGTGCCGCTGCTGGATGACGTCCAAGCGATGTTCGAACAGCATGGAGGCTTGCAGCGGCGATTGAGTCTGCAGACCGTGCAGGAAATCAGGGCGGAAGACGAAGCCGGCCTTCCCATACCAGGTTGGAGATATGGGAGCCTGATCGGCGGTCTTCAGCAGGAAAGCGAGAGGGATGCTGTCGGCAATCCGGATCAGGCGCTGAGAAAGATCGATCTGGCATTGCGTCTGGCGATGCGATGGAGACCAAGGCTTGATCGTTGGTCGAGACCATCTTGGTCAATGAAGGTCAGTTGCTGATGACGAGGTGGTTTCTCGTTGGCAAGAACGAGGATCTGGCGCTTGCGCGCAAGAAGTTCGAACAAGCCGATATCGATGAATCCGACGTAGACTCGAAGGGGCAAGGCGCCTACTTTCTTGGAGCGAGCTACGAGAAGCTGGCCAGATGGGCCGGAGATATCGAAAGGCCGAGAGACGCGCAAATTGCCTTGATCAGAGCAGGGATCGAAGCGAACAAGGCTGGCAGGGCCCGTTATCCCTTCGATTCGACGATCGGACTCAACGCCCTTTATCGCTCGCTTGAAATGGTCACCGAAAGATCTGCATTGGCACCGTATGTCGATGAGTGGGTCGACTACATGAAAAGCCAGTCCGAAGAGTCGCAGATGATCGCTGCGCCGTACTTGGCGGATGCGCTTTTTCAGCAGGGACGTGATGTTGAAGGGCTTGCCTGGATCGAGCGGTATGCGAAGCATGCCGAGCGTGCCGATGTGTCTCCTGACGATGAGCCGCGAGTCTCGAGTCTGCGTTGCCGTGACATCTCGCCGCTGCTCAATCAGGGCATCGCCCAATACGCGCGGCGCGATCCGGCCAATTTCGAGAAGCTGGGAAATCGGGTTTGCAAGGGGGAGTTCGCTGATCGTTTGATGGGGCGCTCGCCTGCGTCAGCGAACCAGAAGCCGTAGCGGCACGGGAGTAAAGCCTCCTTTCTACAATCGGGGGCTATGAAGCCCGTCATCTACACCCACGGCCAGGCCCTGCCTGGCATCCTCGCCCAACGCATCGCCATCCTCGACGGCGCCATGGGCACGATGATCCAGCGCTTCAAGCTCACCGAGGAGCAATACCGCGGCGAGCGCTTCAAGGACTTCGAGCGCGACATCAAGGGCAACAACGAGCTGCTCTCGCTCACGCGGCCCGACGTGATCCGCGACATCCACGAGGGCTACCTCGCGGCCGGCGCCGACCTGATCGAGACCAACACCTTCGGCGCGACCACCATCGCGCAGGAGGACTACAAGATGGCCCACCTGGCGCGCGAGATGAACCTCGAATCCGCCAAGCTCGCGCGCGCGGCCTGCGACAAGTTCAGCACGCCCGACAAGCCGCGCTTCGTGGCCGGCGCCCTCGGCCCGACGCCCAAGACGGCGAGCATCAGCCCCGACGTGAACGACCCCGGCGCGCGCAACGTCAACTTCGAGGAACTGCGCGCGGCCTACTACGAGCAGACCGAAGCGCTGGTCGAAGGCGGCGCCGACGTGATCCTGGTCGAGACCATCTTCGACACGCTCAACGCCAAGGCCGCGCTGTTCGCGGTCGACGAGTACTTCGACAACAGCGGCAACCGCCTGCCGCTGATCATCAGCGGCACGGTGACCGACGCCTCGGGCCGCATCCTGAGCGGGCAGACCGTCACCGCCTTCTGGCACAGCGTGCGCCATGCGCGGCCGCTGGCCATCGGCCTGAACTGCGCGCTGGGCGCGGCGCTGATGCGCCCCTACATCCAGGAGCTGGCGCGCGTGGCCGGCGACACCTTCATCAGCTGCTACCCGAACGCGGGCCTGCCCAACCCGATGAGCGACACCGGCTTCGACGAGACGCCCGACGTCACGGCGCGGCTGCTGCACGAGTTCGCGGCCGAGGGGCTGGTGAACATCGTGGGCGGCTGCTGCGGCACCACGCCGGACCACATCGCGGCCATCGGCAACGCCGTGGCGCCCATCGCGGGCCGGGTGCTCGGCAGCAACAACGCGGGCTTCTACAAAGAAGCGGCGTAAGCGCGCCGACGAGAAGGTCGCGCTGGCCGCCGATTGACGGCTCCCGGCCCCGCGCCTAGGCTGGGCGCAAGGAGCCCACCATGAACTCATTCGTCCAGCGCTGGGTCGGCATCGGCACGCTGGCCCTGGTGCTGCCGCTCGCGGCGGCGGCGCAACAGGCCTTCACACGCGGCGCGGTCAACATGCGCGCCGGCCCCTCGGGCGACTACCCGCTGGTGGCGCGGCTCGGGCCCGGCCAGCCGCTGGACGTGATCGGCTGCACCAGCGGCTACGGCTGGTGCGACGTGGTGTTGCCCGACGGCGGGCGCGGCTGGGTCTGGTCGCGCAACCTCGACTACGCCTACCAGGAGCGGCGCGTGCCGCTGGCCACCTATGGCGCGGTGATCGGCGTGCCGATCATCGGCTTTGCCATCGGCAGCTACTGGGCCGACTACTACCGCGACCGTCCCTGGTACGGCGACCGGCGCTGGTGGGGCGGCCGGCCGCCGCCGCC
>NZ_MOWM01000248.1 GCF_016082275.1 Variovorax sp. E3
GGCGGCGGCGGCGGTGGCCGCAGCGGTGGTGGCGGCGGTTACGGCGGCGGCGGCGGTGGCCGCGGCGGCTACTAAGCCCTCACCCACACTCCAGGGAGCCCCGGCTCCCTGACAAGAAAAGCTCCTTCGGGAGCTTTTTTCATTGGCGCGCCGGGTCGAAAAACGCGCGCCCTGGGCAAACCCGGTACGCAATTGTCCGTACCGCGGCGGTCAGCCAACGGTCAGGCTCGGACGACGACGCTCACTCTCTTCTAAGAAAGAGGAGCGAGACAGTGCGAATCAAGAGTCAGGCGGACTTCTTTTCAGGAGTCATGTTCACCACCGTGGGGGGCGCGTTCGCGATCGGCGCCACCACCTATACCGTCGGCAACGGCGCCCGCATGGGCCCGGGCTACTTCCCGCTGATGCTCGGCATCCTGCTGGCAGTGCTCGGGGTCATCATCATGTTCCAGGCCATGGTGGTCGAAACCACCGACGGCGACCCGATCGGCAAATGGGCCTGGAAACCGCTGGCCTTCGTGCTCGGCGCCAACCTGGCCTTCGGCGTGCTGCTGGGCGGCCTGCCCAGCATCGGGCTGCCGGCCATGGGCATGATCATCGCGATCTACGCGCTCACGATCATCTCGAGCATGGCGGGCGAGCAGTTCAAGCTGCGCGACGTGCTGGTGCTCTCGACCATCCTGGCGGCAGGCAGCTACGTGGCGTTCATCTGGGCGCTCAAGTTGCAGATCCAGGTCTGGCCCACCTTCATTTCGGGCTGAGGAGAGAAGCACCATGGACCTGATCCACAACCTCTCCGTCGGTTTCGGCGTTGCCTTCACCTTCACCAACCTGCTGTACTGCCTGGTCGGCTGCATCCTGGGCACGCTGATCGGCGTGCTCCCGGGCATCGGCCCGGTCGCGACCATCGCGATGCTGCTGCCCGCCACGTACGCGCTGCCGCCCGTGTCGGCGCTGATCATGCTGGCCGGCATCTATTACGGCGCGCAATACGGCGGCTCCACCACCGCGATTCTGGTGAACCTGCCGGGCGAGTCGTCTTCGGTGGTCACCTGCATCGACGGCTACCAGATGGCCAGGCAGGGCCGCGCGGGTCCGGCGCTGGCCGCTGCGGGCCTGGGCTCGTTCTTCGCGGGCTGCGTGGGCACGCTGATCCTGGCCGCCTTCGCGCCGCCGCTGACCGAGCTGGCCTTCAAGTTCGGCCCGGCCGAATACTTCTCGCTGATGGTGCTGGGCCTGATCGGCGCGGTGGTGCTGGCTTCGGGCTCGCTGATCAAGGCGGTGGCAATGATCGTGCTGGGCCTCCTGCTCGGCATCGTCGGCACCGACGTGAACTCGGGCGTGGCGCGCTACAGCTTCGACATTCCCGAGCTGACCGACGGCATCGGCTTCGTGGTCATTGCCATGGGCGTGTTCGGCTACGGCGAAATCATCGGCAACCTCTCGCAGCCCGACGACGAGCGCGAAGTGTTCACGCACAAGGTCAAGGGCCTGTGGCCCACCAAGGACGACTTCAAGCGCATGACGCCCGCCGTGCTGCGCGGCACGGCGTTGGGCTCGGCGCTGGGCATCCTGCCGGGCGGCGGCGCGCTGCTGGCCTCGTTCGCCTCGTACGCGCTGGAGAAGAAGATCAAGATGCGTCCCGGCGAAGTGCCCTTCGGCAAGGGCAACATCCGCGGCGTGGCATCGCCCGAGTCGGCCAACAATGCCGGTGCGCAGACCTCCTTCATTCCGCTGCTGACGCTGGGCATTCCGCCCAACGCGGTGATGGCGCTGATGGTGGGCGCCATGACGATCCACAACATCCAGCCCGGCCCGCAGGTGATGACCAGCAACCCCGAGCTGTTCTGGGGCCTGATCGCCTCGATGTGGATCGGCAACGCGATGCTGATCATCCTGAACCTGCCGCTGATCGGCATGTGGATCAAGCTGCTGACGGTGCCCTACAAGTTCCTGTTCCCCGCCATCGTGCTGTTCTGCGCGATCGGCGTGTACTCGACCAACAACAACACCTTCGACGTGTGGATGGTGGCGGCCTTCGGCTTCATCGGCTACCTGTTCATCAAGCTGCGCACGGAGCCCGCGCCGCTGCTGCTGGGCTTCATCCTGGGGCCGATGATGGAAGAGAACCTGCGGCGCGCGCTGCTGCTGTCGCGCGGCGCATGGAGCGTGTTCATCACGCGGCCGCTGTCGGCGGGGCTGCTGGTGGCCGCGGCGCTGCTGCTGGGCATCGTGCTGCTGCCGGCCATCAAGGCCAAGCGCGAGGAAGCCTTCGTCGAGGAGTGACCGGCGCCGTTCCCTTGCCGCGAGAAGCCCCCGACCGGGGGCTTTTTCATTCAGGCTATTTGAGAAACGCGTCGCAGGCCGTTTTTAAAATCAGCGCGCTCACCACCACGATGAACACCACCCGCACGAAGCCCGCGCCGTGCTTCAGCGCCACGCGCGTGCCGAGCAGGCTGCCGGCCACGTTGGCCACCGCCATCACCAGCCCGTAGTGCCACCACACGTGGCCCTTGGCCGCCAGCAGGATCAGCGCGGCGGCGTTGGTCAGGGTGTTGATGATCTTGGCCGAGGCCGAGGCGTTGAGGAAGTCGTAGCCCATCCAGCGCACGAACAAGAACACCAGGAAGCTCCCGGCGCCGGGGCCGAAGAAGCCGTCGTAGAGCCCGATCGACAGGCCGATGGTGCAGGCGGCCAGCGTTTCGGCGCGGCCGCTGAAGCGCGGCGCGTGCAGCCGGCCCATGTCCTTGCGCGCCAGCGTGTACAGCAGCACGCCCAGCAAGATCACCGGCAGCGCCCGGCGCAGGAAGTCGCCCGGGAACAGGGTGACGCCCCAGGCGCCCAGCATCGAGCCCACGAAGCCGAGCAGCGCGGCCGGCCACAAGGCGCCCCAGCGCATCTGCACGCGCTGGCTGAACTGCGCGGCGGCGGCGGCCGTGCCCCATATCGACGCGCTCTTGTTGGTGCCGAGCAGCGTGGCCGGCGGTGCGCCCGGGAATACCGCGAGCAGCGAAGCGCCCGTCACCACCAGCATTTCCATAGGGGCGGGATTGTCTCATTCGGGGGTGCTACCAAAAGAGGAGCAAAAGACGTCGGCGCTTCCTGTCGAGCGGCCATAAAAAAGGCGCCGACCAGCGGCGCCTTTCAAAGTCGATCACGGCATCTCGTATGGAGCCTTTGAAGCATTTTTTCTTGTTGCTTGGAAACTGTCTCCTCGGACCCTCGGCAAGTACGAGCAGGGCCCGTTCGCGAGTTGCGTGACTTTAGGGCGTGCACCGGGCCAGTGCATTAGGAATTACCCGCTTTGCCTTACGTCGGAAGACCTGTTCGCAAACCAAAGTGTTTCTGCTGGTTAACAACGTGGCACGACTTGTGCACGCCAGGACAAAGTCCCTCACTCGAAGAAGAAACGGCCATGGCCTTGGCTCCGCAAGCCTCCATCAGCGCGGCAGACACCGCCTGGATGATGACCTCGACCGCGCTGGTGCTGCTGATGACGCTGCCCGGCATCGCGCTCTTCTACGCGGGCATGGTGCGCCGCAAGAACGTGCTGGCCACGATGGCGGCGGTGGTCGCCATTGCCGCGGCGGTCTCGCTCACGTGGTTCGGCATCGGCTATTCGCTGGCTTTTACCGAAGGCTGGCCCTGGCTGGGCGGGCTGGGCCGCGTCGGCTTCTCGGGCTTCGAGTATTTGAAAGAGGCCGGCCAGGTGGCGGTGAGCCATGTCGCGCCCAACGTGCCCGAGTCGGTCTACGCGATGTTCCAGCTGAGCTTCGCGATCATCACCACCGCGCTGGTGCTGGGCGCTTTCGTCGAGCGCATGCGCTTCTCGGCCGTGCTGTGGTTCGCGCTGCTGTGGAGCGTGCTGGTGTACGCCCCGGTCGCGCACTGGGTGTGGGAGCCGGGCGGCTGGCTCGCGCAGATGGGCGCGCTCGACTTTGCCGGCGGCTCGGTGGTGCACGTCAACGCGGGCATCGCGGGGCTGGTGTGCGCCTATGCGCTGGGGCCGCGCAAGGGCTACGGGCGCGAGGCCTTCGAGCCCTACAGCCTGGCCTTCACGATGGTGGGCGCGGGGCTGCTGTGGGTGGGCTGGTTCGGCTTCAATGCGGGCTCGGCGGTGGCCGCCGACGGGCGCGCGGGGCTGGCGATGCTGGTGACGCACGTCGCGGCGGCGGCCGGCGCCATGAGCTGGATGGTCGGCGAGTGGATCGTGCGGCGCAGCCCGTCGCTGCTGGGGCTGTGCTCGGGCCTGGTGGCGGGGCTGGTGGCGATCACGCCGGCGGCCGGCTTCGTCACGCCGCTGGCCGCGCTGGCCATCGGCGCGATCGCGGGGCTGGCCTGCTATTGGGGCGCGACGGGGCTCAAGCACCTGCTGGGCGCGGACGATTCGCTCGACGTGTTCGGCGTGCACGGCATCGGCGGCATCGTGGGCGCGCTGCTCACGGGGGTGTTCGCCGACCCGCGCATCTCGGGCATGAAGGGCGACGTGCTGACGCAGGCCATCGCGGTGGGCAGCGTGGCGATCTACAGCGCAACCGCAACGGCGGTGGTGCTGTTGCTGGTGCATGCGCTGGTGGGACTGCGCGTCGATGCCGAGAGCGAACTGCTGGGCCTCGATCTTGCACAGCACAAGGAACACCTGGGGAGTTGATTCACCGAGACGGAGGAACCATGCCATCCATGTCCGAAAGCGAACGCATCGCCCTCGCCGCCCGCCTGCACGTGGCATTGCGGCGAAAGCACGGGCGCGTGACCGACACCGAGTGGATGGCGACGAACGCCGAGTACGCCACCGAGATCGTGCGCATGACGCGGGCGCACGCGGCGGACACGAAGGACGAGGAGCTCTACCAGCTCGCGTTGCGGCTGGAGCAGGCGATGGAACCGCTGGCGCGCGCGGCGCGGTTGGCGGCGCGGCAGCCTGACGGGCAGCCGCCTACGCCGCCGCCGCGCTATGTGGGTGGGTTGCGCTGACGCCTTGGCGTCGGTGCATTCAGTTCGCGGCCAGCGCGGCCTTGCGGATCGACTGAAGCGTGCTGCCCGGGGTGATGGCCTCGGGGTCGAGCAGGCAGTGCAGGATGGCGGGCTTGCCGCTGGCGCGTGCGCGGGCCAGCGCGGGGGCGAACTCCTCGGTGGTGGTCACGCGCTCGCCGTGGCCGCCGAATACTTCGGCATAGCCGCGGAAATCGGGGTTCTTCAGTTGCGTGGCGCTGATGCGACCGGGGTAGTGCTTCTCCTGGTGCATGCGGATGGTGCCGTACATGGCGTTGTCCAGCAGCACCACGAGGATGGGCAGGCCGTATTGCACGGCCGTGGCGAACTCCTGGCCGTGCATCATGAAATCGCCGTCGCCCGCGAACACGACCACCTCGCGCTGCGGCCACAAACGCTTGGCGCCGACACCGGCGGGCAGGCCGTAGCCCATCGAGCCGCTGGTGGGGGCCAACTGGCTGGCGAACGCGCGGAACGGCCAGAAGCGGTGGACCCAGGTGGCGAAGTTGCCGGCGCCGTTGCAGAAGATGGTGTCGGCGGGCAGCACTTCGCGCAGGTGGCGCATGACCTCGCCCATCTGCAGCGGACCGGGAATGCGGATGGGCGCGGGGTCGCTCCAGCGCAGGAAGTCTTCGCGCGCGGTCCGGGTTTCTGCTTGCCACGCCGGCGTTGCGGCGGGGCGCAGCGCGGCCACGGCTTCGGCGAAGGCCTGGGGCGTGGCGTGGATGCCCTGCGCGGGGCGGTAGAGCTTGCCCAGTTCGTCGGCATCCGCATGCACGTGCACCAGCGATTGCCTGGGCGACGGAATGGCCAGCAGCTCGTAGCCCTGCGACGGCACTTCGGAAAGGCGCCCGCCGACCAGCAGCACGAGGTCGGCATTGCGGATGCGCTCGAGCATGCGCGGGTTCGCGCCCAGGCCCAGGTCGCCGGCATAGCTGGGGTGTTCGGCCGACAGCAGCATCTGGCGGCGGAACGAGCAGTACACGGGCAGTTCGTAGGCGGCCGCGAAATCGGCGAACCGCAGCGCGGCCTTCTCGGACCAGCGGCTGCCGCCGAGGATGACGACGGGGCGCTGCGCCCGCGACAAGCGCTGCTGCAGCTCGGCGACCTGCGCGGCGCCGGGGTGGGTTTCCGTCACGGCATAGGGCAGCGCGTCGGCGACGGCGGCGGCTTCGGTCAGCATGTCTTCGGGCAGCGCGATCACCACGGGGCCGGGGCGGCCCGAGGTGGCGACATGGAAGGCGCGCGACACGAGTTCGGGCACGCGCGCGGGGTCGTCGATCTGCACGACCCACTTGGCCATGGTGCCGAACACCGCGCCGTAGTCCAGCTCCTGGAAGGCCTCGCGGCCCAATGCGTCGCGCGCGACCTGGCCCACGAACAACAGCAGCGGCGTCGAGTCCTGGTGCGCGATGTGCACGCCGGCCGCGGCATTGGTCGCACCCGGGCCGCGCGTGACGAAGCAGATGCCGGGCTGGCCCGTGAGCTTGCCCTGCGCCTCGGCCATCATCGCGGCGCCGCCTTCCTGACGGCACACGGTCACGTCGATCGACGCGTCGTGCAGCGCATCGAGCACGGCGAGAAAGCTCTCGCCCGGCACGCAGAACAATTGCTTGACGCCGTGAGTGATCAGCTGGTCGACGAGGATCTGGCCGCCGGTGCGAGGTGAGGTCATGCTGTCTCCAAGAAATTGACTGTGTTCTGTCTTGCTCCTTCCCCTTCCGGGGGAAGGTCGGGATGGGGGCAAGCGGCGCTGGCCACGCCGACGGCA
>NZ_MOWM01000249.1 GCF_016082275.1 Variovorax sp. E3
CGCACTTCGCGGCACTGAAGACGGTGACGGTGCACCCGGGCAACGCCGCGCGCGGCCTGCCCGTGGTGCAGGGCGACGTGACGCTGATGGACGCGGCCACCGGCGCGCGGCTGCTCTCGCTGGACGGCAACGTGCTGACCGCGCGGCGCACGGCGGCGCTGTCGCTGGCGGGGGCGATCAGGGCAGGGCGCACGGGGGCGTCGCGCATGCTGCTGATCGGCGCCGGCGTGCAGGCGCTTGCCCATGCCGAGGCCTTTGCCGACGTATGGGGCGTGCGCAGCCTGCAGATCCACGCGCGCACACCGGCCCATGCGCAGGCCTTGGCCCGGCACATGCGTTCGCGCGGCGTCGATGCCCACGCGACAGAAGACCCGGGTGCCGCAGCCGAAGAGGCCGACCTGATCGTCGCCGCCACCAACGCGCAAGACCCCGTGGTCCCGCCCCGTGTGCGCGGCGACGCCACCGTGATCGCCATCGGCGCCTACCGCGCGACATGGCCGAGGTGCCGATCGAACTCGTGCGGCGCTGCGCCGTGTTTGTGGATACGCTGGAGGGGGCGCGCACCGAGGCGGGCGACCTGCTCCGGGCGGGCGTCGATTGGTCGGCCGTGCAGGCCTTCTTCCACGCGTCGCCCGCGCGCAAGGACCGGCCGGTGCTGGTCAAGACGGTCGGCCACGCGCTGTGGGATCTGGCGGCGGCGCGGCTGGCGTACGAGACGGGTGAACAGCAATGATGGCAAGCGGCAAGAAAGGCATTTCATGCGTCGTGTGGTGATCATCGGCGGCGGGGCCATCGGCTCCGCCATCGCGTATTTCCTGACCCGCGACCCGAAGGACGAAGCCTTCGAGGTCACGGTGGTCGAGCGCGACTTCTCCTACAGGCAGGCGTCGTCGGCCTTGTCCGCCAGCTCGATCCGCCAGCAGTTTTCCACCGCCATCAACATCGAGATGTCGCTGTACGGCATCGACTTCTTCCGCACGCTCGGCGAGACCTTGCGTGTGGGCGACGACAGGCCCGACATCGGCCTGGTCGAGCCCGGCTACCTCTACCTGGCGTCGCAGGCCGGCGTCGACGTGCTGCGCGAGAACCACGCGACGCAGAAGGCGCATGCGGTCGACGTGGCGCTAATGGCGCCCGCCGAGTTGAAGGCGCGCTTTCCGTGGATCTCGACCGAGGGCATTGCGCTCGCATCGCTGGGCCTGTCGGGCGAGGGCTGGTACGACGGCTACAGCCTGCTGCAGGCCTTTCGCAAGAAGGCTGCGTCGCAAGGCGCGCGCTATGTGCAGGCGCATGCGACGGGGCTGCGGCGCGACGGCCGCCGCGTGACCGGCGTGCAGCTCGACAACGGCGAGACGCTGGCCGCCGACGTGGTCGTCAACGCCGCCGGGGCCTGGGCCGCGAAGGTGGCGGGCTGGGCCGGCATCGACCTGCCGGTGCGCGGCCGCCGCCGCAGCGTGTTCAGCTTCTCGTGCCCCGACACGCTGCCCGGCTGCCCGCTGGTCATCGACACCTCGGGCATCTGGCTGCGCCCCGAAGGCCGCCAGTTCATCTGCGGCTTCGCGCCGCCCGAGGCGCAGGACCACGACGACCTGCCGCTGGAGGTCGAGTACGAGGCCTTCGACAACTTCATCTGGCCGTCGCTGGCAGAGCGCGTGCCCGCCTTCGAGGCCATCCGCATGACCGGCGCCTGGGCCGGCTACTACGAGATGAACGTGTTCGACCACAACGCCATCCTCGGCCTGCACCCGGACTGCGACAACCTCTACTTTGCCAACGGCTTCTCGGGCCACGGGCTGCAGCAGTGCCCGGCGGCGGGGCGCGGCGTGGCGGAGCTGATCCGCTTCGGCGCCTACCGCAGCCTCGACCTGTCGCCGGTGTCTTTCACGCGCATCCTCGAGAACAGGCCGCTGCTCGAGAAGAACGTGATCTGAACTCCTGCGGCGATCTCAGGGCGTTGCCAGCGCCGTGAACGGCCCTTGCTGGCCCAGCGCGGACTTCCCTTCATTGACCACGCCGACCAGCCGGCCGTAGAAGAAGGGCAGGCCGAAATCGATGGCGCTGTTGCTGCTCGTGGCGGCCACGTTGTTCACCGCCACCACACCCGGGTTGCTCGTGAACAACGACTGCGCGTTCGCGATCGAGAAGCTCTGGCTCAGCGCGGGCCCCGTGGCGGCCGCGAAGCTGGCGGACAGGTCCTGCGGGCTCGCGGGGCAGTAGAAGCCCCTGTAGGGGCCGTTCGTCGCGCATTGCGCAATCGTGGAATCGTTCAGGAAGAAGAAGTTCGAGCCGCTGTCCAGGAAGCTGTCCGGAAAGTTCGCGTTCTTGTAGCTGACCGAGATGCTGAGCGTTTGCGGATTCGTCTTCAGCACCGTCGCGCCGCTCATCGTGTTGTTGGACTGCGTGCCGACGCCGAAGTAGAGCGTTCCCACGGTGCTCCCCTGGCCCGCCGCCGAAATCGCGGGCAGGCTGAGCACGACGCCGTTGTTGTCCTGCGCGAAGTTGGCCACGAGGTTCTGCGCCTGCATCGCGAGCGGAACGGCCGTGCCCTGGCACGCACCGCCCGAGGCACAGGTGTAGTACTTGGCCGCAATGGCCTTCTGCACGCAGGCGGCGCCGCAGTCCTGCACAAAGGCGGACACGCCGACGATGCCGTTCACACCCAGTTGCGCGGGAGTGCTTTCCGCCGGCAGCGTGCCGTTGTCGGAGCATGCGCTAGGCACGTTGCCGGCCGCCGCGTCGCCCAGCAGCTGCAGCGGCTGCGCCGCGGCCGACTTCGGCCCCAGCGTGACGTCGGCCGTGCGCATCGTGCCCCAGGTGTAGCTGTCCAGGAACTGCTCGCACGCATTCAGCGACGCACCGCCGATCGTCTCGACCGGCAGCGCCGTCAGCAACGACGAATTGAGCGCGCCGGCGGCAATCCGCAGGCCCGTGGAGCCGGTGTCGACGAGGACGTTGTCGATCGTCTGGCAGGTGCCGGTTCCCGGTGCGCACAGCTGGATGCTGACCACCGGAAGGTTGACGCCGTTCGTGTTCGCGCCATGCGAGACCGTGAGCGGCACCGAGTTCGAGGCGCTGGCCGCCGGGGCGGGGGCCGGCGCCGGTGTCGAGGGCGGCAGCACGAACGGCAGGGCACCTGCGCCCCCACCACCCCCACCGCCGCCGCCGCAGGCGACGACGAGCGTCGCCAGGCTCGCGGCGCAGATCACCATCCACGCGGTTCTGAGGATCGAGTTCTGGGTGCCGGCGGCGCGTGCGTTGCCGGCGTGTCGTGGTTCCGTGGGCATGGTGGCTCGTTGCAGGAGGGTTGAGGTGGTCACGAACCTTGCGGAATGGACAGCGTGGCCGGATCGACGCCGGCGGGCAGCAGCGCGGGCAGCCAGGCCACGCCCGTCGAAGAGCGCTGGTGCGTGGAGGCCTGCACCGCGAACGTGGCGTCCGCCTGCGCGGTCGTGGCGCGAGAGCCCTTGCCTTGCTGGCGCAGCGCGCGCGCGTTCTGCGACATCTGCGTGGCGTAGTGCGTGCCCAGCAGCACCGAGAGTTCCGGCCGGTGGGTGCCGCGCCATGCCACCGCGAACACGACGCCGTCGGTGGTCAGGTACTCGCGTTCGACGAGGCCGTCGGGCAGGGTGATCTCCCGCACGCTCCAGTTCGTTGCGCCGCTTGCCGCAGCATTGCCCGCCGGGGCGGCGGCCTTGCGCGATTCGGCGCCCACTGCATTCACTGCCTGGGCCGGGCTCAGCGTGGGCGCGCCCCCCAGTTCCGCGAACGCCGAAGGCGTCGCGAGCAACGCCGCAACGGCAAGTGCGAGACCGAGGCCGAGGCGGCCCGGCAGTGCGGTCGCCGGGGCATGCCGCGCATGACATTGTTGTGACTCTCTGCTCATCCTTGCTTCCTTTCCGTCCCGACGCGCGAAGCGTACAGCCGGCCTGCGTCAACGTGACAAAGACCCGGTTGGCGCATTGTTCGCAACACCAAGTCGGGCAGCGATCAGGTTGGGGGTGGTATTGAGTTGCCCCAGACGGCGTAGGATGGCCGCCAGAGAGGTGCCATGGCCATGACTGCACAGACATTGATCGATACCGCGCGGGCGCTCGTCGCCAGCGACAAGGGCTTGCTCGCAATGGACGAGAGCAACGCCACCTGCAACAAGCGCTTCGCCGCGCTCGGCATCCCGCAGACCGCGGCCGCGCGGCGCGACTGGCGCGAGCTGATCGTCACCGCGCCGGGCCTGGGCGACAGCATCAGCGGCGCGATCCTGTTCGACGAAACCATCCGCCAGCAGACCAACGCGGGCCAGCCTTTTGCCGAGGCGCTGTCCGGCGCCGGCATCATTCCCGGCATCAAGGTCGACACGGGCGCGAAGCCGCTGGCGGCGCACCCCGGCGAAACCGTCACCGAAGGCCTGGACGGCCTGCGCGAGCGCCTTGCCGAATACGCCGGCATGGGCGCGCGCTTTGCCAAGTGGCGCGGCGTGATCGCCATCGCGAGCGGGTTGCCGACGCGGGCCTGCATCGACGTCAACGCCCATGCGCTCGCGCGCTATGCGGCGCTGTGCCAGGAAGCGGGGCTGGTGCCCATCGTCGAGCCCGAGGTGCTGATGGACGGCGACCATTCATTGGCCCGCTGCGCCGAGGTGACCGAAGAAGTGCTGCACCGCACCTTCGCCGAGTTGCGCGCGCAGGGCGTGCTGCTCGAAGGCATGCTGCTCAAGCCGAACATGGTGCTGCCGGGGCAGAAGGCCGCCACGCAGGATTCGGTCGACGCGGTGGCCGACGCCACCATGGCCTGCCTGCTGCGCACCGTGCCGGCCGCGGTGCCGGGCGTGGCGTTCTTGTCGGGCGGGCAGTCCGCGCAGCTCGCCTCCGCCCGCCTGAACGCGATGAACACCAAGTACAAGTCGCGCATGCCCTGGGCGCTGACCTTCTCGTTCTCGCGCGCGGTGCAGCAGCCCGCGCTCGACGCATGGAAGGGCGATGCGGCCAACGTCGCCGAGGCGCAGCAGGCGCTGGTGTTCCGCACCCGCTGCAACCAGGCGGCGCGGCGGGGCGGCTACGACACGCAGCGCGACGCGCCCCGCTGAACAGACAACACAACGAATAACAGAGACAACGCCACTTTCATGACGATCCAGGACCTCTACCAGCGCAAGCTCGTTTCCGCCGCCGATGCCGTGCGCCAGCAGGTGCGCAATGGCGACATGATCATCGTGCCGACCGGTGTCGGCGAAACGCCGACGCTGCTCACGGCCCTGTCGGCGCAGCGCCGCGATTTCCGCGACGTGAAGGTCGCGCAGATCCTGGCGATGCGCAAGTACGCCTACATCGACCCCGAGACCGTCGAGCATGTGCGCCACGTGGCGCTGTTCTTCGGCGGCGCCACGCGCGCGGGCGGGCAGGCGGGCTGGATCGACTTCATTCCCAACTACTTCTCGGAGATCCCGGCGCAGATCGAGCGCGGGCAGATTCCGGCCGAGGTGGTGTTCAGCATGGCCTCGCCGATGGACGCGCACGGCTACTTCGCGGTGAGCCTGGGGGCCGACTACACCATGGCCGCCATCGCCAAGGCGCGCGCCGTGGTGCTCGAGGTGAACCCGAACGTGCCGTTCGCCCATGGCGCCTGCCATGTGCACATTTCGCAGGTGGCCGCGCTGGTCGAAAACGACGCGCCGGTGATGGAAGTCGGCCTGCCGAAGATCGGCCCGGTACAGGAGTCCATCGGCAAATACGTGGCCGAGCTGATCGACGACGGCTCGACCCTGCAGATCGGCTACGGCGGCATTCCCGACGCGGTGGTGATGCAGCTCACGGGCAAGCAAGACCTGGGCATTCACACCGAGATGATCGGCGACGGCATCCTCACGCTGGTGGAAAGCGGCGCGGTGACCAACCGGCGCAAGAACTACCTGCCGGGCAAGTCGATCGCGACCTTCGCGCTGGGCTCCAGCAGGCTCTACCGCTTCATGGACCGCAACCCCGCGCTCGAGATGCACCCGGTGAACTTCACCAACGACCCGGCGCTGGCGGGGCTCAACGACAACCTGATTGCCATCAACGCGACGATGCAGATCGACCTGCTGGGCCAGTGCGGCTCCGAGAGCCTGGGGCACGCCCCGTACTCGGGCACGGGCGGGCAGTCGGACTTCGTGCGCGCGGCCAACCGCTCGCGCGGCGGCAAGGCCTTCATCGTGCTGCCGTCCACCGCCAAGGACAACACCATTTCGCGCATCGTGCCGTCGCTGTCGCCGGGCACGCACGTGAGCACGAGCAAGAACGACATCAACTACGTCGTCACCGAATACGGCGTGGCGCAGCTGCGCGGCAAGTCCGCCAGGCAGCGCGCGCAGGAACTCATTGCCATCGCGCACCCGGATTTCCGCGCGGAACTGACGGCGCAGGCCAGGCAGGCGAAGCTGCTGTGAGGCGTGGGCGCAACAGGCGCTCGGCGGGCCGGCCATGGACTCGCTGATCGCGGCTTCGGCGCGCGCCCTTGCGGCGGGCGATGCGCTCGGCGCCCTCAAGCGGGTGGCCCTGCGCGACGACCCGCCGG
>NZ_MOWM01000250.1 GCF_016082275.1 Variovorax sp. E3
AGCGCGCGCACGCCGGTCGGGGCATGGCCGCCGGTCTGCAGCTGGCTCAGCGCGGGCGTGATCCGCTGGTTCAGCCGCTGCTGCAGGCGGGTCCATGCGGCGGCATGCGCGGGCGCGGCGCCGAGCCACTGTGCAAAGGCTTGCCGATCGGCGTCGTCGCTGTGGCCGGAGTCGAGCCGCACCAGCCAGTCGATCGCCTGTTCGGTGACGGCATCGAGCGGCAGGGCGGCGGTGGCGTGCGGTTGCCGCTCAGGCATCGGGCTGCACCGGGCAGGTGTACAGATGCACGATGGCCTGCTTGACGTAGCGCTCGACCGAGGTGACCGACACGCCCATGCGCGTGGCGATCTCGCCGTGCGCCAGGCCTTCGAGCCGGCGCAGCAGGAAGGCCTCGCGCACCTTGGACGGCAGGCCGTCGAGCCAGCGGTCCAGCGTCTCGACGGCTTCGCGCACCAGCGCGTAGGTCTCCGGGGAGGGCGCCAGTTCGGCCGGCTGGGCCGCGAGCGCATCGAGCCACGCGCGCTCCAGCTCGCGCCGGCGCCAGAAGTTGTAGAGCACGCGCTGCGCCAGCGTGGTCAGGTAGGCGCGCGGCTCCTGGATCGCCTGCGCCTGGCCGCCCGTGATGACGCGCACGAAGGTGTCCTGCGTCAGGTCCGCGGCCGTGTGGCCGTCGCCCAGGCGGCGGCGCAGCCAGCCCTGCAGCCAGTCGCGATGCTCGCGGTAGAGCGCGTCGATCGGGGCTGCGGCTGCGGGGGAGGGCATGAAACGAGGAATACGAAGTAATGAGAATTACTCGCATTCTAAGCGGCGACCCGCCGCCCCCTCGTCAGTCGACGCTCGCGCCCGATTCCTTCACGATCTTTCCCCACTTCACGGTTTCGGACTGGATGAAGGCCGAGAACTTGGCCGGCGTCTCGGCCACGGGGATGCCGCCCTGTTCGATGATCTTGCTCTTGAGGTCGGTCGATGCCATGGCCTTGATCAGCGCCTCGTCGATGCGCTGGATCACCGCGGCCGGGGTGCCGGCCGGTGCCAGCAGGCCGAACCACGACGCGGCGTCGAAGCCCGGCACGCCGGCTTCGGCCAGCGCCGGCACGTTCGGCAGCTGGTCCGAGCGCGTGGCCGTGGTCACGGCCAAGGGGCGCAGCTTGCCGGCCTTCACGAAGGAGATCGACGAGGGCATGTTGTCGAACATGATGTCGGTCTGGCCGCCCATCAGGTCGGCCAGTGCGGGGGCGCTGCCCTTGTAGGGAATGTGCTGCATCTTCACGCCGGTCATGGTCTTGAAGAGCTCGGCCACGAGGTGGATCGACGTGCCGTTGCCCGACGACGCGTACGTCACCTTGTCGGGGTTGGCCTTGGCGTAGGCGATCAGTTCCTGCACCGTCTTGTAGGGCCGCGACGGATGCACCACCAGCACGTTCGGCACCGCCACCACGCGCGAGATGGGCGCGAAGTCCTTGACGTGGTTGTAGGGCATCTTCTTGTAGAGCGCCGGGTTGATGGCGTGCGTGCCCACGGTGCCCATGAGCAGCGTGTAGCCGTCGGGCGTGGCCCGCGCCACGGCCTGCGCGCCGATGTTGCCGCCCGCGCCGGGCTTGTTGTCGATGATCACCGTCTGGCCCAGTTCCTTGCCCAGTGCCTGGCCCGCCAGGCGCGCCATCGTGTCAGTGGTGCCGCCGGCGGGGAAGGGCACGACCAGGGTGATGGTCTTGGTCGGCCAGGCGCTGTCGGGCTGCGCGAGGGCAGGCTGCGAAAGCGCGCCGGTGGCGGCGATCAGCGCGATCGAAAGGAGCGCGCGGCGTTGGATCGGGGTCTGGGCTGGCATTGGGAATCCCTGTCTCTTATGAAAAATGAATGGAAACGTGCGTGCATGCGCGCGAAGGGCGCGCGCGCCTTCCCGATGCCGCCCGGCGGCGACGATGGGGCCGGTATTTTGTGATTCACCCCCGCGCGCGCGACAGCGATGTTTTGGAATCGAGTCCATGCGGTGGCGGAATACCTGGCGCCCGAAAGTTGACGAATGTTGTCGTGCCTTTCCGGATGTTTTCAATCGCGGCGAAAACAAGGCGCTGGCGGCCGAGTTCATGCGCTGGAGGAATGACGTTCGGCAAGAAGATCGTTTGACCCGCTTGCACGCGCTGGAGAAAATTTTGGCCATGCACCCGACCGATGCGCCCCGGGAATGCCGGGCGCCTCGCGACATCTCAAGACCACCCCAATGAACGACACCACCTTCCTCTGCAGCGACGAGATCCGTACGCTGTTCTCCCGCCGCATGTCCGAGATGTACCGCGAGGAGGTTCCGCTGTATGGCGAGCTGCTCGACGTCGTGGCCGACGTCAACGCCCAAACCATGCGCGAGCCGGCCCTTCTTGCACACCTGCGAAAGAACGGCGAACTGGAGCGCATCGGCGTCGAGCGCCACGGCGCCATCCGCCTGGGCAAGCCCGAGGAACTGGCCACCATTCGCCGCCTGTTCAAGGTGATGGGCATGGCGCCGGTCGGCTACTACGACCTGTCGGTGGCCGGCGTGCCGGTGCATTCGACCGCCTTTCGCCCGGTGAGCGATGCGTCGCTGTCGAGCAACCCGTTTCGCGTGTTCACGTCGCTGCTGCGGCTCGAGCTGATCGAAGACCTCGCGCTGCGCGAGGAAGTGCAGCAGATCCTGGCGCGCCGGAACATCTTCACGCCGCGCGCGCTGGCGCTGGTCGAACGCGCGGAAACGGCCGGCGGCCTGACGGCTGCCGAGGCCGAAGAGTTCGTGGCGCAGGCATTGGAAACCTTCCGCTGGCACAGCGAGGCCACCGTGAGCAAGGCCACCTACGACAAGCTGCTGGCGGCGCACCGCCTCATCGCCGACGTGGCCTGCTTCAAGGGCCCGCACATCAACCACCTGACGCCGCGCACGCTGGACATCGACGCCGCGCAGATCGAGATGACGCGCCGCGGCATGTCGGCCAAGGACGTCGTCGAAGGCCCGCCGCAGCGCAAGGTGCCGATCCTGCTGCGCCAGACCAGCTTTCGCGCGCTGCAGGAACGCGTGGCGTTCGCGGGCGAAAGCGCGTCGGAGGCGGGCACGCACACCGCGCGCTTCGGCGAGATCGAGCAGCGCGGCGTGGCGCTGACGCGCAAGGGCCGCGCGCTGTACGACGCGCTGCTGTCCCGCGTGCGGGACGCGAACGGCGCCGGCAACGCGGGGGCCGACTACCAGACCCGCCTGCATGCCGCGTTCCAGGATTTTCCGGACGACCTGAAGGCGATGCGCGAAGCCGGCCTGGGCTTCTTTCGCTACGCGCTGACGGACAAGGGCCGCGCTGCGGGCCACGACGAGCTCGGCGCGAAGTCGCTCGAAGCGCTCGTCGACGGCGGCTGGCTCTCGGCCGAGCCGATCACGTACGAAGACTTTCTGCCCGTGAGCGCGGCCGGCATCTTCCAGTCGAACCTCGGCGCGGGCGAGCAGAAGAGCTATGCGGCCAACAGCGCGCAAGCCGTGTTCGAGGCCGCGCTGGGCGCCACGGTGCAGGACGAGATCGCGCTGTACGAAGAGGCGCAGGAGCGCTCGCTGAAAGAAGCCGCTCCTTTCCTCGCCGCGCGCTAAATCGTCATTCAGCAATTGGCGCCGCGTGCGCCGTTATTTCCAGGGATGCAACACATGAAGGTTCTGGTGCCTGTCAAACGGGTCGTCGATTACAACGTCAAGGTGCGCGTGAAGAGCGACGGCACCGGGGTGGACATTGCCAACGTCAAGATGAGCATGAACCCCTTCGACGAGATCGCGGTCGAAGAAGCGGTTCGCCTCAAAGAGAAGGGTGTGGTCACTGAAGTGATCGCCGTGTCTTGCGGTGATGCCAAGTGCCAGGAAACGCTGCGCACTGCCATGGCCATCGGCGCCGATCGCGGCATCCTGGTCGAGACCACCGAAGAGCTGCAGCCCTTGGCCGTCGCCAAGCTGCTGAAGGCACTGGTCGACAAGGAGCAGCCGCAGCTCATCATCCTGGGCAAGCAAGCCATCGACGACGACGCCAACCAGACCGGCCAGATGCTGGCTGCACTGGCCGACCTGCCGCAAGCCACCTTCGCCTCGAAGGTCGAAGTGGCAGGCGACAAGGCCACTGTCTCGCGCGAAGTGGACGGCGGCATGGAAACGCTGACGCTCACGCTGCCGGCCGTCATCACGACCGACCTGCGCCTGAACGAGCCGCGCTACGTCACCTTGCCCAACATCATGAAGGCCAAGAAGAAGCAGCTGGACACCTTCAAGCCCGAAGACCTGGGCGTGGACGTGAAGCCCCGCCTGAAGACCCTGAAGGTCTCGGAGCCGCCCAAGCGCGGCGCCGGCATCAAGGTGCCTGACGTTGCAACGCTGGTGGACAAACTGAAGAACGAAGCGAAGGTGATCTGAACATGACCGCACTTGTTATTGCCGAACACGACCACGCCAGCATCAAGCCGGCCACTCTCAATACCGTGACTGCCGCGCTGGCTTGCGGTGGTGATGTGCACGTTCTTGTCGCAGGCGCGAACGCAGCTGAAGCCGCGAAGGCCGCTGCGCAGATCGCAGGCGTGACCAAGGTCATCGCAGCCGACAGCCCGAGCCTCGCCGAAAACCTCGCTGAGAACGTCGCCGCCCAAGTGCTGGCCATCGCCGGCAACTACAGCCACATCCTGTTCCCCTCGACCGCCAACGGCAAGAACGTCGCCCCGCGCGTGGCCGCCAAGCTGGACGTCGCTCAAATCAGCGACATCACGAAAGTCGACAGCCCCGATACCTTCGAGCGCCCGATCTACGCCGGCAACGCGATTGCTACCGTGCAGAGCAGCGATGCGACCAAGGTCATCACGGTCCGCACGACCGGCTTCGACGCCGCAGCCGCCACCGGTGGCAGCGCAGCGGTCGAAACGGCTGAAGGCGTCGCAGACAGCGGCAAGAGCGCCTTCGTGGGCCGTGAAGTCACGAAGAGCGAACGCCCCGAACTGACGGCCGCCAAGATCATCGTCTCGGGCGGCCGCGCCCTGGGCAGCGCCGAGAAGTTCACCGAAGTGATGGCCCCGCTGGCCGACAAGCTGAACGCCGGCCTTGGTGCCAGCCGCGCAGCAGTGGACGCAGGCTACGCCCCGAACGACTGGCAAGTGGGCCAGACGGGCAAGATCGTGGCGCCGCAGCTGTACATCGCAGCCGGCATTTCGGGCGCGATCCAGCACTTGGCCGGCATGAAGGACTCGAAGGTCATCGTGGCGATCAACAAGGACGAAGAGGCGCCGATCTTCTCGGTGGCCGACTACGGCCTCGTGGCCGACCTGTTCACGGCCGTGCCGGAGTTGGCGAAGGCGCTCTGAGCCTCCGACCCGGGCAATGCCCACCGTTCTGCTTCCATGACCTGGTCCCGCCGCTTCCTCCCTTCCATTACCGTCCTGCGTGCGCTGGAGGCTTCCGCGCGGCTGCAGAGCTTCACGGCCGCCGCCGCCGAACTGAACCTGACGCAAAGCGCCGTGAGCCGGCAGATCCGTTCGCTCGAAGAACTGCTCGGCGGCGACCTCTTCGTGCGCGAGCGCCATACCGTGCGGCTCACGCAAGCCGGCGAGGTCTACGCGCAAGAGGTGCGCGAGGCGCTGGGTCGCATCTCGACGGCCACGCTCGGCTTTCGCGCCAACCCCTCTGGCGGCACGCTGAACCTGGCCATTCTTCCGACCTTCGGCACGCGATGGCTCGCACCGCGCCTGCCGGATTTCGTCGCCGAGCACCCGGGCATCACCATCAACCTCGTGACGCGGCTCGCGCCCTTCGATTTCCGCATGGAGCAGATCGACGCGGCCGTGCACTTCGGCCAGCCCGAATGGATGGGCGCCGAGCTCGACTTCCTGATGAGCGAAACGGTTGTGCCCGCGTGCAGCCGCAAGCTGCGCGAGCTGCACGGCTTCGAAGCGCCGGCCGACCTGCTGAAGGCGCCGCTGCTGCACCTGGTGTCTCGCCCCGATGCGTGGAAGCAGTGGTTCGCGGCCATGCAAACCTCGGTCGACCAGGTGCCGGGCATGCTCGTCGACCAGTTCGCCATGGCCGCGCAAGCCGCGATGTCGGGGCTCGGCATTGCGTTGCTGCCCAGGTTCCTCATCGAGCAGGAGCTCGCGCGCGGCGACCTCGTCGAGGCACTGAACGGCCCCGTGCAAAGCGCCGACAGCTATTACCTCGCCTGGCCCTCGGGCCGCGGCGACTACCCGCCGCTGCAGAGCTTTCGCCAATGGATCGGCGCTGCGGCATCGGCCTTCTGAATTTTCTTTCCCTGGATACCCGCACCGTGACCACCTTGATCGACCAACTGCGCGCCATCGTCGGCGCCTCGCACGTGCTCCACGAGGGCGACCTCACCGCCTACGAGCAGGACTGGCGCAAGCGCGCGCGCGGCAAGTCGCTGGCCGTGGTGCGCCC
>NZ_MOWM01000251.1 GCF_016082275.1 Variovorax sp. E3
CGCGGGCCTGGCCGCGTCGGCTTCGGCCCGCGCCGCCACCACTGCCGCCGCGCCCGACAGCGGCGCGCAAGTGACCGACGCGCCGCAGAGCACCCACACGCAAGACCGCGTGCCGTTCCTGGGCAAGCACCAGGCCGGCATCGTCACGCCGCGCCCGACGGCCGGCATGATCGCGTCGTTCTACGTGCTGGCCGAGAACCGCGCCGACCTGGAGCGGCTGTTTCGCACGCTCACCGAGCGCATCGCGTTTCTCACGCAGGGCGGCCCGCAGACCGACCCCGACCCCAAGCTGCCGCCCGCGGGCTCCGGCATCCTGGGCCCGGTGGTGCAGCCCGACGGGCTGACCGTGACGGTGTCGGTCGGCACCTCGCTGTTCGACGAGCGCTTCGGCCTCGCGAAGAAAAAGCCCGTGCGCCTGAACCAGATGCAGCGCCACCCGAACGACGCGCTCGACGCCGCGCTGTGCCACGGCGACCTGTCGATCCAGTTCTGCGCCAACACGCCCGACACCAACATCCACGCGCTGCGCGACATCATCAAGAACACGCCCGACCTGCTGGTGCTGCACTGGAAGCAGGAGGGCACCGTGCCGCCGATTCCGGCGGTGCCGGGCAAGCCGGCCGAGAGCGCGCGCAACTTCCTGGGTTTTCGGGACGGCTCGGCCAACCCCGACTCGGCCGACGACAAGCTCATGGACGGCATCGTCTGGGTGCAGCCCGGCAGCGACGAGCCGGCCTGGGCCGTGGGCGGCAGCTACCAGGCGGTGCGCATCATCCGCAACTTCGTGGAGCGCTGGGACCGCACGCCGCTGCAGGAGCAGGAGGCCATCATGGGCCGCCTGAAGCCCACCGGCGCGCCCATGGACGGCGGCAAGACCGAGCACGACGTGCCCGACTACGCCAAGGACCCCGAAGGCAAGGCCACGCCGATGGACGCGCACATCCGACTGGCGAACCCGCGCACCAGAGCCTCGGACAAGAACCTGATGCTGCGCCGCCCCTTCAACTATTCGAACGGCGTGACCAAGTCGGGCCAGCTCGAGATGGGGCTGCTGTTCATCTGCTACCAGGCCAACCTGGAGAACGGCTTCATCGCGGTGCAGACGCGCCTGGACGGCGAGCCGCTCGAGGAATACATCAAGCCCATCGGCGGCGGCTTCTTCTTCACGCTGCCCGGCGTGCGGGACGCGCGCGACTGGCTGGGGCGCGGCCTCATGTCGGCCTGAAGGCCGCCCGCGCCGCACAAGTTTTTTCACCACTGCCCAGAACTAGGAGATCCATGACCGTGCAGTTCCGCCGCCACTTCCTCGCCACTCTCGTCGCAGGCTTCGCCGGGCTCCATGCCCTGGGCGCCCAGGCCGCCGTGTCGCCGCTCGAGCTGGTCGGACCGATCTCCGACTACAAGATCTACGTCGCCGAGAACGTGCGCAAGCTGGCCGCGGACACCCGTGCCTTCACCGCCGCGGTGAAGGCCGGCGACATCGAGAAGGCGAAGAAGCTGTACGCGCCGACGCGCACGAGCTACGAGCGCATCGAGCCGGTGGCCGAACTGTTCAACGACCTCGACAAGTCGATCGACTCGCGCGCCGACGACCACGAGAAGGCCGAGAAAGACCCGGCCTTCGGCGGCTTCCACCGCATCGAGTACGGCCTGTGGGTGCAAAAGAGCACCAAGGAGCTGAACCCCGTGGCCGACAAGCTGCTGGCCGACGTGCTCGAACTGCAAAAGCGCCTGGTCGCGCTGACCTTCCCGCCCGAGAAGGTGGTGGGCGGCGCCGCCGTGCTGATGGAAGAGGTGGCGGCCACCAAGATTTCCGGCGAGGAAAACCGCTACAGCCACACCGACCTGTGGGACTTCCAGTCGAACTTCGAGGGCGCCTACAAGATCGTCGAGCTGCTGCGCCCGCTGGTCGTGAAGGAAAACAAGGCCTTCTCGGACAAGACCGACGCCAATTTCAAGGTCGTGTTCGACACGCTGGCCAAGTACAAGACGGCCGACGGCGGCTTCGAAACCTACTCGAAGCTCAGCGAGCGCGACCGCAAGCTCCTGGCCGGCCGGGTCAACACGCTGGCCGAAGACCTGTCCAAACTGCGCGGCATGCTGGGCCTGAACTGATCGAAAACCCCGATTCGGCGGGGGATCGGCGTCTTTCGAGGGCTTTGGTCAGGTTTTCGCGAGTGAGAATTGCTAGCATTCGGGTATTGCTTACTTGGCGCGCCGATATTCAGGGCGCTCTCTCACCGTGCATACCAATGACAACGGCGCAGTGCCGGCATCCGCCGCGCTGCGCCTCGACCAGCTTCCGAACAACCAGTGGGCCACCGTGCTCGACGTGGCGCGCCCCGAGGACGCCGACGGCCGTGAACTCGTCCTTCGGCTGACCGAAATCGGCTTCGTGCCGGGCGAGGCCGTGCGCATCGTCGCCAGCGGCCTGCCGGGCCGGGAGCCGCTGGCCGTGCGCCTGGGCCACACCACCTTCGCGCTGCGCCGCCACGAGGCCGCGCTGATCCACGTCACGCCGGGAGCCGCGAACCATGGTTGAAGCCGTCATCCAGGGCCCGGGCCGCCTCGCGCCCACCGCCCAGCCGGGCCGCATCGCGCTGCTGGGCAACCCCAACTGCGGCAAGACCGCGCTGTTCAACCTGCTCACCGGCAGCCGCCAGAAGGTGGCCAACTACGCCGGCGTGACCGTCGAGCGCAAGGAAGGCACGCTGCGCACGCCCACGGGCCGCCGCGTGTTCGTGCTCGACCTGCCGGGCGCCTACAGCCTGAACGCGCTGAGCGCCGACGAGGCCGTCACCCGCGACATCGTCACCGGCCAGAGCAAGGAAGCGCTGCCCGACCTGCTGGTGTGCGTCACCGACGCCACCAACCTGCGGCTGAACCTGCGGCTGGTGCTCGAAGCCCGCAAGCTGGGCCTGCCGATGGTGGTGGTGCTCAACATGATGGACATGGCCAGAAAGCAGGGCATCACGGTCGACGCGGCCGTGCTGTCGCGCGAACTGGGCGTGCCCGTGGTCGAGACGGTCGGCGTGCACACCGGCGGCGCGCAAGACCTGCTGGCCGCGCTCGATTCGCCCGTGGCCGCCGCCGCGCCGCAGCCCTGGCAGGCGCCGGGGCTCGACGACGTGCTGGCCACGCAGCGCGAAGTGCGTCGCATCCTCGGCCTGGCGGTGCAGGAGCCCGTGGGCAGCCTGGCCACCAGCGACCGCATCGACCGCTTGGTGCTGCACCCCGTGTGGGGCATGCTGGTGCTGGCCGTGACCATGTTCCTGATGTTCCAGGCCGTGTTCAGCTGGGCCAACGTGCCGATGGACGCGATCAAGGCCGGCACCGAGGCGCTGGGCGGCCTCCTGAAGGCGCACATGGCCGAGGGCATGCTGCAGAGCCTGCTGGTCGACGGCGTGATCGCGGGCGTGGGCGGCGTGGTCGTGTTCCTGCCGCAGATCCTGATTCTTTTCTTCTTCATCCTCGCGCTGGAAGACTCGGGCTATTTGCCGCGCGCGGCGTTTCTGCTCGACCGCGTGATGGGCACCGTGGGCCTGTCGGGCCGCTCGTTCATTCCGCTGCTGTCGAGCTTTGCCTGCGCCATTCCGGGCGTGATGGCCACGCGCACCATCAGCAACTGGCGCGACCGCATCACCACCATCATGATCGCGCCGCTCATGACCTGTTCGGCGCGGCTGCCGGTGTATGCGCTGCTCATTGCTGCCTTCATTCCGGCGCGCACCGTGGGCGGCGTGTTCAACCTGCAGGGCGTGGTGCTGTTCGCGCTGTATGTGTTCGGCATCGTCTCGGCCATGGCCGTGGCGTGGGTGATGAAGCGCTTTCGCGACAACACCTCGCACTCGCCGCTGCTGATGGAGCTGCCGGCCTACCGCTGGCCCAACCCGCGCAACCTGGCGCTGGGTTTGTACGAGCGCGCATGGATCTTCCTGCAGCGCGTGGGCACGATCATCCTTACGCTGACCATCCTGCTGTGGTTCCTGTCGACCTTTCCGTCGCCGCCGGCAGGCGCGACCGGGCCGGCCATTCAATACAGCCTGGCCGGCATGATCGGCCGCGGGCTGGAGCACATCTTCGCGCCCATCGGCTTCAACTGGCAGATCTCGATCGCGCTGGTGCCCGGCATGGCGGCGCGCGAAGTGGCCGTGGGCGCGCTGGGCACGGTGTATGCGCTGTCGGCCACGGGCGACGACGTGGCGGGCCAGCTGGAGCCGCTGATCGCGGGCAGCTGGACGCTGGCCACGGCGCTGTCGCTGCTGGTCTGGTATGTGTTCGCGCCGCAGTGCATCTCGACGCTGGCCGCGGTGAAGCGCGAGACCGGTTCGTGGAAGTACGTCTGGATCATGGCCGGCTACCTCTTCGCGCTGGCGTACATGGCCTGCTTCATCACCTACCGCGTTGCAGTGGCACTCGGAGCAGGTTAAAACCTACACTGAAAGGTTTGAAGAAGAAATGGCACAGCAACTGATCGTCGGATTGATCGTCGCGGCGGCCGCGTTCTACGCGGTCTGGCGCTGGATGCCCGCGGGCTGGCGACGCGGTGCCGCGCAGAAGCTCGCGGCCGGCACGCACCGCGCGGGCTGGGTCGACGAAGAGCGCGCCAAGGCGCTGGCCGCCTCGCTGGCCAAGACATCGGGCTGCGGCTCGTGCGACAGCTGCGGAAGCTGCGCCCCCAAGACCCCCTCCAAACAACCGGAAGCCGACCAGGCCACGAGCCACACACCCAGCGCGCTGTCGTCCACGCACAGCCGCTGAGACCGATGCCCGCGCACATCCTCGTCGCCGGGGGCGGCATCGGGGGGCTGGCCACCGCGCTGGCGCTGTCCCGTCACAGGCACCGGGCCGACGTTTTCGAGCAGGCCACCGTGTTCGGCGAAATCGGCGCTGGCGTGCAGCTCGGCCCCAACGCCACGCGGCGCCTTCAGCAACTCGACCTGGGCCAGGGCCTTGCGGCCATCGCCGCGCGGCCCGACGCACTGGTGGTCCACAGCGCCGAGAGCGGTTCCGAACTCGCCCGCATGCCGCTGGGCGACACCATGCAACAGCGCTACGGCGCGCCTTATTTCTGCGTTCATCGTGCCGACCTGCACGGCCTGCTGCTCGATGCCGTGCGCGCGCGCGGCACCGGCACGCTCGTCACTGCCGCCCGCATCGCGCAGGTCGAGACCAGCGACGACCTCGTCTGCATGTCGAGCAACGACGCCCGCGCCTGGGAGGGCGAGGCCATCGTCGGCGCCGACGGCCTCTGGAGCCTGGTGCGCCAGCAGCTCGACACGCCGCTGGCCGCCGAGCCGCCGCGCGTCACCGGCCACACGGCCTGGCGTGCGTTGATCGAACAGCCGCGCCTGCCCGCCGCGTTGCGTCGTCAGCAGGTCCATGTGTGGCTGGGACCGCGCCTGCATGCGGTGGCCTACCCGGTGCGCGGCGGCGAGTGGCTCAACGTGGTGGTGATCGCTGAATCGTCGCCCGCCGGTGACGCGCGCGACTGGGACCAGTCCAGCAGCCTCGCCGCGCTGAAGCAGGCCATGGGCCGAAGCTGCGCGGGCCTGCAGTCATTGCTCGACGCCATGCCCGGCTGGCGCGCGTGGTCGCTCGGCGACCGGGCACCGATGACCTGCGCCGCCGACATGGCGCATGAGCGCGTCGCGCTGGTGGGCGATGCCGCGCACCCGATGGTGCCGTACCTCGCGCAGGGCGCGGGCATGGCCATCGAGGACGCGGTGGCGTTGGCCGATGCGCTCGGCGAGGGCAGTGCGCCCCAGGTGCCCGCCGCGTTCGCGCGTTATGCCGAGGCACGCTGGGCGCGCAACGCACAAGTGCAGGCACGCGCGCGCCGCAACGGCGAGATCTTCCACGCCACGGGCGCCGTGCGCCTGGGCCGCGACATGGCGATGCGTGTGCTGGGCGCGAAGCTGCTCGATCAGCCTTGGTTGTACGGCGGCTGAGCTGGCGGCAACCGAAAGGCGAGCCTAGAGACTGAAAGTCTGCAGGTGCTCGATGCGCTCGGCGAGCCCCTCCTGCCCGAGGTAGTGGCCGTGCTTGCCGTCCTGCATCTTCGCGAGCGTGGTCTCCAGCTCGAGCAGCATCGCGTCGCGGTCCGCGATGACGCGGGCGTCACGTCGATGCCCGCCCGCGTGCAGGCCTCGGCGATCAGGTGGGCGCTTGCGGGCGCACCGCAGGCCGCGCACTTGACGATGGCCGCCACGTTGGGCTCCGCGCCGTTGGCGAGCAACGCGCTCGTGAGTTCGGGGGCAATCTGTCCGTCGATGTTGCGCAGTGCGTCCGGGGCCACCGGCGCGCCCGCGCGCACCAGCGCCGCCGCGGCCGCGAAGGCGTCGTGGCCCACCGCGACATCGGTGGCCAGCGCGCTGCC
>NZ_MOWM01000252.1 GCF_016082275.1 Variovorax sp. E3
GCAGCCGGCCGCGTCACCCGCGCCTGCCCCCGCCGCCACCGCCGGGCGACAGACGGGGTTGGCGTCGAACATCGGCTGGGTCATCAGCATGGGCCTGCAGGCGATCTACGTGGCAAGCGTCTTCAGCACCAGCAGCCGGCCGATCGTGTGGCTGATGACGGGCGCCGTGCTCCTTTCGAACTTCATTCGCCGCAAGAGCGGCTGGGGCATGTTCCTCGCGGCCATCTTCGTCTCGGCCGCGCTCACGATGCTCGTGCGCGCCTGACGACCGGCGCGGCGTGCGCGGTGGCAAAAACCACAGCGCACGGCACGCGCTGCTTCACAGCACGCGCCAAGCCCGCTACATTCGCAGGTCCGACAAACAACCACCGAAGGAGGTACGCGATGGAAGACACTGCTATTCACGCCCCCACCCACGTGCGGTTTGTCCTGGTACCCTCCTTCTGACCGACTGCTGACGCGCTCCTTGCGCAGCTGGTGCCCCTGAGGGGCACGGCCGGTCCGGCGCTCGCGGCACCCTCGCCGCAGCGACACGACACACCGCCCCGATTCAAACGCCGCCGCCAGCACGCATGTGCCGGTGGCGCCCCGTTCCTTTTCGAATCAAGGCCTACCCATGCTTGAACCTCATGCCGCGCGTTCGCGGCATACCGTGACGACCACCACGTTCGACGCCCGGCGCGCGAGCGAATCCGACTGGGAGCGCTTCTGCGCCTTCTGGCGCCTGCGCGCCGCCGAAGACCATCCCGGCGAGCCCGTGCAGGCCGATGCCGACCGGCGGCGCGACGTGCTCAGGCACGACCCGTTGCACGACTTCCACCGCATGCTGGCCGTGGGCGACCACGGCGAAATCGTCGGCAGCCTCACCGCGAGCTTTCGCCGCGAAGGCACACCCGGCCACGCGCCCTTCGCGCCCTTCATCGACGCCTGGGGCGGCGTGCTGCTGCCGCACCGCCGGCGCGGCGTTGCGAGCAGCCTGCTGGGCGCGCTGCTGGCGTTGATGGAAACGCACGGCAAGTCCGTGGCCACCCTCCATGCGCACGCCCCCGAGGGGCACGCCTTTCTGCAGGCCATCGGCGCGAGCGAGAAGCACCGCAGCGTCGAGAACCGCATGCCCTTCGACGGACTCGACTGGCAGGCGCTCGCGCGCTGGCGCACCGAGGGCTTCGCGCCCGCGCACGGCCTGCGCGCCGAAGTGCATGCCGGCCGCGTGCCCTACGAGCGGCTGGCAACGTTGATCGGCCCGATGTCCGCCCTGCTCGACGATGCGCCCACCAGCAACCTGGCGCGCCCGCCGATGCGCTACGACCTGGAGAGCTTCGCGCCCTGGTACGCCGAGATGGACCGCCGCGGCGGCGATCACTACCTGGTGCTGCTGCTCGACGGCGACGCGCTGGTCGCCGTGTGCGAGGCCAGCTGGAACGCGCAGACGCCCGAGCGCATGCACCAGCGGCTCACCGCCGTGTCGCGCCAGTGGCGCGGCAAGGGCCTTGCCAAGGGCGTGAAGGCCGCCATGCTGCAGCTCGTGCACGAGTGCCACCCCGAGGTCACGCTCGCCATCACCAACAACGCCGAGGTCAACGCGCCCATGCTCGCCATCAACCACCGCCTGGGCTTCGCGCCGCACAGGCACTTCGGGGCCTACCAGCTGGGCACCGACAGCCTGAGGGCTTTTCTGTCGACCCGGCTCCCCGCCACGCCCCGGGAGGCATCGCAATGAAGGCACCCCAGAGACTGCAGGCGCTGATCGACGAAGGCCTGATCGACACCGTGGTGCGCCAGCTCATGAGCGGCAAGGAAGCCATGGTCTACGTGGTGCGCTGCGGCGACGAAACACGCTGCGCCAAGGTCTACAAGGAGGCCGACAAGCGCAGCTTCCGCCAGGCCGTCGACTACACCGAGAACCGCCGCGTCAAGAACACCCGCGAGGCGCGCGCCATGGCCAAGGCACGCGCTTCGGCCGCAAGGTGACCGAGGCCATCTGGCAGAGCGCCGAGGTCGACGCGCTCTACCGGCTGGCCGCCGCCGGCGTGCGCGTGCCCACGCCGCACAATTTTCTCGAAGGCGTGCTGCTGATGGACCTGGTGACCGACGCCAACGGCGACGCCGCCCCGCGCCTGAACGATGTGATGTTCTCGCCCGAAGACGCGCACCGGCACCACGCCAGCCTCCTGAAGGAAGTGATGCGCATGCTGTGCGCCGGCATCGTGCACGGCGACCTCTCGGAGTTCAACGTGCTGCTGGCCGAGGACGGCCCGGTGATCATCGACCTGCCGCAGGCGGTCGACGCCGCCGGCAACAACCACGCGCGCCGCATGCTGCTGCGCGACGTCGAGAACCTGCGCAACTTCTTCGGCCAGTTCGCGCCCGCCCTGCTGGGCACGCACTACGGCGACGAGATCTGGCAGCTCTACGAGCGCGGCCTGCTGCGCCCCGAGACCGAGCTCACGGGCACCTTCGTGCGCGAGAGCGGCCCGGTCGACCTGGGCAACGTGATGCGCGAGGTGAACGACGCGCGCGAAGAAGAAGCGGCGCGGCGGCTGCGCATGCAGACGCCGCGACAATAGCGGGCCGACCACGCCCGCCCGATGACCTCCTCCGCCCTGCCGACCCCCACCCCGCGCCCGCCGCTTTTCACCACCGCCCGGCAGATCGCCAAGGCCGCCGCCTTCGTGGCGCTGGGCTTGGGCTCGGCGGCGCACGCGGCGGGCATTCGCCTGGAAGACGACCGCGGCACCACGGTCGAACTGCAGGCGCCGGCGCGGCGCATCGTGTCGCTGATGCCCTCGCTGACCGAGACCGTCTGCGCGCTGGACGCCTGCGACCGGCTCGTGGGCATCGACCGCCACGCCAACTGGCCGGCGTCGGTGAAGGGGCTGCCGCAGGTGGGCGGCATCGACGACGCCAACATCGAGCGCATCGTGGCGCTCAAGCCCGACCTGGTGCTGCTGCGCCCGCGCAGCCGCGCCGCCGAGCCGCTGGAGCGCCTGGGCATCAAGGTGCTGGCGCTCGACGCCAAGACCCATGCCGACATGCGCCGCGTGATGGAAACCGTGGCCCGCGCCACCGGCCGCCCCGGCGCGGGCGAGGCCTTCTGGCGCAAGCTCGACGCCGGGCTCGACGCGGCCAGGGCCCGCGTGCCCGCCGGCTGGCAGGGCCGGCGCGTGTACTTCGAGGTGCACGGCGGCATGGCGGCGGCCAGCGAAAGCTCGTTCATCGGGGAAACGCTGGCCCGCCTCGGCCTGGGCAACGCCGTGCCCGGCACGCTCGGCCCGTTCCCCAAGATGAGCCCCGAATTCGTGGTGCGCGCCGACCCCGACGTGCTGATGGTGTCCGCCCTCGGAGAAATCTCGGCCATGGCCGGGCGGCCCGGCTGGTCGGCCATGTCGGCCATCAAGCGCGGGCGGGTCTGCAGCTTTGCCTCGGCCCGCTTCGACCTGATGATGCGCCCCGGCCCCCGGCTGGACGAGGCGGCCGACGCCATCGTGGGTTGCCTGGCCTCGCTGGGCGACCCCAAGCCCTGAGCGGCCGGATGCCGGATCTGCCCGATGCGGCGGCGGCGTGCGTGGCGTACCATTTCAGTACCTTGACCACCCTTCCCGCTCCTCTTGCCCCTGTTGTCGGCGACGTCGACAGCGACGAGGCCATTGCGCGGGACGTGGCGGCCATCGGCCGCATCAGCGCGGTGCCCTCGCTGCTCAAGGTCATCTGCCAGAACACCGGCATGGGCTTTGCCGCCGTGGCCCGCGTGACCGACGGCACCTGGACCGCCTGCGCGGTGGAAGACACCATCCAGTTCGGCCTGAAGCCGGGCGGCCGGCTGCAGGTGCAGACCACGCTGTGCAGCGAATCGCGCGCGGCCCGCCAGCCGGTGGTGATCGACCACGCCAGCACCGACCCGGTGTACTTCAACCACCACACGCCGCGCCTGTACAACATCGAGAGCTACATCTCGGTGCCCATCATCCACAGCAACGGCGACTACTTCGGCAACCTCTGCGCCATCGACCCGCGCCCGGCCCGGGTGTCGGACGCGCGCGTGGTGTCGATGTTCACCGCTTTCGCCGACCTGATCGCGCGCCAGCTGGAGACCGAAGACCTCCAGGTGCGCACCGAGACCGCCCTGCAGTCGGAGCGCGCCACGGCCGAGCTGCGCGAGCAGTTCATCGCCGTGCTCGGGCACGACCTGCGCAACCCGCTGTCGTCGGTGGGAGCGGCGGCCGAGTTGCTGATCCGGCGCACGGGCGAGCCCGATCTCGTCAAGCTCGGCACCCGGCTGAAGACCAGCACGCGCCGCATGTCGGCGCTGATCGACGACGTGCTCGACCTGGCGCGCGTGCGGTTGGGCTCGGGCATGGGCCTGGCCATCCGCGAGGCCGACTTCCTGGCCTCGGGACTCAAGGACGTGATCGACGAGGTGCGGGCCGCCAACCCCCGGCTCGACATCCGCGACCAGTTGTCGATCAACGGCATGGTGCGCTGCGACCAGGGCCGCATCCAGCAGGTGCTGTCCAACCTGCTGGGCAACGCGGTGGCGCACGGCGCGCCCGACCAGCCCATCGTGGTCCGCGCCGTCGTGCGGGACGACACCCTCGTGCTGTCCGTCACCAACGGCGGCGCGCCCATTCCCCCCGACGACATTCCCAGGATCTTCCAGCCCTACTGGCGCCCCGAGAACAGCAAGCCCGGCGGCGGACTGGGGCTGGGGCTGTACATCTGCTCGGAAATCGTGGCCGCCCACGGCGGCACGCTGCAAGTCACTTCTTGCGCGGACGACGGCACCTGCTTCGTGGCAACGCTTCCGGTCACCTGACACTTCTTCATGAACAGCATCGGCATGGCGGTCGTCCCCGCCACGGAATTCTCGCGCGGCGAACTCACGGCACTCTGGAACCGGGCCTATGAAGGCTACTTCGTGCCGATCGCATTCGACGAGCTGCGCTTCGAGCGGCACCTGCGGCGCGGCGAGGTCGACCTGTCGCTGTCGCGCGTGATCGCTGTCGACGGCGCGGCCTGCGGCATCTCGCTGGCCGGGCGGCGCGGGCCGCGCGCGTACCTTGCGGGCTTCGGCATCGCGGGCTCGCACCGGCGGCAGGGGCTGGCAAAGCAGCTGATCGAGGCGCAGACCGCGGCCTTCTCGCAGGCGCGCATCGCGCAGGCGTTTCTTGAAGTGATCGAGCAGAACCCGGCGCGCGCGCTCTATCGCCAGGCCGGCTTCGAGGAAGTGCGAACGCTCGAGGTGCTCGAATGGCAGCTCGACAAACATCGCAGGCAGGCGAGCACGCGACCCGAACCCGCCGCGCTCCAGCCGCTGCACAGCGCCTGCACCGCGATATCGCGGCCCACCTGGCGCCGCGAATGGCCGACCGTGCTGGACGCCCTCGTGCGCGAGCAGGCCGTCGCGCTCGGCGTGTGGC
Source organism: Variovorax sp. E3 (assembly GCF_016082275.1). Classification (GTDB taxonomy): domain Bacteria; phylum Pseudomonadota; class Gammaproteobacteria; order Burkholderiales; family Burkholderiaceae_C; genus Variovorax. The sequence goes on from NZ_MOWM01000252.1 coordinate 5,418, forward strand.
GCCACGACACGCTGTGCGCCTATGCCGTGATGCCGCCGGCCGGCGACGGCCAGGGCGCGCTGCTCGACGCCGCCGCCCTGGACGAAACCGCCGCGCACGAACTGCTCGACGCGCTGGCCACCGCCCGCCCCGCCACCCGCTGGCGGCTCGTCGACGAGCCCGTCGGCAGCCCGCTTTCCCGGGCCGCGAGCGCACGCGGCGCCACGCTTGTCATCCGTCAGATCGAAATGGCGTTGACACTTCTGCAGCAAGACAACGACGCCCCCACCTTTTCTCCCCGTTCATGAAGCACCGCAAGCAAACCACCTCGTCCACCCCGTTCGTCCGCGTCGGCCCCAGCGGCGTGCACGGCCTGGGCGCCTTCGCCACGCGCGACCTGCCGGCAGAAGCCTTCCTCGGCCTGTATGAAGGCCGCCGCTACACCAAGGCCGAGATCGCCACCAAGGTGTGGGACGACCAGCTCACCTACCTGTTCACGCTGTCGAACCACGAAACCATCGACGGCGCCAAGGGCGGCAACGCCACGCGCCACCTGAACCATTCGTGCGAGCCGAATTGCGAGGCGGTCGAGGAATACGACGAAAGCGGAGAGATGGTGCTGCGGTTCCAGACGCTGGAACCCGTGGACGCGGGCGACGAGCTGTTCATCGACTATTCGCTGACGGCGGACGACGGGTCGCCGCCGTCGAAGTACCCGTGCCATTGCGGGTCGGTGAATTGCCGGGGGACGATGCTGGCGCCGGCCGAGGACGCAGTCGCGGAGCAGGACGCCGCCTGACGGGCTATTGGTTCAAACTGATGCGAAGTTCGCTTAGAAGCTGGCGTTCAAGTTGAAGCCCAACGTGACCTTCGCCGCGCGATAGCCCTCCGGCTTGCTGATCGGCGCGCCAACGAAAAAGTCGTAGCTCAGCTTGGTCCACTGGCCGCGCA
>NZ_MOWM01000253.1 GCF_016082275.1 Variovorax sp. E3
CGCTGCTCGCGCTGGCCGAGCGGCGCGACCGCCTGCCGCTCAACGGGCTGGTGGCGTGCGTGTCGGCGGGCGAGCTGCTGCAGGCCGATGCCGAAGAACTGAAGGCCCGGGCCGCGCGCGTGCGCCGCTTGCTCGACGAGACCTGCGACACCCTGCGCCTGCAGATGCCGACCTACCTCGTCGTGACCGGGCTCGAACAGCTCCCGGGCTATGCCGCGCTGCGCGGCGCTTGCCACCCGAGCTGCTGTCGCAGGCGGTGGGGCACCGGCTGACCGACCCTTCGCCCTTCATCGCCACGCCGGCCGCCGAACGGCTCGACGCGGTGTTCGAGCCGCTTGCACAGCACCTGCATGCGCTGCGCATGGCGCTGCTGCGCGAACAGACGCAGCCTGCGAGCCGGCTCGCGGTGCATCAATTCGTGGAGGCCGTGCGCGCGCTGCAACCCGGGCTGCGCGCGTTCGCGCAGGTGCTGCTGGAGCACCACGGCAAGGGCACGCGCGCGCCGCGCTGGCGCGGCCTGTACCTCACGGCCGCCGCGTCGGACAGCACCGGCGGGGCCTTCGCGACCGACCTGTTCGGCCACTTCCTGCCGGCCGATCAGCCGCTGGTGCGGCCGGGCCGGCCGTCGCCCGTTCCCTAGACCCGCGCGGCCGCGGTTGGCTACTTCGCGTCGATGCGCATCTGCCGCGCGCCGAGCAGCACGTCCAGCGACTGCGCCTTGCCCGTGGTGACCGGGCGCACCTCGCGCCAGCGCGCGCGGTCCAGGTCGCGAAACGCCGCCATCACGCCGATGGCCTTGGCGTCGGGCGGCAGGTTGAAGTCGAGCTTCCTGCTCTCGCCGGGCCGCAGCAGCACTTCTTCGCGCTGCACGAGTTCGGCGCCGAGCGTGGCCTGGTCTTTCTCGAACAGCGAGAAGAAGTCGGCGCCCTCGAACGGGCCGGGCGACTTCAGCGCATACACGCGCACCGTGAGCGGCGAGGCGCGGCCGCGCGCGTCGGGGTTGGCATCGGGGCCTGCCGTGAGCGTGACGGCGACCGTCGTGACCACCGGCTTGCTCGCGCAGCCCGCCATCGAAAGACCCGCTGCAGCAAGGCCAAGGACCGCGATGTCGCGCCGCGATAACGCAGCACGCAAGCCTTCATAGGACGAATGGTGTGTACCCAGCGTGCGCATGCTATTCCCTTCGTTGCATTGACCGGTCAAGACGCATCTTTGATTATCACCAGCCAACTCCAACAGGCAACATGCTGACTCACGAACTGGCTTCCGCACTGCTCGCGCCCATCGGCGAAGCCTCGCCGTGCGGCGACGACCTGGAGTACGACGCCGACTTCACCGCGCTCGTGGCCGCCGCGCAGGGCAAGCCCGAGCAGCAGTTCGGCGACACCGTGATCCCCGCCGTCGAACCCGAGTGGCGCGAAGTGGCCGAACAGTCCGCGATGATCCTGCGCCGCAGCAAGGACGTGCGCGCCGCCGTGCTGCTGCTGCGCGCGTCCACGCGCATGCAGGGCGTGACGGGTTTCGCGTCGGGGCTGCAGTTGCTGACCTCGCTGCTGGACACCTTCTGGGACGGCATACATCCAAAGCTGGATGCGGACGACGACAACGACCCGACGATGCGCCTGAACGCGCTCGCGCCGCTGAGCGACGAAGGCATGGGCCTGCGCGACCTGTACGAGGCGCAGGTCGGCATGCGCGCGGGGTCGGTGCGATCCGCGTGCGCGACATCGCCATTGCGCACAACGCGCTGGCAACCGTCGGCGGCGAGTCCGCGTACTCGATGGCGCAGGTGCAGGGCGGCCTGGAGTCCATCCAGGCCGAGCGCCCCGAAGCCATGCAGGCCGCCATCAGCGTGCCGGCGCTCGTCGACCGGCTGCAGAAGCTCCTTGCCGAGCGCACCGGCCGCGCCGACGCGGTCGACTTCGACGCGCTGCGCAACATCGGCCGCGTGCTGCACAAAGCCTGCGCCGCCGCCAGCGGTTCGCCCGACGATGCGGCCGCGCAAGCCGCCGGGGGCGATGCAGAAACTCCAGCCGAAGGCGCCCCGGCATCGCGCCCCGCCGCCGCGCGCGGCGAGATCCAGAACCGCCAGGACGCGGTGCAGATGCTCGACCGCGTGATCCGCTACCTCGAGCAGGCCGAGCCCGGCAACCCCGCGCCGCTGTTGATCGAGCGTGCCAAGAAGCTCATCGGCGTGAGCTTCCTCGAAATCATGGCCAACCTCGCGCCGAACGCGATGGACACCATCGAAACGGTCACCGGCCGGCGCCCGTCCGAGTAGGCCCCGCCGCACCGGACCCCTTCCCCCATTCACACCCGCAAGGAGCATCTCCATGGCCAAGAGCAGTCAGAAATTCATCGCCCGCAACCGGGCGCCCCGGGTCCAGATCGAGTACGACGTGGAGCTCTACGGGGCCGAGAAGAAGGTGCAGCTGCCCTTCGTGATGGGCGTGCTGGCCGACCTCTCGGGCAAGCCGGCCGACCCGCTCGCGGCGGTGTCCGATCGCAAGTTCCTGGAGATCGACGTCGACAACTTCGACTCGCGCATGAAGGCCATGAAGCCGCGCGCCGCGTTCGCGGTCGAGAACTCGCTCACCGGCGAAGGCGACCTGAAGGTGGAACTGACCTTCGAGAACATGGAGGACTTTTCGCCCGCCGCCGTGGCCCGCAAGGTGGGCGCGCTGAACAAGCTGCTCGAGGCGCGCACGCAGCTGTCGAACCTGGTCACCTACATGGACGGCAAGGGCGGCGCCGAAGACCTGCTGGCCAAGGTGCTCGAGGACCCGGCCCTGCTGCAGACGCTGGCTTCCAGCAAGAAGCCCGAAGACGGCGGCACGCCCGCCGCCTGACGCCGACATCACACACACCGGTTAACGAGGAGAACCCACCATGGCCGAAGCACTCGAACAGAGCGCGCTGAAAGATGTCGCGTACGCGGGCAGCGACTTTTCTTCGCTGCTGCAAAAGGAATTCAAGCCGCGCAGCGACGAAGCCAAGAGCGCCGTCGAAGCCGCCGTGCTCACGCTGGCGCAGCAGGCGCTGGCCAACAGCACCGTCATCGGCAAGGACGTGACCAAGTCGATCCAGGCCATGATCGCCGCGATCGACGCCAAGCTCACCGAGCAGGTGAACCGGATCATCCACCACCCCGACTACCAGAAGCTGGAGAGTGCGTGGCGCGGCCTGCACTACATGGTGAACAACACCGAGACCGACGAGAACCTGAAGATCCGGGTGATGGACATCTCCAAGCAGGAGCTGGCCAAGAACCTCAAGAAGTTCAAGGGCGCGGCCTGGGACCAGAGCCCGATGTTCAAGAAAATCTACGAGCAGGAGTACGGCCAGTTCGGCGGCGAGCCCTTCGGCGCCATCGTGGGCGACTACCACTTCGACCAGAGCCCGCCCGACGTGGAGCTGCTCGGCGAGATGGCCAAGATCGCGGCCTCGGCGCACGCGCCCTTCATCACCGGCGCCAGCCCCAACCTGATGCAGATGGAGTCGTGGCAGGAGCTGGCGAACCCGCGCGACCTGACCAAGATCTTCTCCACGCCCGAGTACGCCGGCTGGCGCAGCCTGCGCGAGTCGGACGACTCCAAGTACCTGGGCCTGTGCATGCCGCGCTTCCTGGCGCGCACGCCCTACGGCGCCAACACCAACCCGGTCGAAGAGTTCGACTTCGAGGAAGACACCGCCGGCGCCGACCACGGCAAGTACGCCTGGGCCAACGCGGCCTACGCCATGGCCACCAACATCAACCGCTCGTACAAGCTCTACGGCTGGGGCTCGCGCATCCGCGGCATCGAGTCGGGCGGCGCGGTGGAGAACCTGCCGCTGCACACCTTCCCCAGCGACGACGGCGGCGTCGACCAGAAGTGCCCGACCGAGATCGCCATCAGCGACCGGCGCGAGGCCGAGCTCTCGAAGGCCGGCCTGCTGTCGATGATCCACCGCAAGAACTCCGACTTCGCGGCCTTCATCGGCGCGCAGTCGCTGAACAAGCCGGCCGAGTACGACGACCCCGACGCCACCGCCAACGCCAACCTGGCCGCGCGCCTGCCCTACCTGTTCGCCTGCAACCGCTTCGCGCACTACCTGAAGTGCATCGTGCGCGACAAGGTCGGCAGCTTCAAGGAGCGCGAGGACATGCAGCGCTGGCTCAACAAATGGATCATGAACTACGTGGACGGCGACCCCGCCAACTCGTCGGAGACCACCAAGGCGCAGAAGCCGCTGGCCGCGGCCGAGGTGATCGTCGAGGAAGTGGAGGGCAACCCCGGCTACTACACCTCCAAGTTCTTCCTGCGCCCGCACTACCAGCTCGAAGGCCTCACGGTGTCGCTGCGCCTGGTGTCCAAGCTGCCGTCGGCCAAGGGCGCGAACTGAAAAGAATCAGCGGTTTCTTCTTTTGGAAATCCGGATTCCGTTTCGTTCTATGAACAGCTGCCGCTCCACGGCCCCTTCCGCAAGCCGGCAGCCTTCGCATCACTCTCGATCATCAACCGCCCGAGCGCAATCGGGTTCCAAGGAGTAAGAACATGTCTTCCGACTTTCACATCAAGCTCGACGGCGTCAAGGGCGAGTCTTCGCACAAGGACCACAAGGACGAGATCGAGATCTCGTCGTGGTCGTGGAATGTGAGCAATGCATCGGGCGCGACCTCCGGCGGCGGCTCGGGCAAGGGCAAGGCCACGCCCGGCGACTTCCACTTCGTGCACGCCTACGACAAGGCCTCGCCGGTGCTTGCCAAGAACTGCGTCGGCGGCAAGCACTTCAAGGACATGGTCATGACCTGCCGCAAGTCGGGCGAGGGCCAGCAGGAGTACCTGAAGGTCACGCTGAAGGAAGTGTTCATCTCCAGCGTCGCCCCCGGCGGCGCGCAGGGCGGCGACGTGCAGGAGCAGGTGTCGTGCTCGTTCAAGGACATCGAGTTCGCCTACAAGGCGCAGGACGACAAGGGCGCCGCCGGCGGCGAAGTGAAGTTCGGCTGGAACGTGCCGACCACCGAAACCCGCTGACCGAAGGCACGCGCGCCCGGCGCGTGCGCCAACAAGGAGCAATGCAATGGCATTCAGCACCTCATTCATCGGCACCAGCGGCAATCCGCGCCTGGCCTACAACATCGACTGGTCGGTCGGACTGATCGGTTCCAACACGCGTGAAGACGTGATGCTGGTGCAGGCCCTGCTGCGGATCTTCTACTACGAACTGATGGGCTTCAACGACGGCTTCGACCCGCCGCCCGGCGAGACCGAAGTGATCGCGGTGGACGGCGCCAAGGGGCCGATCACGCAGAGGCACATCGTGCACTTCCAGCAGCAGGCGATCGCGCGCGGCAGCAACCTCAGGGCGGACGGCATCTTCGATCCGTTCCGCGCGGTGGGCGCCTCCAGCACGCTGTCGAAGACGCGCTATGCGCTGGACCTGCTCAACAACGGCTGCGCGAACCTGTGCGACCGTCAGGGCATCGACAACTACACCAACCTGCCCAACCGGCAGGACGTGCCCCAGCTGCTGCGCAGCGCGCTCAAGCGCGTGAAGAAGACGGCCAACAAGTACACCTACGTCGCGCCCGTGATCGTGCCGGCGACGGGTGGCGCCTGACGCGGCGGTTTCTTCCCTCGTCTCCTCATGGCCCGTCCGGTGGACGGGCTTTTTTTCGCCGGTCGCTTTCGGGTCAGGCGCTTTCGGGTCAGGCGCTCTCGGGCATCAGCCGCGTCACGTCGTCCTCGGCGTCCTCGATGACCCACAGCGTGAGCGCCGTGTAGTTGTCGTGGCCCGGCTTGGCATGGGCCTTGATCAGCGTGTCCAGCAGCTCGGTCCACTGGCTGGGCGTGCGCGAGGCGTGCAGCGTGTCGATCAGGCACTCGTCGCCCAGCGGCTCCCACACGCCGTCGCTGCACAGCAGCAGCACGTCGCCGGGCAGCAGGCGCATGCGGTCGGACACGGCGATGTCGGGCGCCTCCTCGACGGAGCCCAGCGCCGACAGCAGCATGTTGCGCTGCGGATGCAGCCGCGCGCCTTCTTCGTCGAGCATGCCGCCGGCCACCATCTGCTGCACCAGGCTGTGATCGGTGGTGCGCGCGACGATGGCGCCGCCGCGAAACAGGTAGGCCCGGCTGTCGCCGCTGTGCACCCAGGCCAGCGCGTGGTCTTCCAGGTCGATGGCCGCGAACACGATGGTCGAGCGCATGCCCGCGAGCTTGCCGCCCTCGGCCTGGCGCGCCACCACGTCCAAGTTGGCTTGCGTCACCAGCGCGCGCAGCGTGGGCTCGTCCAGCCCCGGCGCGGCCGCGAAGCCGCCGAGCACGCTGGCGCGCGCGACGGCCG
>NZ_MOWM01000254.1 GCF_016082275.1 Variovorax sp. E3
GCGTGTTCGTGGCCGAGACCAGCAAGGAGGCGCTGCGCCTGGCCGACATCGGCCTGCGCCGCTCGGCCGCGCGCTTTGCCGCGTCGGGCCAGGTCGGCCTGGCGGACCGCGCCGGCCCGCAGGCCACGCTCGAGGAACTGATCGCCGCGTATGACGTGCACGTCGCTCGCCCGACGACGTGATCGCCTCGCTGCGCGCCGACAGCACGCTCGAGCGCGTGACCGACCTCGTGTGCCAGGTGCACTCGGTCGATCCGCCGCACGCGGCCATCCTGCGCTCCATCGAGTTGACCGCGACGGTGGTGGCGCCGGCGCTTCGCATTCATCCATCTCCCGAACTTCTGAGGCCGCATGAACGCCGTTGCTTCTTCTTTCTCTCTTTCTTCTTCCGCAGCCGCGGTGCCCGATGTGATCGACAGCCTGACCGGCATCGCGTCGGGCGATCACCTCGACCGCATCCGCCTGGGGCGCGAGCAAGCGCGCACGCATGCGCAGCAGAGCTACCTGTCGCTGTTCGCGCCCACGCCGCCCGTGGTCGGCGACTTCGACATCGCGGACCGGTTTGCGCTCGCGGCCTTTGTCGCGGGGCTGCATAGGCACGAGGGCGTGGTGCGCTTCTATGCCGCGCAACTGGCCGGGCAGGGCGCCCGCGCCGGCGTGGCCGATGCCATTGCCGCCGAGGCGGCACGTGGCGCGGCGCAGGGGCCGTATGGCAGCTATCCGGCCGGCCCGCTCAGCGCGGAAGACACGGCGGGCCCTGCGTATGCCGTGGGCGACGCGCACCGCGAACTGCTGGGCGAGCGGCTTTCGGCCGCGCTGGTGCACGCGCACCTGCTGGTGTTCCATCCGCGCGATGCGAGCCCGGCCCCGCTGCAGGCATTGCTCGACGCGGGCTGGTCCAGCACCGGCATCGTGACGCTGTCGCAGCTCGTGGCGTTTCTCGCCTTCCAGATCCGTGTCGTCACCGGCCTGCAGGCACTGGCGCAACGTCCCGCAACCCACGCCGCCTGAGCCTTGCCATGACCACCCGCGAATCGACCCTGACCCATCCCGACAACACGCACCCGAACGCATTCACGCAGGCGCAGCTCGAATGGCTGCCCTGGCTGGAGCCGTTGCCCGAGGCCGAGCTGACCGAGCGGCACTTTGCCGGCCTGGTGGACGCGGCGCGCGCCAAGTCGCCGTACTTCCGGTTGCTGGCGCGCGACCCCGACATCCTGGGCGCGCGCACCCGCACCGACAAGGACATCTTCTACAACCCCGAAGCCGGCCTGCCGCGCGCCGAGCGCGAGCTGTCGGCCGCCGCCGCCTCGCGCTACAACGGCTGCATCTATTGCGCGTCGGTGCACGCGCGCTTCGCCTCGCATTTCTCGCCCCGCAAGGACGACGTGCAGCGGCTGCTCGACGCGGGAGTGAACGTCGATCTCGGCGAGCGCTGGAACGCCATCGTGGCGGCGTCGGTCGCGCTGTCGTCCACGCCGTCGACTTTCGGCACGGCGCACATCGAACGACTGCGCGCCCAGGGGCTGGACGACCTGGCGATTGCGACGTGATCCACGGCGCGGCCTTCTTCAACTGGGCCAACCGGCTGATGCTGTCGCTGGGCGAGCCGCAGGAACCGGCGGCTGCAGCGGCCTGAGCGCCCGCCGCCGCGCCGCGTGACGGCGCTATTCGAGCGTGAAGCCGATCTTCAGCGACACCTGCCAGTGCGCGACCTTGCCGTCGACCACGTGGCCGCGCGTTTCGGTCACGGTGAACCACTGGATGTTGCGCACCGTCTCGTGCGCCTTGGCGATGGCGGTCTGCACGGCGTCCTCGATGCTGGTGGGCGACGAGCCCGTGAGTTCGAGCGACTTGTAGACATGGTTGGACATGGCGTCTGTCTCCTTCGGGGTGGATAGGCGAGGGGCCGGGGACCATCGTAGCCCCGTTGCGCCTCAATGAACGAAACCGCCCTTCACGAAACGCACGGGCTCGGCGTCCATGCGGGCGATGAGGGCGCCCAGGCCGTCGGGCGCCAGCGGCTGCGGGCCTCTGGCGCTTGGCGCCTGTTCGGTGCGGCACAGCAGGTCGTCGTCGCTCCATGCGCCCTTGCCGGGCTCGCCGCGCGCGCGCAGCCAGCCGTCGCGGTCGACGATCAGTTGCGTGCCCGCGAGCCGGTCGGTCGCGGCGATCAGCGAAAAGGCGGACCATGCGGCGGGTGAGTCGGCCACGCAATCGCCGGGCCGCTGCGCGCCGGTGTCGGTACTGGTGCCGGTGCCGGGCTCGAGGAACACGGTGACCATGCGCGGGTCTTCCTGAAAGCGCTGCTCGCCGCCGGCCGCCACGATGCGCAGGCGCTGCCCGCGCCAGCTGCTCAGCAGGCGCGGCGGCTTGCCGCTGCATTGCACCGTCACGTCGGGCGGTGCGATGGGCTGGGTCCACAGGCCGGCGCGCGCAGGCTTTCGCCGGCGCCCTGGGCCTTCATGAAATCGATCAGCGCCCAGGCGTCTTCGTCGCGCAGCGCCCGGCCGAAGGCGGGCATGGTGGGCGCGCCGCGCCGGTCGCGCATGCCGTTCATCACGTGCCACAGCACGTCGCCGTCGGCGCGCCGCCACAGCAGCGGGCCCGCGAGGTTGGGCGGCCACACCGGCTGCGAGGCCGCCAGTGGCCCTTGTCCGCGCCCGTCGGCGCCGTGGCAGGCCGCGCACTGCGCCGCATAAAGCACGCGGCCGCGCTCGATGCTGCCGGCGCTGAAGCCCGTGGGCGATTGCTGGAAGCTGGTCGGGTAGGCCGGCACCAGCACCACGTTGGCCGCGGGCCATGGCGCGAGCACGACGAGCAGCGCGGCCAGCGCCAGCAGCCCCGTCCGCACAAGGCGTCGACGGCGCCACAGCAGCGAGAGCAGCAGCACCAGCACGGCCGCCGCGAGCAGCACCAGCGTGAAGCCGAGCCGCCGCGCCTGGCCGAGGTCGATCAGCAGGTTCTCGCCCGAGAGCCGCAGCGCCCACGGCCACGCCGGCTGGCCGTGCGCCTGCACGACCAGGCCCAGCGTGTCGAGCACGCGCAGCAGTTGCAGCTGCGCGCCTTGCAGCAGGCCGATCAGCAGGTTGAGCCAACCGGCCTCGGGTGAAGCGTTCATGTCACCACGTGGCGTCGAGTCCCAGGTGCTTGAGCGCTTCGTGCCGCAGCTCGGCCAGCCGCGGGTCGCCGCGATGGCGCGGGTAGGGCAGCTCGACCACCAGCTCGGCCGCGATGCGCGCAGGCCGGTCGCTCAGCACGATCACGCGGTTGGCCAGGAACAGCGCTTCTTCCACGTCGTGCGTGACCAGCAGCGCCGAGAAGCCGGCGCGCTGCCACAGGTTGACCAGCTCGCTCTGCATCGCGAGGCGCGTGAGCGAGTCGAGCTTGCCCAGCGGTTCGTCGAGCACCAGCAGTTGCGGGTCGTTGACCAGCGCGCGCGCCAGCGCCACGCGCTGCGCCATGCCGCCCGAGAGCTGGTGCGGAAAGGCCTTGGCGAACTCGGTCAGGCCCACGAGCTTGAGCGCTTCGTCGACGCGGCCGCGCTGTTCTTTCAGCACGCCGCGCGCCTGCAGGCCGAGCGCCACGTTGTCCCACACGCTGCGCCAGGGGTAGAGCGTCGGGTCCTGGAACACGACGATGCGCGACGGGTCGGGCCGGGTGATGGGCTCGCCGTTCTGCGTGATGGTGCCGGTGGTGGCGGGCTCCAGCCCGGCCACCAGGCGCAGCAGCGTCGACTTGCCGCAGCCGCTGGGCCCCAGCAGCGCGACGAACTCGCCGGGGCGCACCTGCAGGTCGATGCCGTCGAGCACCTGCAGCACGCCGCCGGACACCTCGAACCAGTGGCTCACGCCGCGGATGTCGATGTGGGCGCCGGTGGTCGTTGGCGCCGGGGGAAGCACAGCGGCGTCGTTCACCATTTGACGGTCCCCTTCTGCCACGACAGCACGCGGTCGCGCACCTTGAACAGCAGCGTGATCAGGCCCGAGCACAGCGCCGCCATGACGAACAGCGCCGCATACATGTTGGCGTAGGCGGCCCAGCCCTGGGCCCACTGCAGGTACCAGCCGAGGCCGGCCTTCACGCCCATCATCTCGGCCGTGATCAGCACCGAGAACGAGGCGCCCAGGCCCATGAACAGCCCCACGAACACCTGCGGCAGCGCGGCCGGAATGGCCACGCGCAGCACCAGGAAGCGCTCCGACGCGCCCAGCGTGCGCGCCACGTCGTAGTAGCTCTTGCTGACCGAAGCCACGCCCGACCACGTGAGCACCGCCACCGGAAAGAAGGTGGCCAGAGCGACCAGGAACACGGCCGCCACGTAGCTCGACGGCGCGAAGAAAAACGCCAGCGGCAGCAGCGCCGAAGCCGGCACCGGCCCCAGGAAGCGCAGCAGCGGATGCACCCAGTACCCCGCGATGCGCGACCAGCCGATCGACACGCCCGTGACAAAGCCGATCAGCGCGCCCAGCACGAAGCCGTTGGCCAGCAGGCGCAGCGAGTACGCGGTCGACAGGCCCAGGCGCTGCCAGTCTTCGTGCACCACGTCGATCAGGCTCTGCGGCGGCGCGAAGAAGGGCGAGGGCAGCACGCCGAGCTTGGCGGTGCCGGTCTCCCACAGCGCAAGCACCACGGCCAGTGCCACCAGCCATTGGCCGGCGGGGCGCAGCGTGCGTGCGACCTTGCCCGCGCGGGCGGCGAGCAATGCCACGGCCAGCAGCAGCGCGGCCACCACCAGCGCGGCAATGCCGAACTCCTGGGTGAAGGCCCAGTCGCTGAAGCCGACTTCCTTGTTCGGCCACAGCAAGGTGAGCAGGCCCAGCCCGAGCCAGGCGACGGCCGCGAGCAGGCCGGTGGTCCACAAGCCGGCGGGGGTGACGGGGGCGGAGGGGCGCAGCACCACGGCATCGGCCGCCTTGGTGGCTGCGGCTGGCGGGCGCTGGGGGCGCGGTGCGATCGGTGAGGGGGCGTCGGTGTGCCGGCCCAGCGGCGCGTCGAGCAGTTGTTCGGCGGTCGTCATGCGAGCACGTCCAGCGAGACCTGGTTGGCGAAGCGGACCACGTCGGTGCTCTTCTTCAGGATGCCCGCGTTGCGAAAGTCGGTGGCAAAGGCCTCGACCTCGTTGCGCAGCGCCTTGCCGGCCGGGTGGTGCTTGTAGGTGAGTTCGGCGAGCAGCTTCTGCAGGTCTTCGACCGGTACCTTGGGCGCGTACCTGGCGTAGATCTTCGCGGCTTCGTTCGGGTTCTCCGACACGTAGTCCGACGCCTGCGCCAGCGCGCGCACCACGGCGGCGGCGCGCGGCTTGTCATTGCGCGCCAGCTCGCCGCGCGCGCCGACGATGCAGCACAGCCGCTCGGCGTATTCGCCCTTGGCGCTGTTGCCCAGCTCGGTGAACACGCCGGGGTTGCGCTTCTCGATCAGGAACACGTTGGGGTCGCCGTCGGCAATCAGCTGGATCTCGCCCTTCTTCGCGGCCACGTCGAGCAGGTCGGCAGGGTAGACGCGCCAGTCGACGTCCTTCTCGACGTCGATGCCTTTCTTGGCCAGATGAATGGCATAGAACTGCCTGGCCGGGCTGTTCTGGTCGGACACGCCGATGGTCTTGCCCTTGAGGCTGGCCACGTCTGCGGTGATGCCCGCGGCCCTGGCGCCGATCAGCCGCAGGCAGCCGCCGTGCACGCTGCCCACCACCTTCACGTCGAAGCCCGCCTCCAGCGGCTTGACCCAGCGGTGGATCAGGCCCACGCCCACGTCGGCCTTGGCGGTGGCCAGCGCCTCGAGCATCTGATCGGACGAGCCGGCCCAGTTGAGCAGCTCGACGTCGAGCCCGTTCTTTTCGAAGAAGCCGCGCTCCAGCGCCACGGGCACCGGCGCCAGGCAAAAGCCCGCCTGGCTCCAGGCGAAGGTGAGCTTGCGCGGCTGCGCGCGGGCCATGGACGCAAGCAGCGCGCCCGAGCCGACGATGGCGGCGGCCGCCCCGGCCTGCAGCACGCTGCGGCGCGAAGGCGGGAGGTGATCGAGAGGAACGGTCATCGGAAGCTTCTCCACCGGAAAATTGGAAGCGCCGAGTGTTGGCTCGCGAGGCGCGCGCCACCAACGAATGAATGCGGCTATGGATATGCGGTGAAGAAGAAACCGCTGCACGAACGCCCGCAAACGCCCGCGAACGCGGCGCGAAAGAACAAAAAGCGGATCAGCCTATGCGTTTTTCGTGCTTCGGCTTTGCGGATGCATCGCGAAGAATCGCTGTACTTGCCTTCGAGGGTGAGTTGTCTCCTCGTCGTATGCGTGGAAGCGACGTTCAAACGGGCCCTTG
>NZ_MOWM01000255.1 GCF_016082275.1 Variovorax sp. E3
ATTTGAAAGCCCGCTGTTTTTTGAACAGCGGGCTTTTTTCTTGGGCGCTGCATTGCGCGGCTTGTGCGGCTTGTGCGCGGCAATTTCCGCAAGGCCGGCTAAGTGCCCGCGCCGCAAAGAGCGCACACTGCCGCGCATGGATAACCGTCGCACCGAGCAGGACTACAGGGCCCGCGTGGCGCGCGCCGTCGCGGCCATCGTCGCGGACCCGATGGCCGATCACCGGCTCGAAGACCTCGCGCGGCTCGCGCACTTCTCACCTTTTCACTTTCATCGCGTGTATGCCAGCGTGGCCGGCGAAACCGTGGCGGCCACGGTGCGTCGCGTGCGGCTCGCGCTCGCCACGCGGCTGCTCGAGGCCGGCGACCAGAGCATCACGCAGGTCGCGCTGGCCGTGGGCTACGAAAGCCCGCAGGCCTTCACGCGCGCCTTCGGCCAGTTCACCGGGCAGTCGCCGCGCGCGTTCCAGCGGCAGATGATCCGGACGGTGCTCGATGTCGATGCGCCGCCGTCCCCGGGCAACGACGACGGCGGTGCCTCGCCCGCCGTGCGGATCGTCGAGCGCAGCGAACAGCGGCTGCATGCGCTGCGGCATCGGGGACCGTTCGCGACCATTCCGCACACCCATCGGCGGCTGCGCCTTCATGCCGGCGCGCGAACGCTGTCGGAGCACTGGGGCGCCTCGTTCAGCGACCCCGGAGACATCGACGGCTTCAGGTACTACGCCGCCTTCGCCTCGCCCGATCCCTGGCCGGAAGACGACGCGGAGATCGAGATGCTCGACATTCCCGGCGGCCGCTACGCCGTGCATCGCCTGGCCGGCCCCTATGCCCGCATCAACGCCGCCGTGCAGTCGCTCTACGCGCGGTGGCTGCCGGGCAGCGGCTTCGAGCCCGACGACCGGCCCACGCTGGAGCACTACCTGAATTCGCCGCGCACGGTCTCGCAGGCCGAGCTGCGCACCGACCTGCTGATTCCCATCCGCCACGCGAGCGCGCCCTGACGCCGCGGCATCTTGGACAAATCAGCGCGGCTGGAACGCGATGAGCCCCATGCCCGCCAGGCACACCGCCACGCCGGCCACGTCCCACGCGGTCGGCCGGATGCCGTCGACCGCCCACAGCCACGCAATCGCCACGCCGATGTACACGCCGCCGTAGGCCGCGTAGACACGGCCGGCCGCCGCTTCATGCAAGGTCAGCAGCCACGCGAACGCGGCGAGGCTGATCGCCGCGGGCACCAGCAGCCAGGCGGTGCGGTCCTGCTTGAGCCAGAGGTAAGGCAGGTAGCAACCGATGATTTCCGCGAGGGCCGTCGCGACGAAAAGAAGAAAAGTGCGCATCGCGCGATTGTGCGGACCTCACATGCGCGCTTACCGGCAAGGCACGTGAGGCCATTGTCCGGCGGCCCGGCGGCGGCGCACTACACTTGCCCGAATGTCCCGCTCGTCCACGTCCCGCAAACACCCTGCTCGCGCAGGCGTCGTCGTTGCGGCGATCACGCTGGTCTTGCGACGCACCAGCGCACTTTCCTGAGCCCGGCGGTCCGCTACCTTCTTTCTTGATGCGCGAACCATTGACCGCCGGGCACCACGCCGCGCGGTAGCGACTTCACCTGCCTTTTCACGGCAACGGGGCGAGGTCGCACATTCAATTGGAGTGCTTCATGCTTGCAACCATTCACGGGGAGCGCACGCTCACCGAACTCGACTTCGTCCGCCTCGGCAAGCTGGCGGGCCAGCCGCCGGCCCTGGCCGAACTGCTCGACGCCGCCGACATCCTGCCCTCGCGTGAGGTGCCGGCGGACATCGTCACGATGAACTCGCAGGTGGAAATCGAAGACCCGGCCACGCAGCAGACACAGAAGATCACGCTGTGCTACCCGAGCGACGCCGAGCCGGGCGCGGGCTGCGTGTCGGTGCTGTCGCCGGTCGGCATCGGCCTGCTGGGCGTGCGGGCGGGCACGCTCGCGCGCTGGCACATGCCCAACGGCGCGGAAGGCGCGGCGCGCGTGGTCTCGGTCCTGTTCCAGCCCGAAGCCAGCGGCAACTACCTGGCCTGAAGGCCTGAACTGACCATTTGGTCGGAACTGTCCCCGACAGAACTGTTTTTAAACGTTTCCTTGAGTAATAATCGCCCCGCTCCGCCAGCCGCCGGCCCGTTTTCGGCATCGCGGCCGGGAGCAACGCGCACATGCACATGACTTTCGGCACTGGCGTGCCGGCTGATCGGACCGTATCGTCGCGCGGTCGCTGGCGCGACAAGTCGGGAGGTCACAACAGGCCATGCGGTCCCATCTTCGGTTTCGACGGGTGGCGCCTCCCCGGGGCGCGCTGCTTTGTTTTCACTTGACAGATCGGGACATGGCTTTTTCCAAACTTTCTCTCGCAAGCGCACTCGCCGGCCTGCTGGCCCTTTCGGGCTGCCAGACCATGGACATGCAAATGGGCAGCCAGTCGGCCAAGACCGTGGCCACCGGCAGCGCCGCCGGCGGCGCGACCTCCGGCGAAAGCAGCCAGCTCGAGCGCTGCGACTCGCCGCTGGGCACGGTGTCGCTGATCGAAAACCAGAGCGCGGGCTGGTATACGGTGCTCACCGGCGAATACAAGCTGCCGCCCACGGCCAACCTGCTGCGCCTGCTGGTGCAGCAGTCGAACTGCTTCGTGGTGGTCGAGCGCGGCGCGGCCGGCATGAACGCCATGACGCGCGAACGCGCGCTGATGCAGTCGGGCGAAATGCGCGGCGGCAGCAACTTCGGCCGCGGCCAGATGGTGGCGTCCGACTACGGCCTGTCGCCTGAAATCGTGTTCAGCAACAGCGACGCGGGCGGCCTGGGCGGCGCGCTCGGCGGGCTGGTGGGCGGCGGCCGTGGCCGCGCCATCGCCCAGCTCGGCGCCAGCATGCAGACCAAGGAAGCCAGCGCCCTGCTGACCCTGATCGACAACCGTTCGGGCGTGCAGGTCGCCGCCGCCGAAGGCAGCGCCTCAAAGACCGACTTCGCGGGCTTTGCCGGCCTGAGCGGCCTTTCCGCCGCCGGCAACATCGGCGGCTACACGCGCACGCCGCAGGGCAAGGTGATTGCCGCGGCCTTCATGGACGCGTTCAACCAGATGGTCCGCTCGCTGCGCAACTACAAGGCGCAGACCGTGCGCGGCCAGGGCCTGGGCGGCGGCGGCCGGCTGGGCGTGGACGGCGCGGCCGCGCCGTCGCAGACCTCGGCACCGGCGGCCAAGCCCGCACAGCGCCGCCGCAAGCAGCAATCCAGCGCGGAATAACCGCACCCCGGCGCCCCTCGTTCAGAGGTAGCGCGTTTCGGCCGGCGGCACGAACCAGTTGTCGGTGCGCCCGTCCATGTACTGGATGGGCGCATTCGACAGCTCCTGCGGCGTGACGTCGTCCAGGCAGGCCACGTTCACGCTGACGTAGGCACCGCCGATCTGGGGCACGTTGCCGCGCCCGAACGAGCGAATGCCGCAGTGCCGGCAGAACAGGTGCTCGGCGCTGTGCGAGGCGAACTGGTACAGCGACAGGTCTTCTTCCCCCGACAGCAGCGTGAACGCGTCCGGCTTCACGATGGCGCCCCACGTGCGGGCCTTGGTGCAGATCGAGCAATTGCATCTGCCCGTGCCCTCCGCGAGATCGAGCAGCACCTGAAAGCGCACCTTGCCGCAATGGCAGCTGCCGTTGTATGTCTTCTTCATGGGTCTGTGTCCTGGGTTGCCTGTGGTTGAAGGAAGCACCGAGGCTACGACCCATTGCGGACAGATCCTGTCCTCGATCACGGGCATCATGCGCACATGCTGTCCGCCTCCGCCCGCCTGATCCGGCTTCTTTCGTTGTTCCAGGCCCAACGTTCCTGGACCGGCGCCGCGCTGGCCGCGCGCCTGGAAATCACCGAGCGCACGCTGCGCCGCGACGTCGACCGCCTGCGCAGCCTCGGCTACACGGTCGACTCCACCTCGGGCGTGGCCGGCGGCTACCGGCTGGGCGCGGGCACGGCCCTGCCGCCGCTGCTGCTGGAAGACGAGGAAGCCATCGCGGTCGCGCTCGGGCTGGGCAACCCGGCCGGGGCCACGGGCGACATCGAGAGCGCCTCGATGCGCGCGCTGGCCAAGCTCGAGCAGCTGATGCCGCCGCGCCTGCGCCGCCGGCTCGAAGGCGTGCGCGCCTCGGTCGTGCCGGTGGTGCCGCTGCTGCAGGGCAAGTCGCCGGTGCGGCTGAAGGCCGTGACCCTGCTTGCCGAAGCCTGCACCGACCGGCTCGAACTGCGCTTCGGCTACCGCGACTTTCACGACACCGCCACCGAGCGCACGGCGCAGCCGCACCGCGTGGTGCAGACCGGCCAGCGCTGGTACCTGCTCGCCTGGGACACGGCGCGCCAGGACTGGCGCACCTTTCGCCTCGACCGCATCGTGCAGCCGGTCCCCACCGGCGCGCGCTTCACGCCGCGCCGGCTGCCCCACGGCGACGTCGCGGCCTACATGCAGCAGGCGATCCATGTGTCGCCCTACCTGCATCACGCGAAAGTGGTGGTGCACGCGCCCGCCAAGGCGCTGGAGGGCTACCTGGGCTGGGTCAACGGCGTGCCAGAGGTGCTCGGCGACAACGCCACGCGCATCTCGACCGGTGCCAATTCGCTCGATGCGCTGGCGGTCTGGCTGGGCTGCCTGCCGCACGAGGTGCAGGTCGAATCGCCCAAGGAACTGGTCGCGCATCTCGCGCGCATTGCCGCGCGGATGGACAAGATCGCGCGCCAGCCGGCAAAAGCCGCGGCGCGCCTCCCCCGTATATAGGATGGGCAGGGGCGCACCCGCCCCCTACCCTCGGCGTCACTCAAGAAAACGCCCACGAGGGACTCTCTCCATGCGCATCGCCTTCACGTCCTGTATGAGCGCGTACAGCTTCCCCGACCAACCCGTGTGGGACCAGATTGCGCAGTACCAGTGCGACGACCTGGTGCTGCTGGGCGACTCGGCCTACTACGACGCCGACGGCGCGAGCACCAACGGCATCCAGGCCATGGACGCCAACACCTTCGCGCTGCACGCGCACGCGCGTCTCTACAAGCAGGTCAGCCACCCGCGCTTCGCGGCCCTCGTCCAGAGCCCGATGCTGCGCACCCATGCCATCTGGGACGACCACGACTTTCTGTGGAACGGCGCCTGCGGCGCGCAGATCGAGGGGCAGCCGCAGTACAGCCACCTGCTGGCGCGACGCGCGCCGTGTTCGCGCGCTATCGCAACGCGCTGGCGGCCAGGCTCGCGCCGGGCAGCTTTCCCCAGACGCCGCCGCCGTGGGCCGCCAACGTGCCGCCGCCGGGCTTCAGCACCGTGCCGCTCACCGACAACGTGCTGCTGCACCTGACCGACGGCCGCAGCTTCAAGTCGACCCGGGGCCGCAAGGCGCTGCTGGGCAGCGCGCAGCTCGACGCCTTCGAAGAGGCCTGCAAGAGCGCCTCCGCCGACACGGTGCACCTGCTGGCCTCCGGCGTCGTGTTCGAGGCCCGCAACGGCGAGACCTGGCTCAATTGCGCCGCCGAGCACGACCGCCTGCTGGCACTGGCCGACGACTACCGCATCCTGATCCTGAGCGGCGACGTGCACCACAACAACATCACCCAGTACCCCACGCCGCGCGGCCGGCTGCTGTTCGAGGCCACGGCCTCGGGCGCCGCGGTGTGCACGGCGGTGACGCTGGGCGCCCTGCAATGCAACTGGGGCCTGCTCGACATCGACGCCGACCGCATCACCGTGCAGGTCTTCCAGGACGGCCAGGACCCGCGCCCCGAAACCATCGACCGCCAGAGCTGGCGCTGGGTGCCACAGCCGGCCGTCGCATGACGCCGGCAACGCAAGTTGCCCTGGTCGAGGACGACACCGGCATGCGCGAGCGCATCGCGCGGGTCGTCGACGCGGACCCTTCGCTGAGCCTGGCCTTCAGCGCCGCCAATGCCGCCGACATCCTGGCGTGGCTGGTCGACAACCCCGTCGACGTGCTGCTGGTGGACCTCGGCCTGCCCGACCGCCCCGGGCTGCAGGTGATCGGCCAGTGCCGCACCATGCAGCGGCCTGCGCGGTGATGGTGCTGTCGATCTTCGGCGACGAGGCCAACATGGTCCAGGCCTTCGAGGCCGGCGCCAGCGGCTACCTGCTGAAGGACGGCACCGAGACCGAGCTGGCCACGCACATCCGCCACCTGCGCGCCGGCGGCTCGCCCATGTCGCCCGTGATCGCGCGGCAGCTGCTGCGCCGCTGGCA
>NZ_MOWM01000256.1 GCF_016082275.1 Variovorax sp. E3
GAGCGGTCAGCCGTAATGAGCCTGCAGCGCCCACAAAACTCCAACCACCACCAACAGCAATACAGTAAACAAAACCCAGGCCTGCGTGAACGCCTGGGTTTCCGTGATTTCGACAGGAGCGGCTGCGGGAGGCGGGCTAGGTGCGACGGGCGTGTGTGGAGTCATGCCCGACTGTACCCCGCAGCGCGGCAGTATTGGCCTGCTTTGCAGAAGAAGCGTCCATCCGTGACATTGCGCTCATGATCCCGGCGGCCACCAGGTTGGCTCCCGCACTGAACAAGATTGGCAGCATGTAGCTGCGGCTGATGTCGAAGGCAAAGCCCGCTGCGGCCGGCCCGACCAGCGTGCCGAAAGCCACGCTGGTGTAGAGCACGCCGATGATCGCGCTGATGTTGCGCCCACCAAAATAATCCATCACCAACGCGGGAAGAAGCGCAACAAAGCCACCATAGAACGCGCCATAAAAGAAGGCGAACACCGCGAGCCCCCAGAACCCGTTCGACGCGGCCCAGACGAGCAGCGACAACGCCATGCCCGTCGACATCAACAGCATGGTTCGCACCCGCCCCATGCGATCGGCGAGTCCGCCCAGAAAAAACCGCCCGGCCGTGCTGCCCACGCCGATCGCGCCCAGCAGCAAGACGGCGGACGTCGACGGCACGCCATGGTCCAGCGCATAGGGCACCAGGTGCACGAACGGCACGAACAAACCGAACGAGCTGATCAGGCAGGCCGCGTACAAACCGGCAAAGCGCCGTGAGCGCACCGCGTCGCGCACCGTGAACCCGGCCGGCGCGGCCGCAGCGGATTGCGGCTGCGGCGGATCGTCATCAGGGCCGAGCCCGCGATCTTTAGGATCGTTCTCGATCAGCAGCGCCAGGCCCACGCCCAGCACCACGGCCAAGCCCCCGAGTGCCAGATATGCATGGCGCCATCCCAGGGCCGCGATGAGGAACGAAGCCAGCGGCGGCATTACCAGCGTGCCCACGCCGATGCCGCTCACGGCCAGCCCCGACGCGAACCCGCGCCGCTTCACGAACCAGCGCTGCACCGCGCCCAGCACCGGCACATACGATGCGCCGACGCCCAGTCCGACACCGAGCCCGTACGCCAGGTAGATCTGCGCCAGGCTCTGGGCTTGACTCGCCAAGGCCAGCCCGACGCCGACGAGCACCATGCCCGCGACCGCCAACCGCCGAGATCCCCAACGGTCAGCCAGCGGCCCGCTCAGCACACCCAGCCCGAAGTACAGAAAGCCTGCCAGCGAGAACACGAGCGAGACCGAGCCGCGCGAGGCACCGAAGTCCTTTTGCAGCGACTCGAGAAAAGCGCTGAAGGTGTAGGCGCTCCCGAAGCCGACGAAGGTCACGGCGAAAGCGCCCGCGACAACAAGCCAGCCGCGAAAGAGACCGCGAGTCCCAGAAGAAGTGGATGATGGGTTCACGAGCGGAGGTCCATGGAATCAGATCATCTAAGGCTGAAGAATCAGAGGCAAGGCACACCAGGGTTTATCTCTGGAGCCGAGGTATGCCAATATCCCGCTTCGCAGCAGCCTTCACAAGCCAGAATTTCTGCGTGCAACAAATCAGATTTTCTAAATGACAGAGCACCAGCTTCCACCGCTCAATGCGCTGCGCGCCTTCGAGGCTTCCGCGCGCCATCTCTCGGTGAAGAATGCAGCCGACGAGCTGTGCGTCACCCCCGGCGCCGTCAGCCAGCTCGTCAAGACACTGGAGCAACACCTGGGCGTCCAGCTGTTCCGCCGCGTGAGCCGTGGCATCTTCCTCACCGACGCCGGCCAGGCTTACCTTCCGCCCGTGCGCAACGCTTTCCGGCAGATCAGCGATGCAACCCAGAAGCTGGCCGTGCCCGCGGAGACCGGCCTTCTCACTGTGAGCACCACGCCGTTCTTCGCGTCGGCGTGGCTGGTGCCGCGCCTCAAATCGTTCCAGGACGCGCACCCCGACATCGACCTGCAGGTACAGACCAGCCAGGCGCTGGCCGATTTCTCGCGCGATGGCGTCGACGTTGCCATCCGCCACGGCATGGGCCACTACCCGGGGCTGTCCAGCCAACGCGTGTTGACGGTCGAGGTCGCGGCGGTCGCCGCCCCCGCGCTGGTGGCCGAACTCGGCAAGCCGAAAAAGCCGGCGGACCTGCTGCGTTGGCCGCGCGTGAACGATGCGCAGCGCAAGGGCTGGCGCCTGTGGTTCGAGGCGCAGGGCATCGAAGATTCCGGCCCCGTTCGCGGGCCTTCCTTCGACGACGCCGGCCTGTTGCTGAAGGCCGTGCTCGCGGGGCAGGGCGCGGCGTTGCTGCCTGCCGCCATGATGGCGTCCGAAATTGCCGAAGGCCGGCTCGTCGCGTTGTCGGGCGCGACCTGGCTCGAAGACTTCGCGTATTACCTCGTGTGTCCCGAAGTCAGCCGCGATCGGCCGAAGGTCGCAGCCTTCCGTGACTGGATGCTCGAAGCCGCACGCAAAAAGCGGCCTTCGTCAGGTCGCCGCAAGACAGTTTCGCCGACAGTCGCAGGCTCCTCTTCCACGCCGCCGCCTCGAAGGCGCGCCTTGCCTCGGCCCCGATGAAACTTCAAAGACACCGATTCCTTCGTCCGATGGTCGCGCGGCCGCGGCTCTTCATGGCCACCGCCATCGGCATCGTCGTGGGCATCCTGCTGCCGTCGGGCGTCGAGGCCCATCTGGTCACGCGGCTGCTGATTGCCTGGAACACCGGTGCCTGCCTCTACGTGGCGCTGGCCGCGACGATGATGACCCGCTCCTCGCAGCAGCACATGCGCTACCGCGCGCAGCTGCAGGACGAAGGGCAGATCACGATCCTCGTGCTGGTGGTGGTGTCGGCCATCGCGAGCCTGGCGGCCATCGGCGGCGAACTCGCCGTGGTGAAAGACATGCACGGCCTCGAGAAGATCGCGCACATCGCGCTGGCCGGGCTCACGGTGATGTCGTCGTGGGCCTTCACGCAGATCATGTTCACGCTGCACTACGCGCACGACTACTACGCGGCCGTGAGCCGGGGAAAGAAGCCCGGGCTGCAATTCCCCGACGACGAGATGCCGACCTACGGCGACTTCTTCTATTTCTCGGCGGTGATCGGTACCTCGGGCCAGACGGCCGACGTGTCCTTCGTGTCCAAGGCCATGCGCCGCATCGGCTCGGTCCATTGCATCCTGGCGTACCTGTTCAACACGACGGTGCTGGCCTTGCTGATCAACATCGGCGCGAGCATGTTCTGAGCGCGATGGCACCGCACCCACACCACCGATTCGCAGCCATCGTCCTGCTCTGTCTCGCACCTGCCGCGTGGGCGGACGATGACATGCCCGAGCTGCCCTTCAAGCTCACCGTCGGCGCTTACCGGGTGTCCGGCGGCGGCCAGCCCTCGGGACCGGGGCTGGACCTGAACCTGCGCTACACCTACGGCGACGGCAACATATGGGTCGGCTGGTTCCGCTCGCCGGTGCTCGATTTCGCACAGCCCCGCGTGGGCTGGGACCACACCTTCACCTTCGGGCCGGTGCGCGTGCTGCCTTCGCTGCAGGCGGCATCGGGCGGTTTCGTGGGCGGCAGCCTGGCCGTGGAAACCGGCGACAGCTGGTTCGTCGGCGCGGGGCTGGGGCGCACCAACCTGCGCAACTACGCGAACCTCAATTTCGACCCGAACGATTCGTACACGGTCTACGGCGGCTACAAATGGACCGACGGCACCGCGCTGTCGCTCTCGCTGATTCGCGACAACCGGCTCAACCCCGACCAGCAGGACGTGCACCTCGTCTACCGCCAGCCCTTGCCCGACCGGCAGCGCCTGACCGTCGACCTGCTGGCCAAGCAGGGCACGATCGAAGGGCAGTTCATCCGCCGCGCGGGCCTCACCGTCACCTACGACTGGCCGCGCTTCTTCGTTCGCGCGGCCTACGACCCGAAGGTCAACTTCACGGCGCAGAACATGGTGCGGCTGTCGGTGGGCACGCGCTTCTGACGCCGGCTCAGAGCAGCTCGATGCCGGGCAGGCTCTTGAAGCAGCTCTCGCGCGTGATGCGCACGAAGTCCGCGAGCCACGGCTGAGCCGACGTGCCTTGCGCGCAGGCCATGTAGAGCCGCCCCGTCAGGCCCTTGCTGCCCACGCGTCGGGCCGTGACGTAGCCGCGGTCCAGGTAGTTCTGCACCGCCCACAGCGGAAGCGTCGCCACGCCGCGCCCGCTGGCCACCAGCTGCAGCATCGCCACCGTGAGTTCGGTCGTGCGGCGATGCTTCGGTTCCACGCCCGCCGGCGCCAGCACCTGTCGCACGATGTCGAGCATCTCGTCGGGCACCGGGTAAGTGATGAGCGTCTGATCGGCGAAGTGCCGCGCCGTGAGGTGCGACTTGGCCGTCAGCGGATGGTCGTTGGCCAGCAGCGCCATGATCTCGAAGCGGAACAGCGCGTGGTAGTCGACCGTTTCGTCCGGATCTTCCTCCGACACGATCGCGACCTCCGCGCGGTTCTGCATCACCAGCGCGATCGGGTCGGGGTGAAAGCCCGAGACGATGTCGAGCTCGATCTCGGGCCAGCGCTGGCGAAACGCATCCATCGCCGGCATGAGCCAGTCGAAGCAGGTGTGGCACTCGACCACGATGCGCAACTGCCCGCTGCGCCCCAGCGCCAGCCGCGCCACGTCGCGCTCGGCTTCTTCGACCAGGGGCAGGGCGGTGTCGGCCAGCTGCAGCAGCCGCAGGCCCGTGGTGCTGAACTGCGGCGGCACCGACTTGCGCTCGAACAGCTGCGCGCCGTAGCGGTCTTCGAGCAGCTTGATCTGGTGCGACAGCGCCGACTGCGTGAGGTTCAGCAACTGGGCCGCGCGCACCAGGCTGCCCGTGTCGCGCAACGCGATGAGCGTGCGCAGGTGGCGTATTTCGAGGATCGACTGCAACATGAAAATGATTCAAGCGAATGGGCAAAAGGTTTCGTTTGAATCATATGCCCCAAACGCCGACCATTGCCGGGTTCCAAAAATCAGCCACCGGATTACCTGCAATGACCACCCGCATCCACACCCTCGGTTTCCCGCGCATGGGCGCTCACCGGGAACTCAAGTTCGCCGTCGAAAAGCACTGGCGCGGCGAGATCGACCGCGCCGCGCTCGAAGCCGTCGGTGAAGAACTGCGCGCGCGCCACTGGCAGGCCCAGCGCGATGCGGGCCTCGACTTCGTGACGGTCGGCGACTTCGCCTACTACGACCATGTGGCCAACCACATCCAGCTGCTCGGTTGCGAGCCGGCGCGCTTCGACTTCAAGGGCGACGACGCCGAACTCTCGCGCTACTTCAAGATGGCGCGCGGTGTCGAAGAGAGGTCGGCCATGTGCACGACGAAAGCTGCAACCACGGCAACGAAGGCACCTTTGCGCTGGAAATGACCAAGTGGTTCGACACCAACTACCACTACCTCGTGCCCGAGTTCAACGCCGCAACGCAGTTCAAGCTCGCGTCCACGCGCCTGTTCGACGAAGTGGCGCAGGCGCAGCAGGCCGGCCACGCGGTCAAGGCCGTGCTGCTGGGGCCGCTGAGCTTTCTGTACCTGGGCAAGGAGAAGCAGGCCGGCTTCGACCGCTTCTCGCTGCTCGATGCGCTGCTGCCTGTGTACGAGCAGGTGCTCGCGCGCCTGAAGCAGCAGGGCGTGGAGTGGGTGCAGATCGACGAGCCCATCCTCGGCCTCGACCTGCCCGATGCCTGGCGCAACGCCTTCGAGCGCGCCTACTGGCAGCTCGCCCGCAGCGCGCCCAAGCTGCTGCTGGCCACGTACTTCTCGCCGCTGTCCGACAACCTGCGCCTGGCGTGCCAACTGCCGGTGGCGGGCCTGCACGTGGACGCGGTGCGTTCGCCGCAGGAGCTGACCGGTGTGGCCGACTGGCTGCCGGCGCACAAGGTGCTGTCGGTGGGCGTGGTCGACGGCCGCAACATCTGGCGCACCGACGTCGATGCCGCGCTGGCCAAGCTCAAGCCCGTCGCTGAAAAGCACAAGGGCGAACTGTGGATCGCGCCGTCGTGCTCGCTGCTGCACGTGCCGTTCAGCCTCGCGGCCGAGACCCGGCTCGACACCGAACTGAAGTCGTGGCTCGCCTTCGCGGTCGAGAAGCTCGACGAGCTGCGCGTGCTGCGCGCCGTGGTCGACGGCAACGAAGCCTCCGTGGCCGCCGAGCTTGCCGTCGCCCGCGCCGCCGTGACCGCGCGCCGCGCCAG
>NZ_MOWM01000257.1 GCF_016082275.1 Variovorax sp. E3
TCCGCGCCGCCGCCGGCGGTGGCGGCGGATGTGGTGTCCTGCGCCAGTTGCGGGTCGACGCCGCCGGGCGACAGCCGCACCAGCTCGAAGCGGCTGCCGGGCTCCTGGTCCGCGCGCAGCTGCTGCACGAACTCGGACGAAGCCGCGACGTCGTCGCCCATCAGCACCGTGAGGCTGGCGGCCGGGGCGGTGCCGGCGGCCAGCGCGGCGGCCAGGGCCAGCCCGGTCCTCGTCCCCCTTGCCCACCGTGCCAACCGTGCCCACCGCATCCGGCGCGTCCACCGGACGTCGGCGCGCGCCTGCCCCGGGCGGCCAGGGCGTCCTCGGAACGGCGCGAAGGTGTGGGTCACGGCAACAAACATGGACTGCTTCCGCAGCAAGGGGCGATGATCCAATGTAAGGACGGCCCCGGCTTCTTGCGATAAGGCGGAGGGCTTATGTCAGCGCCCGCGGTGGCCTGCCCGCGTGATGAAAATCACAGTGCGGCAGCCGCTCGGTCTATGTCCGATGGACTACCCGCGCGCCTACCTTCGGCTCAGGCGTCCAACAGCAGCGCGGCGGCCGCGCGCTGCGCCTGGATGGCCTGGCGCAGCACGCGCGGCGACACCGGCTTGTAGAGCACCGTGATGCCCGCGTTCGCCACCTCGCGCAGGCGGTCGGGCTTGGTCTCGCCCGTCACCAGCAGGCGCGCGGTGCCGGGGCCGATGCCGCGCGCGTGGCGCTCCAGCGCGGCGATCACGTCCAGCCCGTTGTCGCCGCCCTGCAGCAGCAGGTCGCTGATGACCACGTCGGGCGGCTGCGTCCAGCCGTCGGCCAGCGCCAGCGCCTCGGCGCGGGTCTGCGCGGCCAGCACCTCGGCGCCCCAGTTGCTGAGCACCACCGCCAGCCCCTCGAGGATGGTGCGCTCGTCGTCGATCACCAGGATGCGCACGCCGGCCAGGCTCTCTTCTTCCTCGGCGCCCGGGAGCGCGGTCGACAGCGACGGCGCCGGCAACGCGGCCGGCGCCGCGCGCACCAGCACGCGCACGCAGGTGCCCTTGTGCAGCTTCGAGCTGAGCTCCACGCGCGTGTTCAGCAGCTCGGCCAGCCGCTGCACCGTGGCCAGGCCCAGCCCCATGCCGCGCGTGCCGCGCGCCGCCTGCCGGCCGCCCGTGGGCTCGACCTGGTAGAACTCCTCGAACACCCGCGCCTGGTGCTGCAGCGCAATGCCCACGCCGGTGTCGACCACGTCGATGCGCACGCCCTTGCCGCGCCGCCGCGCGCCGATGAGCACGCCGCCCTCGATGGTGTGGCGCAGAGAGTTCGACACCAGGTTGTTCAGGATGCGCGACAGCATCACGTAGTCGCAGCGCACCCACACGTCGGTCTTGCGCACCACCAGCCGCAGGCCCTGCTGCTCGGCCACCGGGCGGAAGTTGCGGCTGATCTCGTCGAACAGCTGGTCGAGCGGAAAGTCGGCCCACTGCGGCTGCAGCACGCCCGCGTCCAGCTGCGACAGGTTCAGCAGCTCCGAGAACAGCCGGTCGAGCGAATCCACGCACTCGCGGATGTGGCCGATGCGCTGTAGCCGCGCCGGGTCGGTCTCGCCGTTGGCCAGCCCGTCCGAGAACAGCGTGAGCGCATGCAGCGGCTGGCGCAGGTCGTGGCTGGCGGCGGCCAGCAGGCGCGTCTTGGCCTGGCTGGCCACCTCCAGCTGCTGGTTCTTGCGCGCCAGCTCGGCCGTGGCCTCGTTGACGCGGCTCTCGAGCAGCCGGCGGCTTTCCGCCAGCGCGCGCGCGGCCTGGTTGAAGCCGTGCTGCAGGTGGCGCACCTCCGACGTGCCCTCGACCACCACGCTGGCGTCCTCGCCCGCGCCCAGCCGGTCGACCGCCTTGCCCAGCGCGCGGATCGGCTCGCTGATGCGCCGCGCCGCCCACCAGCCCGCCAGGCCCACGCCCACCAGGCTGATCGCCAGCACCAGCACCACGTTGAGCCAGACCGAGCGGCGCGCGTTCTCCACCGCGCCCAGGCTGATCTCGACCATCACCTTGCCGTTGTGGCGGCCGTCGTCGCCGACGATCGGCACCACCACCTGCAGCCCGGCGCCGCGCGCGCGGTCGGTGGTTTCGGAGTTGGCAACGATCTCGCCGTCCTCGGTCCAGATCTGCACCTGCTGCACATGCGGCTGGTAGGTGCCCGACTGCGCGGTGCGCTGCAGCGCGCGGCGGTCCATGCGCGCCAGCGGCGCCTGCGCCACCGTGGCCACCTGCAGCGCCACCGTCTGCGCGTTGGCGCGCATCAGCTCGGTGAGGTTGCCCAGGTGTTGGCGCGTCAGCACGGCAATGGCGGCCAGCGTGGCCAGGGCCGCCGGCACCAGCGCCAGCAGGATCAGCTGCTGCGCGAAAGTGAGGCGGGCCAATCCGCGAAGGACGCGAAAGTTCCAGTTCATGGGGGCATCGGACGCATGGAGGCCGAGCTTAGGGGCGCGCGACCGAACAGGGAAGCAGGAAAAACATCACGAAAAACACCTGCAATTGCTATTTAATGGCGTCCGCACCCCGCCGGTCGCCGGCGCTTCTTTGCCATCCGGTCAAAAAAATGCTGGTTTCATTGCGCCGCCTTGCCCTGCTGCTCGCTTGCATCGCCGCGCCGCTTGCGGTGTCGGCCCAGGGCACCGCGCGCGAGCCGCCGGTGCGCTTCGGCATCCTGCCGCTGGGCGGCGCCTTCGAGTCGCGCAGCGACTGGGACCCGTTGCTGGCCGAGCTGAGCCGCGCCATCGACCGCCAGGTGAGCGTGCTGTCCGTCAACTCGTACGAGGCGCTGGAGCAGGCCATCCAGCGCGACGAGGTCGACATGGCCTTCCTGTCCGGCAAGATGGCGCTGGACGCCGTCACCCAGCGCCGCATGAAGGTGGTGGCGCAGGTGGTGCGCCACGACGGCCTGCCGGGCTACCGCGCGCTGCTGCTGTCGCGCAAGGCGCCGCCCTTCAATTCGCTGAAAGACCTGCTGGCCCGGCCCGAGCGCTGGCGGCTGGCGCGCGGCGAGCGGCAGTCGGTGTCGGGCTTCATCGTGCCGCAGCTGCAGCTGTTCTTGCCCAACCACATCGCGATGGAGACGCGCTTTCTCAGCGAGATCGTCGGCACCCACCAGACCACCGCGCTGGCCGTGGCCAACAGCGAGGCCGACGTGGCCACCAACAACACCGCCGACTTCGAGCGCTTCAGGCTGCGCTTTCCGGCCGAGGCCGAGCGGCTGCAGGTGCTGTGGGAGTCGGAGCTCATTGCGCATGCGCAGATCGTGGTGCGCCGCGAATACCCGCCCGAACTGCGCAAGCGCGTGCAGACCTTCCTGACCGCCTACGGCCGCGCCAAGGGCCCGCGCGGCGACGCCGAGCGCGTGGTGCTCAAGTCGCTGCACGACCTGGCCGGCTTCGTGGCGGCCGACAACAGCTCGCTGCAGCCCGCCGCCAGGCTGGCCTACCAACTGGCGCGGCAGAACGCCATGACCGCGCAGTGGGTGAACGACGCCGCGCGCGAGGCCCGCCTGCAGCGCATCGACAGCGGCTACGCCGAGCAGGTCGGCGTGCTCAAGGACGTGAGCCCCTGATGCGCCGCCTGCTTGCCCGCCTGCTTGCCGCGGCGCTGCTGCTCGCCACGGCGGCCGTGTTGACCGCGTCGTGGGCCGCCCCCGCGGTCGCCGCCACGCCGCCCGACAAGAGCGTGCCCGCCGCCGTGCAGTCGGTGCGCTTCGGCGTGCTGCCGCTGGGCGGCACGGTCGAGTCGCGTGCGCTGTGGACGCCGCTCATGGCCGACATGAGCCGCGCGCTCGGCATTCCGGTCAACGCGTACTCGGTGCCTTCCTACGAGGAGCTGGACCGCGCCATCGGCCGCGACGAGATCGACATGGCCTTCCTGTCGGCCAAGATGGCGCTCGACGCCGTGATGCAGCGGCGCATGAAGGTGGTGGCGCAGATCGCCAAGCAGCCCGGCCCGCCGCAGCATCGCGCGGTGCTGCTGGCGCGCAAGGCCGGGCCCTTCAACACGCTGGAGGGCCTGCTCGCGGCGCCCGAACGCTGGCGGCTCGCGCGCGGCGACAGCCGCTCCGTCACCGGCTTCATCGTGCCGCAGAGCCAGCTCTTCCTGCCCCACAACATCGAGATGGAGACCCGCTTTCTCAGCGAATTCGTCGGCACCCACCAGGCCACCGCGCTGGCCGTGGCCAACGGCGACGCCGACGTGGCCACCAACAACACCACCGACTTCGAGCGCTTCCGGCAGCAGTTCCCGGTCGAGGCCGAGCGGCTGCAGGTGATCTGGGAATCCGAGCCGCCGCCCGGCGCGCCGATGGTGGTGCGGCGCAGCTACCCGCCCGAGTTCCAGGCGCGGCTGCAGAACTTCCTGACCGGCTACGGCAAGGCCAAGGGCCCGCGCGGCGACGCCGAGCGCGAGGTGCTGAAGAACCTGCGCGCGGCCTACGGCTACGTGGCCACCGACGACACCGCGCTGCTGCCCGAAGCCCGGCTGGAATACCAGCTGGGCAAGCAGCGCGCCATGGCCGCGGCATGGGTCAACGAGGCCGCGCGCGAGCAGCGCCTGCAGCGCATCGAGAAGACCTACGCCGAGCAGGTCGACGCGCTGCGCGCCGCCAACCGCTGAGCCGTGGCGGGGCTGTCTTCCTAGTCCCTTCGCCGTACCTCCAAACCCCTTCGCCTAGGCCTTAAGGCGGATTTGCCGCTCGCGCCCCGCGCCGGAAACTTCGTGTTTCTTTTTCCGGCACCCTTGCCGTTGACGGAGCGCGGATGAGTTGGCGAACAAAAGTGGTCTGGAGCGAGGGGATGCTGCTGCAGCCTCAGCACCTGCAGCAAAGCGAGCGCCATGCCGACCATGCGCGGCACGTGCTGCTTCGCTCGACCACGCCCTACGCCTGGGGCTTTGCCGAGATCGAGATCGACACGGCCGCGCTCACGCTGGGCAAGCTCGCGCTGGTGCGCGCGGTCGGCGTGTTCGGCGACGGCACCGTGTTCGACATGCCGGCGGTCGACCCGCTGCCCGAGCCCATCGACATTCCCTCGGGCATGCGCGACGAGGCCGTGGTGCTCGCGCTGCCGCTGCGCCGCGCCGGCGCGCGCGAGGCCGACGCCGAAGACTATGAAGAGCTGGTGCGCCACCGCGTGCTCGAGTCGGAAGTGCCCGACTCCAACACCGCCGGCGAGCGCACCGCCATGTTGCAATTGGGCCAGCTCCACACGCGCCTGATGCGCGCAAGTGAAGCCACCGACGCCTGGACCACGCTGGGCGTGGCGCGCGTGGTCGAGCGCCGTGTCGACAACCAGGTGCAGCTCGACCGCATGATGCTGCCGCCGCTGCTCGACGTGGCCGGCCATGCCGTGATCCGCGCATGGCTCGACGAACTGCTGGGCCTGCTGCGCCAGCGCGGCGAAGCGCTCGCGGGCCGCATGACGCAGGGCGGCACCGGCGGCGTGGCCGAGATCGCCGACTTCATGCTGCTGCAGGCCGTCAACCGCAACGAGGCCGTGTTCGCGCACCTGGCCAAAAGCGCGATGCTGCACCCGCAACACTTCTTCGAGCACGCGCTCGGGCTGGCCGGCGACTTGTCGAGCTTTCGCGATTCGCGCCGCGTGGCGCGCTTCGGGCCCTACATCCACGACGACCTTGCGCTGAGCTTTCGCCCCGTCATGGACGACCTGCGCCGCAGCCTGTCGATGGTGTTCGAGCAGTCGGCGATCCGCATCGAGCTGCACGACCGCAAGCACGGCGTGCGCGTGGCGGTGGTGAGCGATGTGGAGCTGCAGCGCAATGCCACCTTCGTGCTCGCCGTCAACGCGCACATGCCCAGCGAGGCGCTGCGCGCGCGCTTTCCCACGCAGGTCAAGATCGGCCCGGTCGAGCGCATCCGCGACCTCGTGAACCTCGCGCTGCCGGGCGTCACGCTGATGCCGATGCCCGTGGCGCCGCGCCAGATTCCGTTTCATGCGGGCGCCAACTACTTCGAGCTCGCACGCGCAACAGCGACCTGTGGCGCCAGCTCGAGCAATCGGGCGGCATCGCGATGCACATCGCGGGCGACTTCCCCGGCCTGGACCTCGCCTTCTGGGCGATCAGATCATGAGCACACCTCCCGATCCCTTTGCCGCCTTCGAGTCGGAGCGCACGGTCATCAAGCCCAAGCCGCGCGCGCCCGGCGGCACGCCGCCGGCGCCGG
>NZ_MOWM01000258.1 GCF_016082275.1 Variovorax sp. E3
AAAGCCGTGGCCGTGGTGGAGGCCGAGAGCCCCCATCCCAACCTTCCCCCGGAGGGGGAAGGGGCAAGGCAACAAGGCGAAGCGCAAGCCCTCAAGCTCCTCTTCGAAGAAATCACCACCCGCCTGCGCTACCTGCACGACGTCGGCATCGGCTACCTCACGCTCGACCGCCAGAGCCGCACGCTCAGCGGCGGCGAGGTGCAGCGCATCAACCTCACCACGGCCCTGGGCACCTCGCTCGTCAACACGCTCTTCGTGCTCGACGAGCCCAGCATCGGCCTGCACCCGCGCGACATGAACCGCATCACCGAGGCCATGCTGCGCCTGCGCGATGCGGGCAACACGCTGGTGGTGGTCGAGCACGACCCGGCCGTGATGCTCGCGGCCGATCGCGTGATCGACATGGGCCCCGGCCCCGGCATTCGCGGTGGGCAGATCGTGTTCGACGGCACCACCGACCAGCTGCGCGACGCCGACACGCTCACCGGCCAGTACCTGGGCGGACGCAAGAAGATCGGCATGGGCTTCAAGCGGCTCGTGAGCGAGAACACGCACCGGCTCATCCTTGAGGGCGTGCGCGAGCACAACCTGAAGGACATCACGGTCGAGTTCCCGCTCGCGCGGCTGGTGTGCGTCACCGGCGTCAGCGGCTCGGGCAAGTCCACCCTGATCCAGGACGTGCTGGCGCCCGCGCTCATGCGCCACTTCGGCAAGGCCACCGAAACGCCGGGCGCGCACGACCGCATGCTCGGCGCCGACCACCTGGGCGACGTGGTGTTCGTCGACCAGTCGCCCATCGGCAAGACCGCGCGCTCCAACCCCGCCAGCTACGTGGGTGCGTGGGACGCCATCCGCGAGATCTTCGCCACGGCGGCGCTGTCGCGCCAGCGCGGCTACACCGCGAGCAAGTTCAGCTTCAACTCCGGCGACGGGCGCTGCCCGACCTGCGGCGGCTCGGGCTTCGAGCACGTCGAGATGCAGTTCCTGTCCGACGTGTACCTGCGCTGCCCCGACTGCGACGGCAAGCGCTACCGCCCCGAGATTCTCGAGGTGCGCGTGGAGCGCAAGGGCAAGAGCTACAACGTGGCCGACGTGCTCGACCTCACCGTGGCCGAAGCCGCCACCGTGTTCGAGAGCGACCGCGACGTGCTGCGCGTGCTGCAGCCCATTTCCGACGTGGGCCTGGACTACGTCAAGCTCGGCCAGCCCGTGCCCACCTTGAGCGGCGGCGAGGCGCAGCGCCTGAAGCTCGCGGGCTTCCTGGCCGAGGCCGCGAAGAACGCGACGTCGAGCAAGCAGTCGATCGCGCGCAAGGGCACGCTGTTTTTGTTCGACGAACCCACCACCGGCCTGCACTTCGACGACATCGCGCGGCTGATGCGCGCGCTGCGCAAGCTGCTCGACGCCGGCCATTCGCTGATCGTGATCGAGCACAACCTCGACGTGATCCGCGCCAGCGACTGGCTCATCGACCTGGGTCCCGAAGGCGGCGAGGGCGGCGGCCAGGTGGTGGCCCAGGGCACGCCCGAGCAGCTGCGCGAAGACCGCGCCTCGCTCACCGGCGCCGCGCTGGCCGACTACGAGCTGGCCATCGGCCCCGACGCCTACAAGGTGGCCGAGCGCGCCGCGCGCCGCTACATCGCCAACGCCAAGACGGCGCCGGGCGGCAACGCCATCGAGATCGTCAACGCGCGCGAGCACAACCTGAAGAACCTCAGCGTGGACATTCCGCGCGGCAAGTTCAGCGTGGTGACGGGCGTGAGCGGCTCGGGCAAGTCGACGCTCGCGTTCGACATTCTTTTCAACGAAGGCCAGCGCCGGTACCTCGAATCGCTCAACGCCTACGCGCGCAGCATCGTGCAGCCGGCGGGCCGGCCCGAGGTCGACGCGGTGTACGGCATTCCGCCGACCGTGGCCATCGAGCAGCGCCTGTCGCGCGGCGGCCGCAAGAGCACGGTGGGCACGACCACCGAGGTCTGGCATTTCCTGCGCCTGTTGTACGTGAAGCTGGGCATCCAGCACTGCATTCACGACGGCGCGGCCGTGCAGCCGCAAACGCCAGACAGCATCGCCGCGCAGCTGATGCGCAACTTCAAGGGCCAGCACATCGGCCTGCTCGCGCCGCTGGTGAGCAACCGCAAGGGCGTGTACACCGAGCTGGCCGACTGGGCGCGCCCGCGCGGCTTCACGCACCTGCGCGTGGACGGCGACTTCCTGCCGACCACGGGCTTCCCGCGCATCGACCGCTTCAAGGAACACAACATCGAGCTGCCGGTGGCCAGCCTCGACGTGCTGCCCTCGAAGGAGACCGAGCTGCGCGAGGCGCTGACCAAGGCGCTGGAGCACGGCAAGGGCGTGGTGCACGTGCTGAGCGACCTGGACGGCCTGCGCGCCGCCATGATGGCCGGCGTGTCCGCCGTGGGCATCGGCCGCGTCAACGTGTTCTCCACGCTGCGCGCCTGCCCGGTGTGCAGCACCAGCTACGCCGAGCTCGACCCGCGCCTGTTCAGCTACAACAGCAAGCACGGCTGGTGCCCCGACTGCGTGGGCACGGGCGTCAAGCTCAGCAAGGACCAGCGCAAGGTGTTCGACGACTCCGTGCGCGACGACGACAACAAGGGCCGCGAGCAGACCTTCGCCGAACCCGAGGTCGAGGACCTGGCCGACGTGGTCTGCCCGACCTGCCAGGGCACGCGTCTGAACGCCACGGCCCGCGCCGTGAGCTTCGGCGCCTCGCTGGCCGAGGGCTCGAGCGGCATCGGCATCACCGAGCTCGCGCGCATGAGCGTGACCGAGGTGCGCCAGTGGTTCGAAGGGCTGGTGCTCAGCGGCCGCGAAGCCGAGATCGCACGCGACCTGGTGCCCGAAATCAGGAGCCGTCTCGAGTTCCTTGAAGAAGTGGGCCTGGGCTACCTCACGCTCGACCGTGGCGCGCCCACGCTGTCGGGTGGCGAGGCGCAGCGCATCCGCCTGGCGGCGCAGCTCGGCAGCAACCTGCAGGGCGTGTGCTACGTGCTCGACGAGCCGACCATCGGCCTGCATGCGCGCGACAACCAGATCCTGCTCGACGCGCTGCACAAGCTCGGCGACAAGGGCAACACGCTGGTGGTGGTGGAGCACGACGAAGACACCATCCGCCGCGCCGACCACATCATCGACATCGGTCCGAGCGCGGGCAAGCGCGGCGGCCGCCTCGTGGCCGAGGGCTCGGTGGCCGACATCCAGAAGGCGGGCGATTCGCAGACCGGCCGCTACCTGCGCGACGCCATCCGGCATCCGCTGCAGTCGCGCCGGCTGGTGCCGTCGCCCGACCCGAAGGCCGGCGAAAGCGGCGAGTGGCTCACCGTGATCGAGGCCGACCTGCACAACCTGCGCGACGTGACGGCCACCGTGCCGCTGCACCGGCTGGTGGTGGTCACCGGCGTCAGCGGCTCGGGCAAGTCCACGCTGGCGCGCGACGTGCTGCTGGCCAACGTGCAGGCCATCGTCGTGCAGCGCATGACCAAGGCCGGCCGCGACGCCGACGCCGCGGGCAAGCGCCCGGCATGGGCCGGCTGCGCCAGCGTGCAGGGCTACGAGAGCGTCGACCGCGTGCTCGAGGTCGACCAGACCCCCATCGGCAAGACGCCGCGCAGCTGCCCTGCCACCTACATCGGCTTCTGGGACACCATCCGCAAGCTGTTCGCCGACACGCTCGAAGCCAAGGCGCGCGGCTACGGCCCGGCGCGCTTCAGCTTCAACACCGGCGAAGGCCGCTGCCCGGGCTGCGACGGCGCGGGCGTGCGCACCATCGAGATGAGCTTCCTGCCCGACGTGAAGGTGCCCTGCGAGGTCTGCCACGGCGCGCGCTTCAACCCCGAGACGCTGGCCGTGAGCTGGCGCGGCAAGAGCATCGGCGACGTGCTGAAGATGGAAGTCGACGAGGCCGTCGAGTTCTTCGCGAGCATGCCCAACATCGCGCATCCGCTGCAGCTGCTGAAGGACGTGGGGCTGGGCTACCTCACGCTGGGGCAGCCGTCGCCCACGCTGTCGGGCGGCGAGGCGCAGCGCATCAAGCTGGTGACTGAACTGAGCAAGGTGCGCGACGACATCACCCGCCGCGGCCAGAAGGCGCCGCACACGCTGTACGTGCTCGACGAGCCGACCGTGGGCCTGCACATGGCCGACGTCGAGAAGCTGATCCACGTGCTGCACCGGCTGGTGAACGGCGGCCACAGCGTGGTGGTGATCGAGCACGACCTCGACGTGATCGCCGAGGCCGACTGGATCATCGACCTGGGGCCGGAAGGCGGCAACGCCGGCGGGCGCATCGTCGCGGCTGCGCCGCCCGAAGAGGTGGTGCGGCTGGGCACGCACACCGGGGTGGCGCTGGCGCCGGTGCTGGCGAGATAGAGCTCGCCCCCAGCTTCGCGCACTTCGTGTCGCTTCTCCAATCCCCTGCCGGGGGCAACACCTGCGGCCCGGCAAAGCCGGTTCCGCGGTGTTCCGCGAAGGGACTCGCCATGCGCTGCAAGCGGGCGCACAATGTCTTCAACCCTTGGCGCAGGCGCACCCTGAATCAGCCATGGTGGAGACCATGTGAAGGGGTGAAGCGCCGCGGCGGGGCCACGCAAGGAGCCATGTCATGACCCGCTTCATCGATGTTCACAGCCTGGTCCGCCTGGTGGACGAGACCGGCGTTCCGCAATTCCTCGAGGCGTTGTCCGACGCCTTGCGCGACGACTTCCTGCGGTGGCGCGAGTTCGACAAGAAGGCGCGCGTGGCCAGCCATTCGCACCTGGGCGTGATCGAGTTGATGCCGGTGGCCGACGACGGCGCCTATGCATTCAAGTACGTCAACGGCCATCCGCACAACACGCAGGTCGGGCTGCCCACGGTCATGGCCTTCGGCGTGCTGGCCGAAGTCGACACGGGCTACCCCGTGCTGCTGTCCGAACTCACGCTCACCACCGCCTTGCGCACGGCCGCCACGTCGGCCATGGCCGCCAGGGCGCTGGCGCGGCCCGACGCGCGCAGCCTCGCGCTGATCGGCAACGGCTCGCAGAGCGAGTTCCAGGCGCTGGCTTTCCATGCGCTGCTGGGCATCGAGGAAGTGCGCGTGTTCGACATCGACCCGCACGCCACCGACAAGCTGGTGCGCCACCTGTCGGCCTGCACGCCGCTGGACATCGTGCGCGCGCGCTCGGTGGCCGACGCGGTGCGCGGCGCCGACATCGTCACCACCGTCACCGCCTACCAGGGGCGCGCGACCGTGCTCACGCCCGACATGATCGAGCCCGGCATGCACATCAACGCCGTCGGCGGCGACTCGCCC
This sequence comes from Variovorax sp. E3, assembly GCF_016082275.1. GTDB lineage: Bacteria > Pseudomonadota > Gammaproteobacteria > Burkholderiales > Burkholderiaceae_C > Variovorax. The sequence continues at coordinate 5,315 of NZ_MOWM01000258.1, forward strand.
GGCAAGACCGAGCTGCATCCCGACGTGCTGCGCAAGGCGCGCGTGTTCGTCGAGTACGAGCCGCAGACGCGCGTCGAGGGCGAGATCCAGCAGGTCGAGGCCGACTTTCCGGTGAACGAGCTGTGGCGCGTGCTGCTCGGCGAGGTGCCCGGCCGCGAGAGCCCGGCGCAGGTCACGCTGTTCGATTCGGTCGGCTTCGCGCTGGAGGACTACACGGCGCTGCGCTACATCCAGCGCATCGCCACCGAGCGCGGCATCGGCCAGCAGATCGCGCTGGTGCCGGAGCTGGACGACCCGAAGGACCTGTTCGGCCTCACGGCCTCGGGCAGGCGCCGGGCAGTGCTGCGGCGTGCGGCATGATCGGCGGCTTCAACACCGCCGACCCCCGTCTTCTTCATGCTCACCATCTACAACGACCAGCACGTTCTTCACCAGGGCAAAGTCGAGATGTTCCGCGGCGAGCTCGTGCCGTGCTTCGAGGTGCCCGCCCGCGTCGACCATGTGAGGCATGAACTGGAGCGCCGCGCGCTCGGCGTGCTGCAGGCGCCCGATGCGTTCGACGAGGCGCTGCTGGCCAGGGTGCACGCGCCGCGCTACATCGACTTCATCGCGCATGCGTGGGACGAGTGGGTGGCGCTGGACCCGGCGAACGTGTCGCGCGACGCGCTGCCCTCGTACTGGCCCACGCGCGGCATGCGCACCGACGTGCTGCCCAGGAGCTTTCCGGCGCGCATGGGGCTGTTCTCTTTCGACGCGGGCACGCCGCTGATGGCGGGCAGCTGGGCGGCGGCCCGGCACGGCGCCGCCTGTGCGTGGACGGCGGCGCAGCGCGTCATCGGCGGCGAGC
>NZ_MOWM01000259.1 GCF_016082275.1 Variovorax sp. E3
AGTCGAGCACTGCGCTTGTTCAGGCGCCGCGTGCCCCCACCCCAACCCTCCCCCGGAAGGGGAGGGAGCCAATCCAACTTCCAGTTTCATGATGCTTCGACGAACACTTCACTGCGCCTTCGCCGCCATGCTCCTCGTGGCATCGGCCGCCCATGCGCTGACCGCCGAAGAAGCCAAGGCCATCGCCTCGGGCGAGTCCGAAGCCCGCATTGCCGCGCTCAACAAGGCCGTGCTCACGGCCGACGACAAAACAGCAGCCTTCATCCAGGCCATGTCCGACGACGCGGTCAAGTACACCGAGGACAAGGTCTTCGTGATGAAGGACGACAAAGGGCATGACCCCGTCACCGGCGCCGAGCTGAAGGTGCCCGACACCGCCGAGGACGTCGTCAACAACAACCTCATGCGCGGCGCGCTCGATGCCGCGCAGGCCGCGCTCAAGCTCACGAGCAAGGACGACGCGGTGCGCGCCGAAGCCGCGCAGGCGCTGTTCAAGGAGCCCGACGAATCGCGCGTGCCCATGGTCGAGAAGGCGCTGGCCGCCGAGACCAATCCGAAGATCAAGGCGCAGCTCGAACTGGTGCGCGCCGCCAGCATGCTCACCAGCGCCGACAAGGCCAAGCGCCTCGTTGCCGCGAAAGAGCTGGGCAACAACCGCAACCCCGACACCAAGCTGCTGCTCAACCAGCGCCTGGCCGACGAGACCGAGGCCGACGTCAAGGCGGCCATCGTCGCGTCCATTGCCAGCATCGACGGTTCGCTGGTCTGGGGCGACCGCATCAACGCCGTGTTCAGCGGCATCAGCCTGGGCTCGGTGCTGCTGCTCGCGGCCCTGGGCCTGGCCATCACCTACGGGCTGATGGGCGTCATCAACATGGCGCACGGCGAGCTGATGATGATCGGCGCCTACGCCACCTACGTGATGCAGGGCCTGTTCCAGAAGTACATGCCCGAGTCGATGTTCGGCTGGTACCTGGTGGCGGCCATTCCCGTGTCGTTCCTGGCGTCGGCATTGGTCGGCGCCATTCTCGAACGCGGCGTGATCCGCTTCCTGTACGGCCGTCCGCTCGAGACGCTGCTGGCCACCTGGGGCATCAGCCTGATGCTCCAGCAGCTCGTGCGTTCGCTGTTCGGCGCGCAGAACGTCGGCGTCGAGAACCCCGGCTGGATGAGCGGCGGCTTCACCATGCTGAGCAACGTCACGCTGCCGTGGAACCGCATCTGCATCGTCATCTTCGCGGCGCTGGTGCTGCTGGCCATGGGCTGGCTCATCAGCCGCACGCGGCTGGGCCTGTTCGTGCGCGGCGTCACGCAGAACCGCCCCATTGCCTCGTGCATGGGCGTGAACACCGCGCGCATCGACACCTATGCGTTTGCGCTCGGCTCCGGCATCGCGGGCCTGGCGGGCTGCGCGCTGAGCCAGATCGGCAACGTCGGCCCCGACCTGGGCCAGAGCTACATCGTCGACAGCTTCATGGTGGTCGTGATGGGCGGCGTGGGCCAACTCGCGGGCACCGTGTACGCAGCGCTGGGGCTGGGCATTCTCAACAAGTTCATCGAAGGCTGGGCGGGCGCGGTGCTCGCGAAGATCGCGGTGCTCGTTTTCATCATCATCTTCATCCAGAAGCGCCCGCAAGGCATCTTCGCGATGAAAGGCCGGAGCGCCGAGGCATGAGCAAGGTCGTACTTCCCACCAAGGGCCCGCTGCTGAGCGGCAAGGGCTGGACGGCCTTCTTCGTCGCACTCATCGTGGTGTGCGCCGTGGCGCCCATGCTCAACATGTGGGTGCCCGTCGGCAGCCCGCTGCACATGAGCGACTACGCGGTGGCGCTGGTCGGCAAGATCATGTGCTACGCCATCTGCGCGCTGGCCATGGACCTGATCTGGGGCTACACCGGCATCCTGTCGCTGGGCCATGGCCTGTTCTTCGCGCTGGGCGGCTACATGATGGGCATGTACCTCATGCGCCAGATCGGCCGCGACGGCAACTACAAGAGCGACCTGCCCGACTTCATGGTGTTCCTCGACTGGAAGGAACTGCCCTGGCACTGGACTTTCAGCGGCAGCTTCGTGATGACGCTGGTGATGATCGTCGCGGTGCCCGGCATCATCGCCTTCGTGTTCGGCTTCTTCGCCTTCCGCTCGCGCATCAAGGGCGTGTACTTCTCGATCATCACGCAGGCCATGACCTTCGCGGCCATGCTGCTGTTCTTCCGCAACGAGACGGGCTTCGGCGGCAACAACGGTTTTACCGACTTCAAGCGCATCCTGAACATCCCGATCGCCACGCAGGAAATGCGCATGACGCTGTTCGCGCTCACGGGCGCCACGCTGCTGGGCTTCTTCCTGTTCGCCAAGTGGCTCATCGGCAGCAAGTTCGGCCGCGTGCTGCAGGCCATTCGCGACGCCGAAACACGCGTGATGTTCTCGGGCTACAACCCGCTGCCGTACAAGCTCACGATCTGGGTCATCTCGGCCGTCATGTGCGGCGTGGCGGGGGCTCTGTACGTGCCGCAGGTCGGCATCATCAACCCCGGCGAGATGAGCGCGGCCAACTCCATCGAGATCGCGATCTGGGCCGCGGTGGGCGGGCGCGCGACGCTGATCGGGCCGATCATCGGCGCGTTCATCGTCAACGGCGCGAAGAGCTGGCTCACGGTGGCGTATCCGGAGTACTGGCTGTACTTTTTGGGCGCCTTGTTCATTGCCGTCACGCTCTTCTTGCGAACGGCATCGTGGGCTTGGTGCGCAAGTGGCTGTCGCGGGAGAAGAGGAAGGCCGCGCCGGCGGAAGCGGCGCCTGTGCAGGAGGCACGCCGCGCCGTCGCGGCGGAGCAGGGCGTCGAGCCCGACGCGCTTGCATCGCTGCCCGTCGACGCGAAGGGAGCCCGCGCATGACGCCCGACCTGATGGAAGCCGGCGCCGAGCGCGTGGCACGCGCCCACGGCATGCCCTACGCGAGCGGCAGCACCGAGTCGGGTGGCCGGGCCGCCGACTTCGGCCGCCACGTCACGCCGGGCGAGGTCGACGTCACGCACGGCCGCATCCTCTACCTCGAAGACGTGAGCGTGAGCTTCGACGGCTTCAAGGCCATCAACAACCTGTCGCTCGACATCGCCCCCGGCGAGCTGCGCTGCATCATCGGCCCGAACGGCGCGGGCAAGACCACGATGATGGACATCATCACCGGCAAGACCCGGCCCGACTCGGGCACCGTGTTCTTCGGCAGCACCATCGACCTGCTGCGCCACCGCGAGGCCGACATCGCGCAACTGGGCATCGGCCGCAAGTTCCAGAAGCCGACGGTGTTCGAGCACCTGACCGTGTTCGAGAACCTCGAGCTCGCGCTCAAGACCGACAAGGGCGTGCGCGCGTCGATGCTGTTCAGGCTCGACTCGGCGCAGAGCGACCGCCTGGCCGAAGTGCTGGCAACCATCCACCTGGCCGACAGCGTCTCGCGCCTGGCCGGCAACCTGAGCCACGGCCAGAAGCAGTGGCTCGAGATCGGCATGCTGCTGATGCAGGACCCGAAGCTGCTGCTGCTCGACGAGCCCGTGGCCGGCATGACCGACGAGGAAACCGCGCGCACGGCCGAGCTGTTCCTCACGCTCAAGGGCAAGCATTCGTTGATGGTGGTGGAGCACGACATGAGCTTCATCCGCACCATCTCCGAGATCGTGACCGTGCTGTGCGACGGCTCGGTGCTCGCGCAGGGCACGCTCGACGAAGTGCAGGCCGACGAACGCGTGATCGAGGTCTACCTTGGGCGTTGAACTGGTCGCGGCGGTTGTCAGGGGCTCGGCGGCGGGGGCTGCGCCCTTGGGCGGCCGACGTCACCGGCCGCTGCGCGGCTGCCCTGCGCTGCTCGCGCCGGGCGGGGTCTCGCCCAAACTCGCTTCGCTCAAACAAGGGCGAGCCCTGATCCGCCCGTCGCTGCGCTGCTCGGCGGTGCCTCAACGGCCGCCCAAGGGCACAGCCCCCGCCGCCGTGGACAGAGCTGCTGTGCATCCCTTGAATTCCTCCCTCTCCCTCCGGGAGAGGGCTGGGGTGAGGGCCGACCGCGCCGTGCCGCGTACCGGGCGCTCCCGATAGAACAAAAGGACGGCTGAAAATGCTGACAGTCAAGAACATCCACCAGTACTACGGCGGCTCCCATATCCTGCGGGACGTGAGCTTCGAGGCGACACTGGGCAAGGTCACCGTGCTGCTGGGCCGCAACGGCGTGGGCAAGACCACGCTGCTCAAGTCGCTCATGGGCCTCGTGCCCATCAAGAGCGGCAGCATCGAGCTCGAAGGCAAGCCGATCCACAAGGCGACGCCTTATGACAGGGCTCGGGCCGGCATCGGCTTCGTTCCCCAGGGCCGCGAAATCTTCGCCCGGCTCACCGTCGAAGAAAACCTGCGCATGGGCCTGGCCTACAAGAGCGGCAGCACACCTGTTCCGGCCGAGCTGTTCGAGCTGTTCCCCGTGCTCAAGCAGATGATCAACCGCCGGGGCGGCGATCTCTCCGGCGGCCAGCAGCAGCAGTTGGCCATCGCGCGGGCACTCGCGCCCAAGCCGCGCCTGCTGATCCTCGACGAGCCCACCGAGGGCATCCAGCCCAGCATCATCAAGGACATCGGCCGCGTCATCCGCATGCTGGCCGACCGGGGCGACATGGCCATCGTGCTGTGCGAGCAGTACTACGACTTCGCCCAGGAACTGGCCGACGACTACCTCGTGATGGAACGCGGCGAGGTCATCGCGCGCGGGCTCGGCAAGGACATGGAAGCGCAGGGCGTGCGCCAACTGGTCGCAATCTGACGCAACTGCAAGCAAGAATTCAGGGTTTACCCTAAAATCGCGCTTTGCCCGCGCACGCCGGGCGATCTCCCGCCAGGAGCCCCCGGTCTTGAACGCCACCCCACCCACGCTCAGCAGCGCGGAAGCCTCTGCTGTTACCGCTACCACCCCCACGGCCCATTTCGGCCGTGCATTGTTCGCGCTCGGCGTCGGCGGCTTCGCCATCGGCACCGGCGAATTCGTGATCATGGGCCTGCTGCCCGAGGTCGCGAAGGACATCGACGTGACCATCCCGCAAGCCGGCCACGTCATCAGCGCCTATGCGCTCGGCGTCGTCATCGGCGCGCCGGTGCTGGCCGTGCTCGCGGCGGGGTGGGGCCGCCGCACCCTGCTGATCGCGCTGATGGCCGTGTTCGCGCTCGGCAACTTCGCCAGCGCCCTCGCACCCGACTACCTCTCGCTGAACCTGCTGCGCTTTGCCACCGGGCTGCCGCACGGCACCTACTTCGGCGTGGCCGCGCTGGTGGCGGCCGCGCTGTCGCCGCCCGACCGCCGCGCGCGTGCCGTGGGGCTCGTGATGCTGGGGCTCACGGGTGCCACGCTGGTCGGCGTGCCCATCGCGGCGTGGCTCGGCCAGGTCTTCGGCTGGCGCGCGGCCTTCGTCTTCGTCGGCTTGATCGCGCTGCTGGCCATCGTGCTGGTGCGCCGCGACATTCCGAACATCGCGCCCGCGCCCGGCGCCAGCCCCTGGCGCGAACTCGGCGCGCTCAAGCGCAAGCAGGTGTGGTTCACGCTCGGCATCGCGGCCATCGGCTTCGGCGGCATGTTCTCGGTGTTCAGCTACATCAAGCCCACGCTGATCGAGGTGGCCGGCCTGCCGCTGGGCGGCGTGCCTTTCGTGCTCGCGCTGTTCGGCCTGGGCATGGTGGTGGGCAACCTCGTCGGCTCGCGGCTGGCCGACAAGTCGCTGATGCGCACCATCGGCGGCGTGATGGCTTATGCGGCGCTGGTGCTCGCGGTCTTCACCTTCTCCGCGCACAACGTGGTGGCGGCGTCGATCAACGTGTTCCTGATCGGCACGACCGTGGCCATCGGGCCGGCGCTGCAGATCCGCCTCATGGACGTGGCCGGCGACGCGCAGACGCTGGCGGCCGCGCTCAACCACTCGGCCTTCAACATGGCCAACGCGCTGGGCGCATGGCTCGGCGGCGTGGCGATTGCCGCGGGCCTGGGCTGGACCTCGACCGGCTGGGTCGGCGCGCTGCTCGCGCTGGCGGGCCTGGGCATCTTCGGCTGGGCGATTGCCAGCGCGCGCG
>NZ_MOWM01000260.1 GCF_016082275.1 Variovorax sp. E3
CGGGCTGGGCACGCTGGACGAGCGGATGCTGATCCTGGTGGACATCGACCGGCTCATGTCCAGCGACGAAATGGGCCTGATCGAGAAGATGGCGGCCTGAGTTTCCTCCGGCCGCCGCAGAACAAAGACACAGAGGGTCCGAGAGGAGAACAACATGAAGAATTGGAATACGAGCCAGCGCCTGGGCGCCGGCTTCGCGGCCGTGCTCGCGCTGATGGTGCTCATCGCCGGCATCGGCGTGCTGCGCCTGCAGGGCGTGGGCGAGGCCACGCAGGACATGGCCCGCAACGCGCTGGTGAAGGAGCGGCTGGCCGCCGCCTGGCAACTGGGCACCAACACCAACAGCGTGCGCACCTTCTCGCTGCTCAAGAGCAACGACCCCGCGGTGCAGGCCTACCTGCAGAAGAACATCACCAGCACCAGCACCGCCATCACCGAGACGCAGAAGAAGCTCGAGGCCATGCTGAGCGCGCCCGCCGAGCTGGCGCTGAGCGCCGACATCAAGAAAAAGCGCGGCGACTACGTCGAGCTGCGCAACCAGATCCTCAAGCTCAAGGCCGAAGGCCGCGCGGACGAAGCGACGAAGCTGACCGACTCTCAACTGCTGTCCGCGCTGGACGGCTACGACGCGAGCATCCGCGCCATGGTGGCGCACCAGCAGCAGGAAATCGACCGCACGGCCGGCGACATCGACGCGCGCTACCACGCGGGCCGCACCTACATCATTGCGCTGGCCGTGCTGGCGCTGGTGCTGGGCGCGGTGATCGCATGGCTGCTCGCGCGCAGCATCGTGCAGCCGATCGGCGAGGCGCTGCTGATTGCCGAGACCGTGGCGGCCGGCGACCTGAGCCAGGAGTTCGAGACCGAGCGCGGCGGCGACTTCGGCCGCCTGCTGCGCGGCATGGGCGAGATGGAAGACACGCTCACCGACCTCGTGACGCGCATCAAGGCCTCGAGCGATTCGATTGCCGTGGCCTCGCGGCAGATCGCGGCCGGCAACCAGGACCTGTCCTCGCGCACCGAGCAGCAGGCCAGCTCGCTGGAGCAGACGGCGGCCTCGATGGAAGAACTCACGAGCACCGTGAAGCAGAACGCGGACAACGCACGCCAGGCCAACCAGCTGGCGGTGTCGGCTTCGGCGGTGGCGGTGAAGGGCGGCAGCGTGGTGTCGCAAGTGGTCGACACCATGGGCTCGATCAATGCATCGTCGCGCAAGATCGTCGACATCATCGGCGTGATCGACGGCATTGCGTTCCAGACCAACATCCTGGCGCTGAATGCCGCAGTTGAAGCGGCCCGCGCAGGCGAACAGGGCAAGGGCTTTGCCGTGGTTGCTTCGGAGGTGCGCAGCCTTGCGCAGCGCTCGGCATCGGCGGCCAAGGAAATCAAGACCCTCATCGGCGACTCCGTGGAGAAGGTCGAAGAAGGCAGCAAGCAGGTGAGCGAAGCGGGCCGCACCATGGAAGAGATCGTCGGCAGCGTGCGCCGCGTGACGGACATCATGGGCGAGATCACCGCCGCGAGCCAGGAACAAACGTCGGGCATCGAACAGATCAACCAGGCCATCACGCAGATGGACCAGGTGACGCAGCAGAACGCCGCGCTGGTGGAAGAGGCATCCGCTGCCGCCCAGTCGCTGCAGGAGCAGGCCGACAACCTCGTCAGGGCGGTGAGCACCTTCAAGCTCGACGCCGACGAGGCCGTGGCGGCCTGACGCAGCCGTGCGCGCGCGCCTGTCCCCGACGTTCGCCCTGCGCCTGGGCGCGGCCTTCGCCGCCTTGTTCCTGCTGCTGGCGCTGGCGGTCGTCATCGGCTTTCGCGCCGGCGCCGGCTCCGAATGGGCGTGCCGCGCGGTGCTGATGCTGGGGGCGGTGCTGCTGCTCGTGGCCGTGGCCGTCGTCTGGAACATCAAGCATTCATTCGCCCGCTCCAGCGACGACGCGGCAAAGGTCGCCGAAAGGCTGGACCGGGTTTTCAACATGTCAACGGCAGGGATTCCTGACACACCCATGCGCTCATTCCTCAACCTCCAGATCGGCACCCGCCTGGGCCTGGGCTTTGCCGCCGTGCTGCTGATGCTGGCCGGCGCGATCGGGCTCGGCCTGCAGGCCATGACCGACGTGCAGTCGCGGCTCGAAGGCATCGTCAACGGCAACAACGTCCGGGTGGAGGCGATCAACGCGATGGGCGACGCCATCCGCGACATCGCCATCCTCGACGGCAACCTGATCTTGCTGAGCGACGAGGCGGCCATGCGCGAAGAGGCCCGGAAGATCGTTGCCGCCCGCGAGCGCTACACCGAAGCCCGCAACGCGCTGGCCAAGCTGCTGCTCACGGCCACGGGCAAAGGCCTGCTGGCGACCGTCGACGAGAAGGTGGGCGTGCTCGTGCCGCTCAACGGCCAGCTCTCCGAGCTGGCGCTGCAGAACAAGAACGAAGAGGCGACGCAGATCTTCATCACGAAGTTCCAGCCGGCCGTGCAGGTCGTGCTCAAGGAACTCGGCGTGATGGACACCCGCGAGAGCAAGCGCTCCGAAACGGCCAGCCGGGAGGCGGCCGACGGCTATGCGCGTTCGCGCAACCTGATGCTGGCGCTGGGCGTCTTCGCGATCCTGGCCGGCGCGGCCATGGCGTGGCTCATCACGCGTTCGATCACGCGGCCGATCGGCGAGGCCGTGCAGGTGGCCGAGAAAGTGGCGGCGGGCGACATCTCCTCGCGCATCGACGTGCGCTCGAAGGACGAGACCGGCCGGCTCATGGGCGCGCTCAAGGCCATGAACGAAAGCCTGGTGCGGATCGTGCGCGAAGTGCGCACGGGCACGGACACGATCGCCACGGCATCGGGGCAGATCGCCTCGGGCAACCAGGACCTGTCTTCGCGCACCGAGGAGCAGGCCAGTTCGCTGGAGCAGACGGCGGCTTCGATGGAAGAGCTGACCTCGACCGTGAAGCAGAACGCGGACAACGCGCGCCAAGCCAACCAGCTGGCGGTGTCGGCCTCGGAGGTGGCGGTGAAGGGCGGTAGCGTGGTGTCGCAGGTGGTGGACACCATGGGCTCCATCGACGCATCGTCCAAGAAGATCGTGGACATCATTGGTGTCATCGACGGCATCGCGTTCCAGACCAACATCCTGGCGCTGAATGCGGCGGTGGAAGCCGCCCGCGCTGGCGAGCAGGGCCGTGGTTTCGCGGTCGTCGCGTCGGAAGTTCGCAGCCTGGCGCAGCGTTCCGCAGCCGCAGCGAAAGAAATCAAGACGCTGATCGGCGACTCGGTGGGGAAGGTCGAAGAGGGCAGCAAGCAGGTCGCCGAAGCCGGCCGCACCATGGAACAGATCGTGGGCAGCGTGAAGCGCGTGACCGACATCATGGGCGAGATCACGGCCGCGAGCCAGGAACAGACCTCGGGCATCGAGCAGATCAACCAGGCCATCACGCAGATGGACCAGGTCACGCAGCAGAACGCCGCGCTGGTCGAAGAAGCCTCTGCAGCGGCCCAGTCGCTGCAGGAGCAGGCCAGCAGCCTGGTGCAGGCCGTGAGCATTTTCAAGCTCGACGCCAACGCCGTGGCCACCCCGCGCCCCGGCTTCACCCGCGTCACGCCGATCTACAGGCCGCCGGTCAAGCCGGTGGCCAGGCCGCCCGCCAAGGTGCTGCCCGCGCGCCGCGTGCCCGGCACCCGCCCGGCGCCGCAACTCGCCATGGCCAGCGACGCCAAAGGCGACTGGACGGAATTTTGAGAAGAAAGGACTCAATCTGGCGACCTGATGCCGATAACAGAGTGACGGCGTTGCCGCGTCGCGTGCAACGGGAGCCGTCCCCCGTTATTGAAGGAAGAGAGCAATGCGTTTGAAGGATCTGAAAATAGGCACGCGCCTGGGGCTCGGCTTCGCGGTGATGCTGCTGCTGATGGCTTTCATTGCCGGCACCGGCGTGCTGCGGCTGACCAACGTCGGCCATGCCACCGACGAGATGGTGGAGCAGGCGCTGGTGAAGGAGCGGCTCGCCAGCGAGTGGCTGAGCAACCTGAAGTCGAACACCGTCGCCAACTTCGCGATGGTCAAGACCACCGACCCGGTCATTGCGGCCTATTTCTCCAAGATCCAGGCGGCCGGCTCGGCGCGCATCAGCCCGGCGCAGAAGAAGCTCGAATCGATGCTGAGCACGCCGGAAGAAAAGGCGCTGTACGCCAAGGTCGCCGCCGCGCGCGCCGTGGTGCTCGAAACGGTGGGCACCCTCAACAAGCTCAAGGACAGCGGCCAGCTCGCCGAAGCCAACACGCTGGTCGACACCAAGTTCACCGACGCGCTGGGCGTCTACGGCGGCGCCGTCGAGGCGCTGGCCAATCACCAGCGCGAGAAGATCGACGCCGCCGCGCAGGGCATCGGCAGCGACTACGTGGCCGGCCGCACCACGCTGGTGGCGCTGTCGGCCATTGCCGTGGTGCTGGGCGCGCTGTTTGCGTGGCGCCTGAGCGTGGGCATCGTGCGTCCGCTGGGCCATGCGCTGGAAGTGGCCGAGACCGTGGCCGCCGGCGACCTGAGCGCCGACATCCGCGTGGAAAGCCGCGACGAGGCGGGCCAGCTGATGCAGGCACTGAAGAACATGAACGAGAGCCTGGCCAAGGTGGTGGGCGAGGTGCGCACGGGCACGGACACGATCGCGACGGCTTCCAGCCAGATCGCGTCGGGCAACCAGGACCTGTCTTCGCGCACCGAAGAGCAGGCGAGTTCGCTGGAGCAGACGGCGGCTTCGATGGAGGAGCTGACTTCGACGGTGAAGCAGAACGCGGACAACGCACGGCAAGCGAATCAGCTGGCGGTGTCGGCGTCGGAAGTCGCGGTCAAGGGCGGCAGTGTCGTGTCCCAAGTGGTCGACACCATGGGCTCGATCAACGCGTCCTCGAAAAAGATCGTCGACATCATCGGTGTCATCGACGGCATCGCTTTCCAGACCAACATCCTGGCGCTGAACGCGGCGGTGGAAGCTGCACGCGCTGGTGAGCAAGGTCGTGGCTTCGCAGTGGTCGCATCGGAAGTTCGCAGCCTGGCGCAACGCTCGGCCGCAGCGGCGAAAGAAATCAAGACCCTCATCGGCGACTCCGTGGAGAAGGTCGAAGAGGGCAGCAAGCAGGTCGAAGAGGCCGGCCGCACCATGGACGAAATCGTCGGCAGCGTGAAGCGCGTGACCGACATCATGGGCGAGATCACGGCCGCGAGCCAGGAACAGACCTCGGGCATCGAGCAGATCAACCAGGCCATCACGCAGATGGACCAGGTGACGCAGCAGAACGCCGCGCTGGTCGAAGAGGCTTCGGCCGCCGCGCAGTCGCTGCAGGAGCAGGCAGGCAGCCTTTCGCAGGTCGTCGGCGTGTTCCGCCTCGGCCGCAACCAGCTGGCCCTGGCCTGAGAACGGCGACAGGACCATGCGCGTCAATTTGCCCGTCACCGCCAACGAGTACGAACTCCCGAAGGACGCCGCCCTGGTGTCCCGCACCGACCTGAAGGGTCGCATCACCTACGTCAATCCCGCCTTTGTCGAGGCCAGCGGCTACACGGTGGCCGAGCTCATGGGCAAGGCGCACAACATCGTGCGCCACCCCGATGTGCCGCCCGAGGCCTTCGCCGACCTGTGGGAAACGCTGGGCCAGGGCCTGCCCTGGACGGCCTCATCAAGAACCGCCGCAACAACGGCGACTTCTACTGGGTGCTGGCCAACGTCACGCCGATCCGCCGCGACGGGCGCGTGCAGGGCTACATGTCCGTGCGCAGCCGGCCCGGTCGCGCCGAAGTGGTCGAGGCCGACGCGCTGTATCGCCGCATGCGCGAAGGCGACGCCAAGGGCATCGCGCTGCAGCAGGGCCAGGTGGTCCAGCGCGGCTGGATGAACCCGCTGGCGCAGCTGCGCCGCATTCCGGTGCGCCAGCGCGTGTTCGGCGCGACCAGCGCGGCCGCGCTGCTGTCGCTCGGGCTGGGCGTGGCGGGCTGGACGGAGGCGAGCCGGCTGGCCGCGTCCGCCGGCGCGCACAGC
>NZ_MOWM01000261.1 GCF_016082275.1 Variovorax sp. E3
CGAAGCGAAAGTCATCTGACTCGCCCCCAAGCTTCGCGCACTTCGTGTCGCTACGCCAACCCCCTTCCGGGGGCAACACCAGCGGCCCGGCAAAGCCGGTTCCGCGGTGTTCCCCCAAAAGACGCATTGAATTGCGCGCCGCAAATCGCCGCAAAGGAGAAATGAAATGACCGCACTCGTCATTGCAGAACACGACCACGCCAGCATCAAGCCGGCGACCCTGAACACCGTGACTGCCGCGCTGGCTTGCGGTGGTGATGTGCACGTTCTTGTCGCAGGCGCGAACGCAGCTGAAGCCGCGAAGGCCGCTGCCCAGATCGCCGGTGTCTCCAAGGTCATCGCAGCCGACAGCCCGAGCCTCGCCGAAAACCTCGCTGAGAACGTCGCCGCCCAAGTGCTGGCGATTGCAGGCAACTACAGCCACATCCTGTTCCCCTCGACCGCCAACGGCAAGAACGTGGCTCCTCGCGTGGCCGCCAAGCTGGACGTCGCGCAAATCAGCGACATCACCAAAGTCGACAGCCCCGACACCTTCGAGCGCCCGATCTACGCCGGCAACGCGATCGCCACCGTGCAGAGCAGCGATGCGACCAAGGTGATCACCGTTCGCACGACCGGCTTCGACGCCGCCGCTGCCACCGGTGGCAGCGCAGCGGTCGAAACGGCTGAAGGCGTGGCCGACAGCGGCAAGAGCGCCTTCGTGGGCCGTGAAGTCACGAAGAGCGAACGCCCCGAACTGACGGCTGCCAAGATCATCGTCTCGGGCGGCCGCGCCCTGGGCAGCGCCGAGAAGTTCACCGAAGTGATGGCCCCGCTGGCCGACAAGCTGAACGCCGGCCTGGGTGCCAGCCGCGCAGCCGTGGACGCAGGCTACGCCCCGAACGACTGGCAAGTGGGCCAGACGGGCAAGATCGTGGCGCCGCAGCTGTACATCGCAGCGGGCATCTCGGGTGCGATCCAGCACTTGGCCGGCATGAAGGACTCGAAGGTCATCGTGGCGATCAACAAGGACGAAGAGGCGCCGATCTTCAGCGTGGCCGACTACGGCCTCGTGGCCGACCTGTTCACGGCCGTGCCGGAACTGGTGAAGGCGCTGTAAGCCAGAGGCAACGACAGAGATGAAGACCCGCATCACCGAACTGCTCGGCATCCGCTACCCCATCATCCAGGGCGGCATGCAATGGGTGGGCCGCGCCGAGCTGGCCGCGGCCGTGTCGAACGCCGGCGGCCTGGGCATCGTCACCGCGCTCACGCAGCCCACGCCCGACGACCTGCGCAATGAAATCGCGCGCACGCGCACGCTCACCGACAAGCCCTTCGGCGTGAACCTCACGATCCTGCCGGCGGTGAAGCCGCCGCCGTATGCCGAGTACGTGCAGGCCATCATCGACAGCGGCGTGAAGATCGTGGAGACCGCGGGCAACAGCCCGAAGGACTTCATCGAGGCGCTGAAGCGCCACGACGTGAAGATCGTGCACAAGTGCACCTCGGTGCGCCATGCGCTGTCGGCGGAACGCAATGGCGTGGACGCGGTGTCGGTCGACGGCTTCGAGTGCGCGGGCCATCCGGGCGAAGACGACGTGCCCGGCCTCGTGCTGTTGCCCATCGCCGCGCGCAAGCTGCGCATTCCGATCATCGCGTCGGGCGGCATCGCCGACGGGCGCGGCATGGCCGCCGCGCTGGCGCTGGGCGCCGAGGGCGTCAACATGGGCACGCGCTTCTGCGTGACCCAGGAGGCGCCCATTCACGACAACATCAAGCAGGCGCTGGTCGATGCGAGCGAGCGCGACACCAAGCTGATGTTCCGCACCATGCGCAACACCGCGCGCGTGTTCCGCAACGCCATCTCCGAAGAGGTGGTGGCCATGGAGACCCGCCCCGGCGGTTGCGAGTTCGAAGAAGTGCGCCCGCTGGTGGCCGGCGCGCGCGGCCGCGCGGCGCTGGCGTCGGGCGAGGTGCAGAACGGCGTGGTGTCGGCGGGCCAGTGCATCGGGCTGATCGACGACATTCCGACTTGTGCCGAACTGCTGGAACGCATGGTGCGCGAATGCCGTGAACACCTGGACCGGGCGCGGTCCTGGATGGACTGAGTCTTTCGAATCGCCTTCGGGGGGCGTTCACGCCGACGGGGCACCTTGCTTGCTCCGCGAATGTCCCCCGGCCTTCGGGCCAGCGGGTAGCGGCACTGCGAGCATCCGCTTCTTGCTGGTGAACCGCCCTTCAACGCGGTTGCTCCAACGACCCACGCGAAGAAAAGCTGGCCACAAAAGCCGGGGCGATTCAGCTCGCCCCGTGCTGTTAGCCTTGCATGGTCGGCAGGGCCTCTGCCACGTCAACTCCGGCCATCGTGCCCCATCTTTGAAAGCGAATTCACCATGACCAGCCCGCTGTACAACGCCTCCGTTCCCGTCATGCAGCAGATGCTGCGCGCTCTGTCCGACGTGCTCAAAAAGGCCGAAGACCACGCAACGCAGAAAAACATCGATCCGAATGCGCTGTTGCAGGCGCGGCTGTTTCCCGACATGTTTCCGCTGGTGCGTCAGGTGCAGATCGCCGCGGACTTCTCCAAGGGCATTGCCTCCCGCCTGGCTGGTGCCGAGGTGCCGTCCTGGCCCGACACCGAGGTCAGCTTCGCCGACCTGCAAGCGCTGATCGCCAAGGCTTTGGCCCATATCGGCTCCTTCAAGTCCGAGCAATTTGATTCAAGCGAGAGTCGCGAGATCGTATTGCGCCCCGGCACTCCGAAGGAAAAGAAGCTGAACGCAAGCGCATATCTTCTGCACTACGGACTGCCGCAGTTCTTCTTCCACGTGACCACCACCTATGCCATCTTGCGCCACAACGGTATTGAGATCGGCAAGCGCGACTACATGGGTGCCTACTAAGCCAAGACAGACAAGATCCAGAGGTTCAATAGCGGACGTCCATATCCCTGAGATCGACATGCAACTTAAAGCCAAGCCCTTCAGCGAACGGCGGCCGGTCCGTTGGGGATCTGACGTCGCCAGCTTGAACTTCAACGACGCTGGCCTGTTAGTTCGGGTCGCTTGCGATATGGTCGATGACACCGTGCAAGGCTTCGATGTCGTCTTCCGTCACGCGTCGGGATTTCGCCTTCTCGACGAAGTTGATCTCGCTCGATACTGGACTTCGGCCCACTTCCCGAGCGGTTTTCACGTGCTCGAGGTGCAAGAAGGTGGATGGCTCGACGAGGAGTCTCAACTGCAAGGGTACGTGAGCCTGCGCAGAGAATGGCTTATCGTCACGGGGCATGCATGCGTCAGCGTCTTTTGTTCCGTGGACCCGGTAGTCGAGGAGGCCTCATGGAGACGCGGTACTGCCGCACCGGTCGAATAACGAGCGGGCAATTTGCGGCCACAAAGCGCTCCACCAGGCGAAATCCGAACTAGATTGCGGATGATTGAATCAAGTAAAGCAGGCCTCAGAAGGTTAGGTATTTTGTTCCTGACTTTCCTCTTTCTGATTGGCGTTGGGTGTCCTTGAGCGCACTGCTTGCTATGCCACTGATACGCTGGGCAGTCCATGGGGTGGTCTATTTTCCTGTTAGCTCTTCTGAGCATCGCAGTCTCCTTTTCACCATTCTTTGCGTTACTTGTGTTGCCACCGCCGCAATGTGGTTGGCAGGAAGGAACAAAACAAGTGATGAGTGAAAAGTGCTTCGCACTCAGCTTCCACACTGACTAACCGGTGCAGACAAAGCCAGTGCGCTCCGAGTGGCCGCTTTCGAACAGCGTGTCATGCCGTGTAGGCCTCTTCGCGACGGCGGCGCGGCCGACTACAGTCGGCCAGGAGCGGTCAGTCGCCAATACGGCAGAATTTGGCTAGATCCGAAATTTCAAAGAAATCAATCGATGTTATGAGCGCCTCGGCCCTCCATTAGCACCGAACGATCAAAGCCAGTCTTCACTGCAGCGGCTTAGCCGGATTACGCCGCTCGCTACATCGATCGACAACAACTCGTTGGAGGGGATACCTGTGCTACCAATGCTTGGTCAAAAGCTCGCCATCGCGGCCCTGTGCCTGTCGCTTGGCGCTTGCGCCACCTTCGACCGAGCAAAGCCGCCTCCCGCAGTAGCTGGCCCGGTTGCCGTCACAGTGAACAACGATCAACTCTCAAGTTGGACCGATCTTCCGCTGGGCGCCTACAGGGTGCCCGAAAGCGACGTGATCGTCGGCGGCCACCAGCGCGGAAATGCCGGCGTCGCGATGTTTGGTTTGTTGGGATTGGGCATTGCCCACGCGGTAAACAGCAACAGTTCCGCGGCGGGAGTCAGCAACACCGAACAAGTCCTCCGCATCAAGCTCACCGACCAGACGCGCAGCGAAATCGAAGCGACCATCGGGCAAAAGCAGCTCGCCGGCAAGCTCACCACCAAGCCGGGCCCGACGCAGTTGAATGTATCCAGCGCCCTTTTGCTGTCGTACATTGACGACATTCAGGTACGGCCCTTCACCATACTGAAAGTACAACTGAGCGGCGCCGACAAGCGCCATCTCTGGGAAACGCGCTATTTCGCATCCACGGGTGAAGTCAGGCCCCTGGTCGGTACAGACAGTTGGACCTCCAGCGGCGGTGATCCTCTGAAAGCGGCTGCAGCGACCAGCTTGCAGCGCGCTGTAAAGGTCATGCTCAACGACATCGCGCAACCGTATACCCGCGACGACAACCAGATGACCATCGTGGAGGGTGGCTTCCCCCACCTCAAGCCGCGCGTGCAGATACGGGGCTATCTCCTTGTCGAAGACGAGAGGTACATCGCCTTCGTACCCAAGACGGGTGATGCCTCGCTCCTGTCGGGTGTCAGCATCCTCGACAAGGCGGCAATCGCCTACCGCCCGGCAAACTCCGATGATGTGGGGTTCAAGGTATTGCCCGAACCGCCCGAGCGGGAAGCGGGTAAAAAAATCTGCGGAATGACGCTGATCTTGCATGAGCGCGCCATCGAATCTTCGTGGGTAGGGCGCCTAGCACCCCAAGGGGCACGCCTGTCGACCAGACGTGCCTTTCGATGTAAGGCGGAATATCGCGGTCGGCCCCTATCGGCCAGAAGCGGGTGTTGGCGAGTAGGCCAAAATCCAACCGAACATACTCACTCCATTCACCTCACAACGATCTCTAGACGTGGGAACCACAAGTACTTCGCTGTTCTCGGACGACGTGGCGTGCGACGTTCGCGATCACTTCGTTGACCTGCTCGCTCGCTACAACGATTCAGCCAGAGCAACGGCTGCGCTACTGCAATCCTCATCTTCCACGATCCAGGATGTCGACGATGGGCCTGTCTTTTGGCTCGCACTTGCTGCAACGCAATGGACGTACGGTTGTCTAGCAGGCGAAGTGAAAGCGAGCGCGATCGATGTCATCGACAACGGCACGGACCTCAAAAGGTGGAGCGGAGCCTCCGTCGTACGCCGTAGCGCAGTCCTTCTTGCTCTAAAGGAGAAGCTTCTCGCGCCGCAGCCGGCGCCGCGCCAACCGCGACGTCGCAAGACCACTGTCGTGCCCTCGGTAAAGTTGCTTTCTCCGGACGGGCGCGGCCTTGCCACGGCTTTTGAGCTTGCTCCCAGCTCTGTTCCTGATGCTCCGCGCATGCAGGTCTTAGTAGAGTTGCTGGTCGATGATGCGCGGGGCGGTGGAGGCGTGTTTGTGGCGGACTGCGGCTACGACGAGGTAGCTCTTCACTGGCTTGATGTAGAGGCGTTGCAGATTCGCTACCCATCATCTGCTGCCGTGAGTTCCAAGAGCACAAGCCTTTTCTTCTGCGGCCGCACTATCCGAATCGAGTACGAGTTGAAGTGCATCTAATTTTCGTCTTGATGCTGGATGCCCGCTTTGGAG
>NZ_MOWM01000262.1 GCF_016082275.1 Variovorax sp. E3
CGAGGCTGCCGGCGCGGTCAGCACGCCCTGCGCCACGGGCCGCTCGCCCGCCGCGCCGGCGATGCCGCTCGCGCAGAGGCCGGCGAAGGCCAGCAGGGTCGGAAGGGCAAGGCGCCGCAGCGCGCTGTGCATGCCCGCGAGGTGTCGTGTGTTGTTCGACATGCGTGGAATCACTTTGGTCATGGGGTGGGGGCGGCGGGTGCCGGCGCGGGCGCGGGAGAAGACGGAGAAGAAGGCGGGGAAGAAGGCGGCGGGGCTTGCAGCGGCGCGGGCGCACCGTGGCGGCGGCCGCGACGGGCGAGGGCGCCAGCAGCTTGCCGATCTCGACGCCCATCAGGAACAGAAGGGCGCACAGCAGCACCAGGCAGGTCACCGTGATGGCGACCATGCGCGAGCTCATCGTGAAAACGTATTGCGACATGGTGGGAAGAAGATGAGCGGGCTCAGGGAATCATGGAAGTGAACTGCCCCGGCACCACGACCTGGATCACGCCGCCCCAGTTGCAGGCGAGCTTGGAGCTGTCCTGCAGGCCGGGCATGCCGCCGACCAGCACCGTGGGCGAGCCGGGAGCCCAGGGCGCGGCCGTCACCGGAATGCAGGGCATGGGCGTGAACGCGCCGAGCGCGGCGGCGGTGGCGGCCGCCACCATCGGGTTCGACATGCTGTTGCAGGTGCCGAACGGCATGATGTTGGCCAGCGGCTTGCTGTCCATGATGGTGGCCGCCGGCATGCCGCCGGTCAGCACGCCGCTGGCGGGCAGCACCACGAGGTTGGAAGGCGCGGCGCCGAAGCTGCATTGCAGCGTGGCCCCCATGCAGACGTGCATGCCCATGGCTCAGTCCCCCCTCATGAGTTTTTCCAGGCTCTTCATGAAGCCCGGCGCGGCGGCGGCGGCCACGATCTCGCAGCCGGTGTCGTCGAAGCGGCGCGGGCTGCCGTGCGGCTTGCCCTGGCGGTAGGCGACTTCTTCCATCAGCTGGCCGTTGGGCCAGAAGCGCCGCAGCAAGCCGTGCAGCACGTTGGCCGCGTAGATGGACGACTGCGCAAGGCCCCCGCCGGGCAGGTAGTCGAGCACTTCGCCGTCGAGCAGGCCCGCGCGGTAGGTCTCGCGCCGCACCAGCCGCGCTTCGTTGTAGTAGCTGGCCGCGCCGTCGAGGCGGCCGGCCGCATAAGGCAGCCGCGCGGTGACGTCGCCCGACTCGGCATAGGCCACGGTCTCGCCGTGCAGCATGCCGCGCACATGCTGCTGCGTTTGCATGAGCTTGCCGCTGGGGTAGTAGCTGCGCGTGGTGCCGTCGGCCACGCCGCCCAGGCGCTGCGTGTCCTGCAGCAGCTGGCCGCGCTCGTCGTACAGGCGCATCGCGCCGTGCGGCACGCCGGCCTGGTAGGACGCCTCCAGGCTGGGCTTGCCCGTGGCCGAGAACACCTGCATGGGCCCGTGCGGCAGGTCGCCCAGGAAGGATGCGCGCGCCACCGTCCGGCCGCCGGCGTCGAGCGCCTCGCGCACCACGGCCTGCGGCACCGGGGCCGGGTCTTTCAAGGGGAGGGAAGAAAGGTCCATCGCGCGCAATCAGTTGATCTTCACCAGCCCGCCCTTGAGCGTGACCATGCCACCACCCTCGACCGCGTTCATGCCCGAGGCCTTGCTGCTGATCGACGGCGCCTCGTTCGACAGCGACACGCCGCCCTTGGCCGACAGCGCCACCCCGGCCTCGGCCTTGAAGTTGACGCCGGCATTGGCGCCCAGGTCGGTGCCGGCCTTCAGGTCGAGCGTCTGCGCCGACTTGATGAGCAGCGTGCCCGTCACGTCGATCACCAGGTTGCCCGTGACCTTGAGCTCGTAGTTGCCCGTCACGGTCTGCGTGAAGTTGGCCTTGTTGCCGTGCGTCTCGTTGCCCGTGACGTCGAGCGCGCGCGTGCCCTTCACCGAATGGGTCTCGTTGCCCATGTCGACCTTGATGGTGCGATTGCCCTTGGTGACGGTGTGCAGCTCGTTGCCGGCCATCACGGTGGTGGTCAGGTCGTTCTCGATCTCGGTGCGCATGTCTTTCTGCGCATGCATGTAGAGCTCTTCGGCGTCCTTCTTGTCCTCGAAGCGCAGTTCGTTGCCCGCCGCGCCGCCCGGCGTCGAGTGCGACAGGATCGTGCTCTGCGTGGACGCCCCCGGCAGCCCGACCGGCGTGGCGTGCGTGCCGTTGTAGACGCTGCCCGACACCAGCGGGCGGTCGGGGTCGCCGTCGACATAGCTCACCACCACCTCCTGCCCGACGCGCGGAATGAACAGCGCGCCCCAGCCCTCGCCGGCCCACATCTGCGAGACGCGCATCCAGCACGAGCTCTTGTCGTCGAGCTTGCCCGCGCGGTCCCACGGGAACTGCACCTTGATGCGGCCGTGCTCGTCGGTCCAGATTTCTTCCGTGCCGGGCCCGACGACCCTCGCCGTGTGGCTGCCCGCCACCACCGGGCGCGGCGTGAGGCGCGGCGGGCGGAAGGGCGTGTTGGGCGGCAGCGTCTCGAAGCTGTTGCGGTAGTGCTCGTTCGCGGCGTGGTGGTGCACGGCGAACACCACGTGCGACGCATTGAGGTCCGCGCGCGGATGCTCCGCCAGCGTGAAGGTGGTGCCCGGCGTCAGGTAGTGGCAGTGGCTGTCGCCGCGGCCCGACTGGCTGCTGGCCTGGTGCGCTTCCAGCCGGATGCGCGCGCGCGCATCGGCGCCGGTCGGCGCCGCGCGCGAGGGGTATTCGTAGTCGGCGCCGCGCCCGCTGTCGGCTTCGCGCTTGGCCAGCAGGCTGGTGGCGGGCTTGAGGAAGTCGTAGTCGTCCACCGTGTGCGACTTGGTCACCAGGCGCGCCTCGGACTCGAAGCGGGTCACTGCATGGGCGTGCGCGAAGTGCTGCTCGCCGCTGCGCACCAGGAGCGTTTCGGCGTGCGGGCAGGGCGCGTACGCCGACTTGTCGTCGGCCAGCACCAGCGTGTGGGTGTCTTCCGCGAATCTGAAGAAATAGAAGATGCCTTCCTCTTCCATCAGGCGCGAGACGAAGTCGAAGGCCGTCTCGTCGTAGCGCACGCAGTACTCGCGCTTGGCGTAGGTGCCCTGCAGCTGCGCCTCGAAGCTCACGTCGAAGGCCGCGAGCACCTGCTGCAGGATCTCGGGCGTGCTCAGGTTCTGGTAGATCACGCGGTCGCGGCCCAGCGTGAGCAGCCACAAGCGCGGCACGAGCTCCAGCGTGTAGGTGGCAAAGTCGCGGTCGCTGCCCAGGTACGTGAAGCGCGAGACGATGCCGTTGAAGAAGCGCGCATCCTTGTCGGGCCGCTGCAGTATCGCGGTGACCGAGGTGCCGATCAGGTCGGCGGCCACCAACGTGTCCGAGCTCGCGCGCATGGTGAGCGTGCAGGCGAACAGCCGCGACATGCCCTCGCTGGCCTGGAAGGCGTCGAGCAGCAGCTCGTCGTCCGCGAGCACGGTCCGCACCGCCAGGAAGGCGGCGTGCTGGGTGAAGCCCTCGCGCATGTTCATCGGCTCAGCGCCGCCGGCTCGAAGCCGAAGGCAAACGCACCGTCGCCGTCCACGCCCATGTGCACCGCGCTGAATGCGGCCGCCATCGAGATGCGCTCCAGCACCTGGCGCGACAGCTCGGGCAGCACCGCGTGCGCCAGGATGTGGTCGATGTTGCGCGCGCCGCTGTCCACCTCGGTGCAGCGCGCGGTAATGGCGTCTTCGACCTGCGCGTCCCAGGTGAAGTCGGCGTGGTGGTTCAGCGCGAAGCGCCGCGCCAGCTTGCCCAGCTTCAGGCTCACGATGCTGCGGATCTGTTCGTCGCCCAGGTGGTGGTAGGGCACCAGCGCCAGCCGGCCCAGGAAGGCGGGGCTGAACTGCTTGAGCAGCTCGGGGCGCAGCCGCTCCACCAGCGCTTCGGCGTCGGGCCGCTGGCCGCCCTGCGAGGCCTGGGTGATCACGTCCTGCGCGGCGTTGGAGGTGAGCAGGATCAGCGTGTTCTTGAAGTCGATCTGCACGCCTTCGCCGTCTTCCATGGTGCCCTTGTCGAACACCTGGAAGAACAGCTCCAGCACGTCGGGGTGGGCCTTCTCCATTTCGTCGAGCAGCACCACGCTGTAGGGCCGGCGGCGCACGGCCTCGGTCAGCACGCCGCCGCGCCCGTAGCCCACGTAGCCGGGCGGCGCGCCCTTCAGGCTGGAGACGGTGTGCGCCTCCTGGAACTCGCTCATGTTCACGGTGATGACGTTGCGCTCGCCGCCGTACAGCAGGTCGGCCAGCGCAAAGGCGGTCTCGGTCTTGCCCACGCCGCTCGGGCCCACCAGCATGAACACGCCCACGGGCTTGCCGGGGTCGTCCAGGTCGGCGCGGAAGGTGCGCACGCGCCGCGCGATGGCGTCGAGCGCGTCGTCCTGCCCGACCACGCGCTCGGCCAGCTTCTCTTTCAGGTTGAGCACGGTGTGCAGCTCGTCGGTCATCATCTTGCCGACCGGGATGCCGGTCCAGCCGGAGATCACCTCGGCCACCATCACGCCGTCGACGCACACCGGCACCATGGGCTCGTCGCTCTGCAGCGCTTCGAGGCCCTTCTCCAGGCGGCGCAGCGCGGCGGTGAGCAGCGCGGGCTCGTTCTCCTCGTCGGGCGGCGGCGCGTTGTCGCGCAGGCTGTCGGCGATCTTGCGACGCAGCGCGACGATTTCCATCACCGCATGCTTTTCTTCGTCGACCTTGTCGGACAGGCGCTTGTGCTTCTGGCGCAGCGTGCCCAGCCGCTCGGTGAGCGTGGCGATGGCGTCCTGGTGGTCGCCGCCGGTGGCGGCCTCGTGGCGCAGCACGCGCAGCTCGCTCTCGGCCGTGGCGATGTCGCGCACGGCCGACTCCAGCTCGGCCGGCAGCCCGTTCTGCCCGATGGCCACGCGCGCGCAGGCGGTGTCGAGCACGCTGATGGCCTTGTCGGGCAACTGGCGGCCGGTGATGTAGCGGTGCGAGAGCTTGACGGCCTCGCGCACCGCGTCGTCGACGATCTCCACGCCGTGGTGCTTCTCCAGCGTCTCGACCATGCCGCGCAGCATGTCGATGGCGACCTCTTCGCTGGGCTCCTCGACCTTCACCACCTGGAAGCGGCGCGCGAGCGCGGGGTCGCGCTCCACGTACTTCTTGTACTCGGCCCACGTGGTGGCGGCGACGGTGCGCAGCTCGCCGCGCGCGAGCGCGGGCTTGAGCAGGTTGGCCGCGTCGCCCTGGCCCTCGGCGCCGCCCGCGCCGATGAGCTGGTGCGCCTCGTCGATGAACAGAATGACCGGCGTGGGCGAGGCCTTGACCTCGGCAATGACCGACTTGAGCCGGTTCTCGAACTCGCCCTTCACGCCGGCGCCGGCCTGCAGCAGCGCCAGGTCGAGCGAGCGTACCGACACCTGGCGCAGCGCGGGCGGCACGTCGCCCTGCACCACGCGCTGCGCGAAGCCCTCGACCACGGCGGTCTTGCCGACACCGGCCTCGCCCGTGAGGATGGGGTTGTTCTGGCGGCGGCGCAGCAGCACGTCGATGATCTGGCGGATCTCGCCGTCGCGTCCGCGAATGGGGTCGATGGCGCCGTCGCGCGCGAGCTGCGTCATGTCGACCGTGTACTGGTCGAGCGAAGGCGTGGCCGAGTTGCCGCGGCGCGCGGTGGGCATCTGCAGCGCGGGCGCGCCGGTGTCGGGCGCCGACGAAGGCGCCGCCGGTTGATGCGCGGGCG